>NZ_JBQXYB010000002.1:0-528694 GCF_052645315.1 Salinicola sp. V024
CACCACACAGGCTGCTTCCTGCTTGAATTCCGGCGTAAAAGATCGTCGTTTCCTGCTCATCAGACACCTCGCTAATGGTGGCAAGATTACCACCTATGCTGATGTCCGGTGTCATTGGACCACTACACTCGACGTCATTCCCATTGCATTCCCTTTATCTGCCCTATCGAGACGAGTCGGCCGACGCGAAGGGGCCAACACGCACTGACTCTCGTCATCTGCTGACAGTTGAACGGCAGAAAGCCTGAAAAGTTTAATTTTTCTTAGGCTTCGGAAACGACTTGGGAGATCCTGATGGCCACGCCATTCAGGAATGGGGCAATACCAGACTTCTATCGGACCAGTCGACGTCTCGACAGGTTATGCAGGATATCTTCTCGTGTTTCCCACGACGCCGAGGCATTCGACGGTCGGTCGCCAGCGTCGCAGAATTCCACCGAATGAGGCGCACTGGGTGCCGACTGGGGGGAAATATCACCAACTTGGGCATCATGGGCAGCAGTTGCCTCGATCTGAGGGGGAAAGATCGTCAATGACCCTGAGCCATCTAGGCAAAAGTAGTGCGCATCTTTGAGCTGCTGACGATGGTGACGGCGATTTAACCATCTGGTTTCTTCCTGCGCGGCCGGCCGGTTGAAGTAGACATTGACGCAGGCGCCGTTCTGATGGAAATCGGCAACCACGAAGTGTTCCTCCAATGAGTTGGGATTGACTGCGCGAACGAAATAACGAGTTGACATATTGTAGCTCCCGAGACAGCACCTACTTTAATTTACTGGCGTCGAGAGGGGTACGCATTAGCCCGAAAATTAGATGCATGTAAGCGATTGCCGCTATGGTTATTGATATAAATAAATGACGTTCGATACGACGAGTCGAGAGACAGGTCATGTCTCTCCACGGGGGCTAGCTGAATGAGTAAGCGCAATAACGCGCCGGCGGGAATGAGTGAAAAAAGCGTTCTAGATTCAGGCCATAAAAAACCCGATACCTGAACTGTTTCAGCTCGAATATCGGGTTTCGGATCCTGCTGCCCGTGGCCACCGACCCTAGCGAGTCAGTGACCACAGTGGGCTTGAGGCCCGGTCAGGTAATGGTACCTGGACGACTTCGTCGTCTTACATCATGCCGCCCATACCACCCATGCCGCCCATGTCCGGGCCGCCGCCACCAGCCGGTGCGTCTTCCGGATCTTCGGCGACCATGGCTTCGGTGGTGATCATCAAGCCGGCAACGGAAGCCGCGGACTGCAGCGCAGTACGTGTTACCTTGGCCGGATCGAGGACGCCCATTTCGAACAGATCGCCGTACTCGCCGGTCTGTGCGTTGTAGCCGAAGTTGCCTTCGCCGTCCTTGACACGATTGACGACGACAGACGCTTCTTCACCGGCGTTGGTCACGATCTGGCGCAGCGGAGATTCCATGGCGCGCAGGGCGATAGCAATACCGTGAGTCTGGTCTTCGTTGTCGCCGGTCAGACCCTTGATCATGGTCAAGACACGAACCATAGCGGTACCGCCACCAGGCACGACACCTTCTTCGACAGCAGCACGAGTCGAGTGCAGCGCGTCTTCGACACGAGCCTTCTTCTCTTTCATCTCGAATTCGGTCGCCGCACCGACGCGGATGACCGCAACGCCGCCGGCCAGCTTGGCAACGCGTTCCTGCAGCTTCTCGCGATCGTAGTCAGAGGACGTTTCCTCGATCTGGGCACGGATCTGCGCGACGCGTGCTTCGATGTCGGATTCGACGCCAGCACCATCGATGATGGTGGTGTTTTCCTTGGACATGGTGATGCGCTTGGCGCTGCCCAGGTGGTCGAGATTGGCCTGCTCGAGGCTCAGACCGACTTCCTCGGAAATCACGGTGCCGCCGGAGAGGATGGCGATATCCTGCAGCATGGCCTTGCGGCGATCGCCGAAGCCCGGTGCCTTGGCCGCTGCGACCTTGACGATGCCGCGCATGTTGTTGACGACCAGTGTCGCCAGCGCTTCGCCTTCGATGTCTTCAGCGATGATCGCCAGCGGCTTGCCCGACTTGGCGACAGCTTCGAGAACCGGCAGCAGTTCACGAATGTTGGCGACCTTCTTGTCGACCAGCAGCAGGTACGGGTCTTCGAGCTCGACCGCCATGGTGTCCTGATTGGTCACGAAGTACGGCGAGAGATAACCGCGATCGAACTGCATGCCTTCGACCACTTCCAGCTCGTCTTCGAAGCCGCGGCCTTCATCGACGGTGATGACGCCTTCCTTGCCGACTTTTTCCATCGCTTCGGCGATGATCTCACCGATACGTGCGTCACCGTTGGCGGAGATGGTACCCACCTGGGCGATCGCCTTGGCGTCGGTGCACGGTACGGAAAGTGCCTTGATGTGCTTGACGGCTTCAATGACGGCCTTGTCGATGCCGCGCTTGAGGTCCATCGGATTCATGCCGGCAGCGACGCCTTTCAGGCCTTCGTTGACGATGGACTGGGCCAGAACGGTAGCAGTGGTGGTGCCGTCACCGGCAGCGTCGGAGGTCTTGGAAGCGACTTCCTTAACCATCTGGGCGCCCATGTTCTCGAACCGATCTTTCAGTTCGATTTCCTTGGCGACGGAAACGCCGTCTTTGGTGACGGTCGGTGAACCGAAGGATTTTTCCAGCACGACATTGCGACCCTTCGGCCCCAGTGTCGCCTTGACGGCGTCTGCGAGAACGTTGACACCGCGCGCCATGCGCTTGCGAGCATCATCGGAGAACTTGACTTGTTTAGCTGCCATTGTTCGATCTTCCTAATGTAATGCGTGAAATCATGTAATGCGTGAAATCGCGATGAATCGTCGAGCGTTGATCAGGCCAATCAGTCTTCGACGACGGCCAGGATGTCGTTTTCGCTCATGATCAGGACTTCTTCGCCGTCGACTTTCTGCTTCTCGACGCCGAAACCTTCCTTGAAAATCACGGTGTCGCCGACTTTGACGTCCAGCGCGCGCACTTCGCCGCTCTCGAGGATGCGGCCGTTGCCCACTGCCAGGACTTCACCACGCGTCGGCTTTTCCTGGGCGCTGCCCGGAAGCACGATGCCGCCGGCAGTTTTCTGCTCTTCTTCTTTGCGACGTACGATGACGCGATCGTGCAAGGGACGGATTTTCATTGCTCACATTCTCCTGATGGTTGCATGTTGCAAATGCACATTCCCGCATGAGCCAGGCTCAAGGGGCGAAGGCTAGGCCTTCCGGTTAATGGGCCTGATGGCCTAAAGCTATCGCTGCTGCCTTGATTGGGTCGGGTTGACCGGTTTCAAGGGCGCGGCGAAAAAAATTATCGCTGACGACGGTCCTCGTCCATGTCGTTCTTGCCGAGCCCGTCCGTATCGTTCTTGCCGAGATAGTCGCCCTCGATGAACGGGGTGGAATCCTGAGAGCGGCCGTCATCGGCGGCATCCTCGCGCTGACGTTGATGGGTACTCCAGTCACCGGGGATATCGTTGCCGCGAACATCGGCATGGCGCGAGCTCCGGCCCGACCAGCGCCGCCATAGCTGGCCACTGCCTGGGAGCAGGCACAGTAGTCCAATCACGTCCGAGAGAAAACCGGGCGCCATCAGCAGAAGGCCTGCGAAGACGAAAGAGGCGCCTGCCATGAGTTCATCCGAGGGGATCTCGCCGGCCGCCATGCGCTCACGTGCGCGTTGCAGTGTCAGCAGACTTTCTCGGCGAATGAGATGGATGCCGAAGGCGGCACTGGCGACGATCCACAGCACGCTTGCCAGCAGACCAATCTTGGCGCCGACCGAGAACAGTATGGCGAAGTCGGCGATGGCCAGAAGCGCAAAGAGCAAAAGCAGGGGCATGATATCTCCGTCGTTGACGCTGCCTGATGAGTCAAGATGGAGACGATCGGTAGGATTGCAAGCTTGGTCGACCCGGGGCCGCTTTCGGCCCCGGGTAGTGCTGTCGGCGAAGGACTAGAGCGTCGCGCTGTCAGCGAGATTGGTAACCGTGGTTTCGCCGATACCATCGACCCGAGTGAGATCCTCGAGCGTCTTGTAGTCGCCGTTGGACTCGCGATCATCGACGATGGCCTGTGCCTTGACCGCGCCGATACCCGGTAGCGTCGTCAGTGTTTCCACCGAGGCTTGGTTGATATTGACCGGTGTTTCCTGCGCCAGCACCGGAAGCGCGCAGAAACTGAGAAGCGATAGCAGTGCTGCATGAATCAATGTCTTCATAGTAATGTTCCCTTGAGAAAATGGATGAGATCGGTGTTGTTCTTGGCCGACCTTCACTGATGGGTATCGACGAGGATGAGCGAGAGTTGATAGGAAAAAATCGCAGATTGTCGTAAGCCTCTTCCTACACGGCGCTCCACAAAGATGCATTCCTGCGCGTGCGGCACCCGGAGGTGCGTCGCATTCGGTATACTCCGGCACGAACTCGATAGCCGGAGATCTCCCATGTCCACCACCGACTCGCCGCTCGTCATCGCGCTCGACTACGCGGATCTACCCTCAGCGCTGCAGCTGGCCGATGCGCTCGATCCGGCCCGTTGTCGGGTCAAGATCGGCAAGGAGCTGTTTACTCGGGTAGGCCCGGCGGCCATCGAGGCCATGCACCAACGCGGCTTCGAAGTCTTTCTGGATCTGAAGTTTCACGATATTCCCAATACCGTGGCGGGCGCGGTCGAGGCGGCGGCGGACCAAGGAGTGTGGATGGTCAATGTGCACGCCTCCGGTGGCCGCCGGATGATGGAGGCCAGCGTCGAGCGACTGGCGCAGCGAGGATTGAAGACTCGTCTTATCGCCGTCACGGTGTTGACCAGCATGTCCGATGATGAACTCGGAGAGACAGGCGTACAGGGCAGTGCGGTGAGTCAAGTCGAACGACTGGCCAGACTGACGCAGGAGAGCGGATTGGACGGCGTTGTCTGCTCGGCGCAGGAAAGTGCCCGTCTACGCGAGCTGTGCGGAGAAGGCTTCCTCAAGGTGACGCCGGGAATTCGTCCCGCAGCGGCCGATCCGGGCGACCAGCGACGCGTGATGACACCCGAGGCCGCGATGGCGGCCGGCAGTACGCATCTGGTCATCGGTAGAGCGGTGACACAGGCAAGCGACCCGATGGCGGCGCTGGCGGCTATCGAGCGTTCGTTGCAAGGCTGAGTGAGGATCACTCGACTGCCATCGAGGCTGCATTTTGGGGTGTCACCGGTTTGACTCGTTATTCGCCTTCCAGTCCGGTGACCGGTTTACACGTACCCCAGCTGCGGCACCGCGGGCACTGCCACTGAAGCTGTTCGGCACCGAAGCCGCAGCGTTGGCAGCGGTGTCGGGGCCGAATGCTCAGCAGCTGTCGGGTATGTTGCTTGAGCAGTTCCAGGCGATCGCGCTCTTCGGGGTCGCTGTCGTCCAGGTAGAGATCCATCAGATAGTCGACCCCGCGCAGGCTGGGATGTTCGCGTAACTGCCCGCTGACGAACGCGCAGGCGACTTCCGTGCCCTGGCGATGTCTCAGCGTGTCCGCGGCCATCATCACTACCGTGGTCTGCGGATTGTATTGCAGCTGCTTCTCCAGAAACTGCCACCAGCCGTCGTCGTCATCCAGCAACCGATAGGCGTCCCGTAACGGCTCCAATACGATGGCGGTAAATCCCGGATCCTGTTCCGGCACGCGCTGCCAGAACCGCGCAGCATTGCGATATTGCCCGATATCCCATTCCAGTTGTCCCAGCATCCAGTTGGCGCGAATGCAGCGCTCGTCGGTCTGTAGCGCCTGCCTCAATGCCTTGCGGGCCAGTGACGAACTGTTGTCGCAGCGATGCCGATGAGCCAGCTCGCAATGCCAGTGTGCGGCGGCCCGCCGGATATCGGCATCCTGACGAACCAGCTGGGGCTGGGCGGCTTCCAGCGCCTGTGCCCACTCCTTTTCGCGTTCGAACAGATCGACCAGCAACCTCTTGCCGGCAAGCTTCTGGGCATCCTCGACGTGGCTTTTCTGCAGCGACAACAACAGACGTTCGGCGCGATCCAGCAAGCCGAGATTGAGAAAGTCGCGGGAAAGCTCCAGCTGAACCTGACCGCTTTGGGAGGGGGTCAACGCAGGGCGGGCAAGAAGATTCTGATGAATGCGAACGGCGCGATCGGCTTCACCACGTGAGCGATAGAGATTGCCCAGTGCGATATGCGTTTCGACTGTATCGCTATTGACCTCGAGCGCCTGGGTGAAGGTCTCGATCGCACGATCGGGTTGCTCGTTGAGCAGGTAATTGAGGCCAACGAAGTAATCTCTCGGCAGAGATCCTCGCGGCGGCTGAGGCGGGGCGCGAAAACGCCCCGATTCCCAACGCCCCAGCAACCAGCCGATGGCGATGGCTGCCACCAGCAACGCTAGCAGCAGTACATCGCTCATTCAGGTGCTTTCCTTGAACTCCTGCGTCCGCAGACGATCGAGTTCCTTGCGCTGTTGCTGATTGTGACGTTGGGCGCGGGTCAACAGGGTGCGCAGGCGCAGGTACATGCCGGTCATGGCCAGCATGCCGAGAATCACGCCGCAGGCGAGAGCCACGAGTAGCCATAGCGACAGTGACGCCGGTGGTAGCTGGACCCAGATCAGATCCAACGGCAGCGGCTGCTGGTTGTTGACTGCAAACAGAATACCGAGCAGCAGTACGACGATCAGAATGATGGCGAGAATGACGCCTTTGAGCCAGCGCATAGCAATTCCTGGTGACACACCGCGGTCAGCTTTTGCCGCCAATCGATTCCGCGGTGGCAGCCCTCGCCGGGACGACGGCTGCAGTGACTGGGGAGATCAGTAGCCGAGCGCGCGGCTGGCGTTGACCTGTTCGCGTAATTCCTTGCCCGGCTTGAAGTGCGGGACGTATTTGCCGTCGAGATCCACGGCGTCGCCGGTCTTGGGGTTGCGCCCGGTACGAGGCTCGCGAAAATGCAATGAGAAACTGCCGAATCCGCGAATCTCGACGCGTCCGCCATCGGCGAGCGCACTGGTGATGTCGTCAAGAATGACACGCACCGCGGATTCCACTTCTTTGGCCGATAGTTCGGGCCGGCGTGCGGCAATCTGTTCGATCAATTCAGACTTGGTCATCGACATTCTCCGTGAAGCCTCTGCCTGGCGGTGGCGGACGGCATAACGGACGTCCGACATCTATTATTGTCGCTTCAGCATACTTCGCAACTTTTGAGAAAACAACGCATTAGCCGTTCGGTTCCGGTTTGACGATAGCGGCGGAGATGATGGTAGAGATAGTGGCAGAGAATCCGCTTGGGTATAATGCTGCGCAATACACTCGATCGAGGAAAATGCATGCCGGACAACGAAGATGTGATACGCAGACGACTGTACTGGCATTCCCGGCGAGGCATGTGGGAACTCGATCTGCTGTTGATGCCATTTCTCGAAGACTGTTATGACCAGCTGTCGGCTCGAGATCAGGTACTTTACCGGGAACTGCTGGCCAATGAAGATCAGGATCTTTTTACCTGGTTGATGCGCCGCGAGTGGCCGCAGGATCCGGATATGCGTCGTCTCGTCAAGATGATCGTCGAACATGCCGAAACCATCGATCGTCGTCGTCATCAGGCGCTCTAGGCTGTCGTTGGCTGGCCAGATCCTGGTGGGGCTGGTTCTGGCAGGCTACGCGGGATGGTGGCTCGATTATCGGGTCGCTGTCGCGGTGGCCTTCGTCGCGGTCGGGCTGAGCTACCGGCAGTATCTCACCGTGCCACCAAGGCATTATCTTCGATGCGGGCAGGCCAATGGACACGCGGTGTGGGAAAGCTCCGCCGACGGCCGCGTCTGGCAGTCTCGAACGTGCCAAGTCGTGCGCCTGGGTCCACTGTTGTCGGCATTCGATCTTTCCGGGCAACGCCTGTGGCTATGGCCCGATAGTAGCGATGCGGATTCGCTGCGCCATCTGCGCGAGACGCTTTCCGAGCAGTCGGAAAGGGCGACAGGGTAGGTCTGAAGGGGCGACAGATGAGAAAGCACCGCCTCCTGGGAAGCGTTTACTGATAGACGGAGCCCGGCGATGCCGATCGTGACGATTCAGCGGTTTCCGCGCGGCATCCACCAGAACCCTCGACGGCTCCATAGCCGCCACAGAGGGGGGCCACGGAGCCGTCGGAGATCATGCTATCTTGCCGTTCGGCCGTTGAACGGCCGGAAGCTCAGCGTCGGCCGGCGAGGAAGCCGATAGCAAATCCTGCCAGTGCGGCAACGCCCATGCTGCTCCAGGCATTGCGATGCACGTAGTCATCAGTATCGCGCCACGCTTCTTCGGCATGTTCCGCCAGCTCATGGCTGACGTCATCGGCACGATGGCGAGCGCGGTCGAGACTCTGGCGTCCGCGACGCTTGGCATCCTGATAGTGGCGGCGGGTATCTTCCCGGTAGTTGCGGCTCATGGATCATCCTTAATCGGTGGTCAGTGATGAATGGTGGTCGTAATTGGCCAGCGGTGACCGGCCAGCAGTGAAAGAGTGACGGTCAGCGCCGGATCAGTAGCGTCAGAAGAGCGCCACCCAGCGCGGCAATGCCGACGCTCTGCCAAGGCTTGCGTTGCACGAACTCATCGCAGCTTTCGCAAGTATCGGTAATCTGATCATCCAGCCTTCGACGCGAGCGTTCCGCCCAGCCGTCGTGAGCAAGATAGGTTGCAGCATAGGAGGGCGGTTCGTCGATGCTCTCTTCCAGCGGATCCAGCTCCGCTTCCCGAGAACTCAAGCCCGATGTCAGATCGGGTTCCTCGCGAATGGGATCGTCTCCCAGATGAGGCGCTCGCTCGGCGGCTACCGCCATATCTTCATCGATACGGCTTCCCCCGGCTGTCTTGTCGTCACGATGGAACAGACTCATGTTCACTCCTCCGGCTCGATGAAACGATCTCTGTGCGATTTTTGCAATAGCGTTCGTCGCACCCGCATCCTTCCGCGATAGCGCCGTCATATTAGTGTAGTCGCAATTCCGTCAGTCGCTAGGGCGGCCGGTGGCAGAATCGTCGGGCTGCATCTCGCGATCGAGGCGTCGCCCCACATCTCCGGGAGACCCGGTATGTCGCGTCAGCAGATCATAGGCCACCGGTACGATGAACAGCGTCAGCAGGGTGGCCACCGCAACGCCGCAGAAAATGACGGTGCCGATCACGATGCGTGATTCGGCGCCGGGCCCGAACGCCAGGATCAAGGGTACGGCGCCGGCCATGGTGGTGACGGTCGTCATCAGGATTGGCCTGAGCCGAGTCACCGCGGCCTCGACCAGCGCATCGGCGAAGGCCAGCCCTTCGTCGCGCAACTGGTTGGCGAATTCGACGATCAGAATGCCGTTCTTGGCTGCCAACCCGACCAGCATGACCAGCCCGACCTGGCTGTAGATGTTGAGCGATTGCCCGCTGGCCCAGAGTCCCAGCAGCGCGCCGCTGATCGCCAGCGGAACCGTGAACATGATCACCAGCGGATGGATGAAGCTTTCGAACTGGGCCGCCAGAACCAGGAACACCACGACGACGCCGAGGATGAGCAGGAACGTGGTGGCGCCGCTGGCTTCCCGATAATCGCGAGAGGGCCCCTTGTAATCGATGACTGCCTCGCTGGAGAGCTCTTCGCCGGCGATCCGTTGCAGGTAGTCGAGCGCGTCGCCGATCGCCACGCCATCCGCGAGGTTGGCCTCGATCGTGATCGCACGCATGCGGTTGAAACGATTGAGCTCGCTGGCACCGGCGAACTCGGACACCGAAACCAGACTCGCGAGCGGAATCAGCTCTCCGCTGACGGCCGAGCGCACCTGCACGTTGTCCAGCGTGCTGGGCGCTCGCTGGCGGTCATGCTCGCCCTCGACGATGACATCGTACTCTTCGCCGTTATCGACATAGGTGGTGACGTTGCGTCCCCCGAACAGGGTCTCCAGCGTGTTGCCGATGGTACTGACGGTCACGCCGAGAGCGGCGGCGCGATCGTAGTCGATCTGAATACGCAGCTGCGGCTGGGTCTCCTTGTAATCGCTGTCGACCGCTTCTAGGCCGGTGTCGCCGTCGTTACGGATACGAGTCAGCAGACGGTCGCGCCAGTCGACCAGTTGGTCGTAGGTGCTGCCGCCGATGACGAACTGGATCGGCTTCTCGACCCGGCCACCGAAGCCCTGACGCATGACCGGCGTGGCAGTGACTCCCGGCAAGTCTGACAGTTGATGTCTGACATCGGCCATGATCTCCCAGGCGGAACGCCGTTCGCCCCAGTCATTGAGCGTGACGATCGCGATGCCGTCGTTGAAATTCTCGACGTTGCCGAATCCGCGTGGTCCACGGATCGAGAGCTGCTTGATATCGCCGGTGTCGACCAGTGTCATCAAGCGGGCTTCGATCTCATCGTAGTAATCCTGCATGTAGTGGAAGGTCGCACCGGGCGGCCCCTCGATCAGCACGAAGAAGTTGCCGCGATCTTCCTTGGGCGTGTACTCGTCGGGCAGCTGTTGAAACAGCCAGGCCGTCAGCAGCAGCACCAGCCCGAACAGCCCGATCACGATCCAGCGCCAGCGCAGCGCCCAGCGTAAACAGTGCCGATAGATCGCCTGGGAGCGATCCAGCAGCCAGTGCACGCCCCGGCTGACGCGGCTCTCGTGCATCCGTGGGCTGAGCAGTTTCGAGCACATCATCGGCGCCAGCGACAGTGCGACCAGACACGAGATGCCGACAGCGGCGGCGAGCGTCAGCGCGAATTCTGAGAACAGGCGGCCGATGTCCCCCGGAAGCAAACTCAGTGGAATGAATACGGTAATCAGCACCAGCGTGGTGGCGATGACGGCAAAACCGATCTGACGGGTGCCACGGTAGGCGGCGACCAGCGGTGTCTCGCCGTGGTTCACCATGCGTCGATGAACGTTCTCGATGACGACGATGGCATCGTCGACCACCAGCCCGATCGACAGTACCAGTGCCAACAGCGTCAGCAGGTTAAGAGTGAAGCCGAACAGCGCCAGAAAAATGAAGGTGCCGATTAGGGAGATAGGCACCGTCACCGCCGGTACTAGCGTCGTGCGCACATTGCCGAGAAACAGGAAGATCACCACGACGACCAGCGCCATGGCGATGAACAGTGTCGACACGACTTCATGCAGCGCGCCCGAGACGAACACCGAGGAATCGAAATTGAGCGACAGCTGCATGCCTTCGGGCAGCGTCGACTGAAGTCGGGTCATCTCCGCCTTGGCGCCGTCGGCGACCTCCAGCACGCTGGCGGTGGACTGCTTGATCATGCCCAGGCCGACCATCGGCATTTCATTGCCGCGATACAACGAGCGTTCCTCGACCGAGCCAACCTCCACGCGGGCCACGTCCGACAGCCGCACCAGATAGCCGTCTGCGCCTCGCGCAATCACCAGATCCCGGAAGTCGGCAGCAGTGGTGAAACTGCGCGGAATACGCAGCGTGAATTGGCGGTCTCGGGATTCGAGAAATCCGGCCGGCAGCTCGACGTTCTCGTTCTCGAGCGCGTCGGCGACATCGTCGACGGTGAGCTGACGGGAGGCGAGGGCGTTGCGGTCGATCCACACGCGCATCGCATACTCCTTGCCGCCGCTCAAACGTACCCGCGCTACGCCGTTCTGGGTCGAGAAGCGATCGACAAGATAGCGATTGGCGTAATCGGTCAATTCGGGAATGGAGTAGCCCTCGCCGGAGAGCGACAGCCAGATGATGACGTCGTCGCTGCTGTCGCTCTTCTCGATCTCCGGAGGCTCGGCCTGATCCGGCAGATTGTCGGCCACCGACGAGATGCGGTCGCGGATATCGTTGGCTGCGCCGTCGATGTCGCGATCCAGCGAAAACTCGACGTCGATCTCCGACTCACCGTCGGCGCTGCTGGATTCGATCGAAACGATGCCCTCGATGCCTGCGATGCGGTCCTCGAGCAGCTGGGTAATGCGGGTCTCGACCACGCTGGCGGAGGCACCCGGGTAATTGGTTTCGATACTGACGATAGGCGGATCGATCGCCGGATATTCCTGCAGCGGCAAGCGCTCCATGGCCAGCAGGCCGAAGGCGATCAGCAGCAGCGAGACGACCGTGGCGAAGACCGGGCGGCGGATCGATATATCGGAAATCCGCATCAGTCGTCGGCCTGCGATTCGGTAGCCCAGGATTCAGATGTCTGTGATTCGAGTGTCTGGGATTCGAGTGCCTGTGATTCGAGTGCCTGGGATTCGGAAGTCTGTGACCGAGAGGCCCGGCGCTGACGTTCCAGCACGTCCTTGATATCGCCCGTGCCGACATCGGTGGCGATCAGTTCGACGGGGTCGTCTTCGCGGACCTTGAGCGTGCCGTGAGTGACGACGCGCTGGCCGCTATCGAGGCCGTCGACGATCTCGACCTCGCCTTCCCGGCGTTCCCCGGTGATCACCTCTCGGCGGGTGACTCGAGGCGGCTGGCCCGCTTCGATTAGCCACACCGTCTGGCGTTCACCGTCCGGAACCAGTGCGCTCTCCGGGATCGTCAACGCCTGCCGCGCGGGCTGGTTGAGCTCGACCTCCATCAGCATGCCCGGCAACAGCCTGCCGTCGGGATTGGGGAGATCGGCGCGAACCACCAGGCTACGAGATACGGGGTCGATTCGCGTACCGAGCGTCGCGACCTCGGCGCGGAACACATCGTCGGGATAGCTCGGCGTCGTGGCACTCAGCGTGAGCCCCGGGTGCAATACCGATAGCAGCGTTGCCGGCACGGTGAAATCGAGCTTCATGGTGTCGAGCTTGTCGAGCGTAACCAGATCCGTCCCGGGAGTGACCAACGCGCCGACGCTGATATCGCGCAGGCCGACCGTTCCCGCGAACGGCGCCTGCAGGCGGTAGTCCGCCAGCTGGGCCCGAATGACGTCGATCTCGGCCTTGTTTTGCTGAACCTGAGCGGCACTGTCTTCGAGCGCGGCGCGAACGCCGAGGTTGCGATCCTGCAGCTGTTGAGCGCGGCCGAGGGCACTCTGGCGCTGTCCGAGCAGTGCCTGAGCGGCGCGCAGTTCGGCCTGCACCTCGTCATCATCGAGCTGAACCAGCCACTGACCGGCGTCGACGTGATCGCCATCCTCGAAATTGAACGCATCGATGGTGCCGGTCACCGTCGAAGAGAGCGTGACGCTTTCGTCCGCTCTGAGGGTGCCTAGCGCCTCGACCGGATCCTGCCAGGTCGAAGCGCTGACCGTCGCGCCGATCACGGCAATCGGCGATTCAGCCTGGGCCTGGGCGTACGCAGGACCGACCAGCAGCACGGCGGCGGTGACCAGGTTCAAGGTCGTCAGGCTAAGGGGTGACAGGATAAGGGTTGTCAGCCTCAGCAACGTCGATAGCGGGGTAGCGCGCTTGCGGGAAAAGAAGGCCGTCGAGAGAGCCGGCGGTATCATTGTCATAAAAGGCCGATGTCTGCGCTGTGCTACAAGGAATCAAAGGGCACTACCAATCAGGAATCAAAGGGCACTGCCGATCAGGAATCAAAGGGCACTGCCGATCAGGCGATCAGGAATCAAAGGGCACTGCCGATCAGGCGATCAGGAATCAAAGGGCACTGCCGATCAGGCGGTCAGGAATCAAAGGGCACTGCCGATCAGGCGGTCAGGAATCAAAGGGCATTGCCGATGCGATGCGCTATCAAGTTTCGCTTCTCGTTAGTACCTTACCGTCCGTCAAATGAAAAGGCCGTATCGAAAAACGGCTCTGTTAGAATGCTCCCCCCTCAGCAAGCCAAGGTCGATGTGGAGATGAGAACCTACGACGTCGTGATCGTCGGGGCTGGCGCTGCCGGCTTGATGTGCGCGCTGACCGCGGGCTATCGCGGCCTGCGGGTAAGGGTCGTCGACCACGCCAACAAGGCCGGCAAGAAGATCCTGATGTCCGGCGGTGGCCGCTGCAATTTCACCAATCTCGCGACCACGCCGGCGCACTTCTTTTCGCGCAATCCTCACTTTTCCATTTCGGCATTGAAACGCTACACGCCGCAGCATTTTGTGGAGTTGATCGAGCGTCACGGGGTCGACTACGTCGAAAAGGCACCCGGGCAGCTGTTTTGCGCGCATTCGGCCAAGGATATCGTCTCCGTTCTGATGACCGAGTGCGAATGGGCCGGTGTCGAAGTCTCTCTCTCCACATCGGTTGGCAGGGTCGAGCGTTGCGGTGACGGCATGCGGCTCGAGATCGACGGCCGCAGGGTGGACGCTGGAGCCGTCGTCGTCGCCTCCGGCGGTCTGTCGATCCCGACGCTGGGAGCCAGCGGCTTCGGCTACGACGTGGCTCGTCAGTTCGGTCTGGCCGTCACCGAGACGCGAGCGGCGCTGGTGCCGTTCACGGTGACATCACAATGGAAGACGTCTCTCGCCACGCTGGCCGGGCTGTCATGCCCAGTGGAAGCACGCTGCGGCGAGGGGAGCTACCGCGAGCCGCTGCTGTTTACCCACCGTGGGATGTCGGGGCCGGCAATGTTGCAGGCCTCGAGCCACTGGCAGCCAGGAATGCCGGTGTTGATCGACTGGTTGCCATCGATTGCGGTGGCCGAGACGTTGAGCGCCTTACGGCGCGACTCGCCGCGGCGGCTCGTCGGCACCTGGCTCGGCGAAATGCTGCCCAAGCGGCTCGCGCAGGCGCTGCTCGAATGGCAGGGATGGAAGGACAGAACGCTGGCCGAGCTCTCCAACGCCGATATCGAGGCGCTGGCCCAAGGGCTCGAGGCCTGGCAATTCAAGCCGGCGGGCACGGAAGGGTGGCGCACGGCGGAAGTCACCATGGGTGGCATCGACACCGATGCGGTGTCGTCGAAGACCTTCGCCGTCAACGCCGTCCCTCAGCTCCATTTCATCGGCGAAGTGCTGGATGTCACCGGTCAGCTGGGTGGCTTCAACTTTCAGTGGGCCTGGGCTTCCGGCGTGGCGTGCGGTCAGGCCGTCTAACAGCCGAATCGATGGCCGAGCCGGTAAGGCGGTGCTTTCGAACTGTCGATCAAAGCTGTCGATCGACGTTCGATCCGCGAGCGTGCTGCCACATAAACGAAAAACGGCCACTGCTCTGCAGTGGCCGTTGGAAGCTTCGCTGAAACGCTGTCGCCGGTCAGCGGTTGCGTCCCCGCGTCGCTCGATAGAGCGCCTTGCCACGGTTGTACATCATAAGTCCGGTCAAGCCGCGCCTGAGCAGGCGTCCGGTGGCGCGTGGCTTGCGTGCACTACGCATGGCCAGTAACCCGCCCGCGGCCATCAGACCGACTCGCCAACTCATCAGCTTTTCCCAGGCGTGGTCGATCGGCGCCGTGGCATCACGCCATTCCCGCATCGCAGACGTCATGTCGAGGCGATTCTGGAGAATTTCATCCTCGAGATCGTCGATCTGCTGCTGCCGAGTGCGTTCAGTCATGTGATGGCCCCAACGACTGTCGATCCTGATCCAGGTGATGCAAGGTCGCCGCCATCAGCTTGCGCTGACTGGCCACCTTCTTGGCAGCGAAGATCAAGATGCCCGAAATCACGAAGAGTACCGCCGAGCAGATCGCGATCGCTTGAAGCCGGTTGTCTTCCCAGTACACCACCACGATCAGCAGAAGCAGCATCCCGATGGCGAAGGAGAGCATGATCAGCCCCGCGCCGGCGAGTAGCAGCAGCTTCAGCAGGCGCTCGCGCTCGGCTTCCCACTCGACGACAGCGAGACGCAGCCGCGTCTCGCCACTGGAAATGAGATTGCTGATCAATCGCCGTGCGGCGCTGATCACGTTCTCAGCCGGCCCCGCCATTAACGGCGCCCCAGCAGCAGCCCCAGCACTACGCCGGTGGCTGCGCCGATTCCGATGCTGGTCCACGGATTGTCGTGAACATAGCGATCGGTGGCATCCATCTGCTCTCGAGCATTGGCGTAGATTTTCTCGCCACGGGCTTCCAGACGCTCGCGAGTATCCTGCAGGCGCTGCTGAGCGCGTTCGCGCAGTTCAGCGATATTACCGCGAGAGTCATCCGCGGTGGCGTGGATCAGTTCCTCGACCGTGTGCGACAGATTGCGCAGATCTTCCTTGAGCTGCTCGGTAGAAGCTTCGCGTTCACGTTCGGGGCCGTTGCCGCCGATGGATTGCATGGTCATGGTTGTCTTCCTCTGACAGTCGATTGGCGTTCACTAGCATAGTCATGCTGACTGCTGCCATCAACGCATGCCGGGAATCCCGGCTAAAAAGGTGTTGATGCTGAAGCCCAGTCCAATACGCTGCACGTCGTGGTCGTAGTCGATCAGACTCTCGCCGTAGCCCTTGTAGTACTGTACATAACCACGGACCTTGCCGAACAGCGGGAACGAATAGTCGAGCTGGCCTCCGTAGTTCGACTTGCCCGGATTGCCGCGAACCATCAGCGAAACTTCCTGATCGCCGTACGCGCGCACCACGGTCAGGTCACCGTAGCCGATGTAGTTCTCGAGGTCGGGGTTGTCGTCCTCTTCATCGTTTTCGGGGATGCGCCAGTGCGGGGCGACACTGACGGCCCAGTCCCCACGCTGGAAGATCGTCTCGGCGTAGATTCGGTTCCAGCTGCGCGAAAGCGGGTCTGAACGGCCATTGGACTGATGCGCAAAGCCGACCCGATTGATGGTGTTGGTCCAGCCCAGCACCGTCCAGCGGTTATCGAAGCTCACGAAGCCTTCAGGCTCGTAGTTGGTCTCGCGGAAGGGCGCGGAGGCTTCGGAGTTGTAGGCCTGCCACCAACTGCGCTGGGTGTAGGCGAAATACAGATCGCCATTCCTTCCGAACACGTCATCGAGCAGTTTGATCTTGAAGCTCAACTGAAACTTGATTTCCGAGTTGTCCACATCACCCTCGGACGTGATTTCACGGAAATCCGATTTGTCCGGGTTGGTGTTGTAGGTCCAGGGCAGGAAGTAGTTGCGGCGATAGGTGGTGATCGCCAGCGGGTTCTCCGCGGTTTCCGCTTCGAGATCGCGGCGCACGTCTGCCTGCTCGTTCGCTCGTTGAACCGGATCGACGGCAGGAGCCGGTTCCGATACCTGTGCGGTCGCCAATGGCGTGGTCAGCATCCCCAGCAGTAGAAGGCTGGTATGGCGCAGCGAGCGAAAAGGCGTCATAAGACTGTCCCTGTCAAGATGATCCAATAGGTGGAGGCGCGATCAGAGCGAGAAAAATCGGGCTTCCTGGCAAGTAGTGTCGATTTCTAGCATGTCACCGCCTTAAGTCAAACTCGGATGACGAGACGACGAACGTCTCGGAATCCGCACGAGCTGGCGGTAAACTCCGGATTCGGCAGAAAAACCCACCGCGTCAAGGCAATGGTGGCCGCATGAACGAAGTTGATGAGGAGAGGGCATGTCGGATTATCCGGCCGGAGATGACACTGTCAGACGACCAGGATCTCTTCGGCAACCGCTCGAATCCGCGGAGGCGATTGACCTGATGGCATCGACCTCGGCCCCCGCCCGCTGCGACGCCGGGACGACCGGCACCCGCGACAACGTCGTCTCCGCCGTTCTCGGCAGAGCGGCTCAGCGTATCATGTTCTTGGCATTGGTAATGTGCATACTGATGGCAAGCGTTGTCGCTTCGGCACAACAGACGGACAGCCTGCCGACCCGGGCCAAGCTCGAAGCCGAGCAACAGAAACTCGAAAAGGTCGAAACGCTCGACGAGCAGCAGCGCACGGACCTCGAGAATTTACGTGCCGCGCTGGAATCACTGGATTCACTGGAGTCGCTGCGCAAGGAGCTGAAGACGCTCGAAAGCTCGGCGCAGCAGGCTCCCCAGCGCATTCGCGAACTCGAACGTCAGCTCGCCGGGTTGAGCGACAGCCAGTCGCCCGAGGCCGATGCGCTGGACCGGCTTTCAGTGGAGGCGCTGGGCCAGAAGACCTCCGACTCCCTGGATCAGCTCGAAACGCTGCAGAATCAGCTGGCGTCGGTGAATGCGCGGCTGATCAGCGCGGAAACGCTGCCTGAACGGGCGCAGTCGGCCATTGCCCAGGCGATGGCCGATGCGGAACAGGCCCGAACCCAGCTCCAGAGGCCGGATGACGACGTCAGCCAGAGCCCCACCTTCGACCCGGGCCAGGCTCGCTATCAGCTGGCGCTGGCACTGGCGGAATTGCAGGCCGAATACCACCGTCGGGAACTGGCCAACAATACGCAGCTGCGCGAACTGGACACCCAGCGCCGCGATCTGCTTCAGCGCCAGGTGGCGATCGAAGAGGCCCGTTTGAATGCGCTGCAGGAGGCGCTCGATCGTCAGCGTCGAGCCGAATCCGAGAAAGCGGTGGCCGATATCGGCGAAGAGGGCAGCGCGGCGATCAAGGCGCATCCGGTGTTGCGCGATATCCAGAACACCAACCGCGATCTCAGCAACCGTCTGCTCGAAGTGACCGACCGCACCAACGAGCTGATTCGACAGGCCATCGATACCCGCTCGCAGCTCGATCGGGTGCGTCAGGTCAAGCGCACGCTCAACGAGCAGATCGAGGCGATTCGCGGCAGTCCGTTGCTATCACGAATTCTCGACGAACAGCGCCGCGCGCTGCCGGATGTCGACCAGTTGGGCGGGCTGCAGGAGGAGATCGCCAAGACGCGGTTGAGCCAGTTCGATCTGGTCGACCAGCGCGACGCGCTCCGCCACCCGCGGGCCCAGGCGGAGAAGAGTCTGGCCGCCACCGATATCGAGGTGACGCCTTCGCTGGTCGATGCCCTGACCAAGTTGTTCCAGTCGCGTAGCGAGGTTCTGGAGCAGCTCGATCGCGAATACGGCAGTCTGCTGACGGTGGCGATCGACCTGCAGCTCAACCAGGAGCAGCTGGCGGGGCTTACCACGTCACTGCGCGGCGCGATCGAGGAGCAGCTGTTCTGGGTTGCCAGTGCGCGACCGCTGACCTTCGGCTGGTGGCGCGATGCGCCCGCCATTGTGGCCAGTCAGGTCAAGCAGGGGGCCTGGAAAGACGCGTTGGCCAGCTTCTGGCAGGTGCCGGACTTGCGTGCGTTGGCGGTCATCCCGGTGCTGTTGCTGACGGCCACGCTGCTGCTGGTGAGGCGCCGGATCAAGGTACGTCTGCTCAACCTGCATGAGCAGATCGGCCGGTTGAAGCGCGATACCCAGATGCATACGCCACGTGCGATTCTCTACAACGCCCTGCTGGCGGCGCATGGGCCGTTAATGCTGGCTGTGGCGGGCGGCCTGCTGCGACTTGGCAGCGACGACTTCGCCGAGCGCGTGGGCGAGTCGATGCTGCTGCTTGCATTGGCTTGGGGCGTGCTCGGCTGGGCGCGGCGATTGCTGGTATCGGACGGTGTCGCGACGCGCCATTTCCATTGGTCGGTCGGCTATGTGGCTCGGCTGCGGCGGTTGCTGTTCTGGCTGGGCATCTCGCTGATCCCGATCATCCTGATCAGCGGCACCGCGCCCGGCAGCCAGGCCGAGCTATCCAGCCGTCCGCTATTCCTGCTGTCGCTGCTGGCGGGCCTGCTGGCGATGAGCTGGATCCTGGTGCGATTGATTCTGGCGCATGTGCCCTATTTCGGGCTCAAGCTGTTTCGGCTGCTGCTGGGTCTGGCGCTGGCGCTGGTGCCGTTGGTGCTCGCCGGGCTGATCGCGCTGGGCTATGAATATGCGGCTCTGCGTCTGATCGGACGGTTCATCAATTCGCTGTACATCTTCGGGCTATGGATTCTGGTCGAGGCCACGGTCGTTCGCGGGCTCGCCGTGGCGCAGCGCCGGCTGGCCTATCGGCGTGCGGTGGCGCGTCGACGCGCGCAGATCCAGGAGGGTGCCGAGGGCGGCCTCGAGGTGGTCGAAGAGCCGCCGCTGGATATGGAGCAGGTCAATCAGCAGTCGTTGAGGCTGTCGAAGCTGATCCTGTTCATCGGCTTTACCTGCGCCTTCTATCTGATCTGGTCGGACCTGCTGGAAGTGTTCACCTATCTCGATCATGTCAGCGTGTGGGAGATCGAGCGCGGCCAGGGCGAGGCCATGACCCTGGACCCGATCACCGTGGCGGATGTCATCATTGCGCTGATCACCGTGGCGTTGACCATGATGCTGGCGCGCAACCTGCCGGGGCTGCTGGAAGTCATGGTGCTGTCGCGGCTGACGCTCAAGCAGGGCAGCGCCTACGCGATTTCGTCTCTGCTCTCCTACATCATCGTCGGCACGGGCGTGGTGATGTCCCTGGGTACGCTGGGGGTGTCGTGGGACAAGCTGCAGTGGCTGGTCGCGGCTCTGGGCGTAGGGCTCGGGTTCGGTCTGCAGGAGATCTTCGCCAACTTCATCTCGGGCCTGATCATTCTGTTCGAACGCCCGATGCGGATCGGCGACACCATCACCCTCGGCCAGCTCCATGGCTCCGTCAGCCGGATTCGGATTCGCGCCACCACGGTGATCGACTTCGACCGCAAGGAGATCATCATTCCCAACAAGACCTTCGTCACCGATCAGTTGATCAACTGGTCGTTGTCGGACAACGTCACCCGGGTGGTGCTGACCTACGGGGTCTCCCACGGCTCCGATCTCGACGAGGTGCATCGGCTGATGCGTCAGGCGGCGGACGAGAACCGTCGGGTACTGCGCGACCCCGAGCCGCAGGTGTTCTGTATCAGTTACGGGCCGACGGCGTTCAATTTCGAGCTGCGTATCTTCGTCAACGATCTGCTGGATCGGCTCTACGCCAGTGACGAGATCAACCGCCGGCTGGATCGGTTGTTCAAGGAGCACGGGATTCGCGTGGCGTTCAACCAGATGGATGTGTGGCTGCATGGCGACAACGGTCAGGTAGCCAAGGTCCAGAGTGCCAGCGACGACACGGCGCTGGGCTCGGCCTCCGATTCGAACGCCCGGCCGCCTCATTCCCGCCGGATGCCCAGCGGCGACGATGGCCACCTGGGGGACAGCGACGTCGGCGGCGCCGGCCATGATGGAGGCGATGGCGGTGACGGCGGACGTTGATCGCGGCGCCGGCGAATTCGGCTCGGCGCCGCATTGACGACCGCGGGGTTCAGCGGCGCCGGGCGTGAAGCAGGAACTCACGATTGCCGTCGCCGCCTCGGATCGGGCTCTCTTGCCAGTGATCGACCTCGAGGCCCTGATCACGACACGTTCTGTGCAACGTATCGGCGACTGCCTTATAGAGGCTCTCATCCCGCACGATGCCCCGCGCGTCGACCTTGCCGGGACCGACTTCGAACTGCGGCTTGACCAGCGAATAGAGCTCGGCGCCCGGCCGCAGTATCCGCGCGATCTCGGGCAGAATCAGCGTCTGCGAGATGAACGAGACATCCATCACCACCGCGTCGATGCCCGCGGGCGCCAGGGTTTCCAACTGTGCGGAGGGTAGCTGGCGGGCGTTGACGCCTTCCAGACAGGTGATTCTGTCATCTCCGCGCAGCGTGGCGTCGAGTTGAGCATGGCCGACCTCGATGCCGATTACCTGTCTGGCGCCGTAGCGCAGGGCGCAATCGCTGAATCCGCCGGTGGATTGACCGATGTCGAGTACGCAGAGACCGTCGAAGCGGCGGCCCAGCGTTTCCAGCAGCGACTCCAGCTTGAGCCCGGCCCGCGAGACATAGCGCTCTTCGGGTGCGTCTTCGATGCGCAGCACTGTGGTTTCCGGCAGCTTCTCGCCGGGTCTGGTGGCAACGCGCCACGTCGTTCCGTCGTTGACACTGACATGACCCTGACGAATCAGGCGCTGGGCGCGGGTGCGGGAGCGTGCGTGAGCGGTAACCAGTTGATCGAGTCGTTTCATGGATGGCTCAGGGTTGGGAAGCTTCGGGCAAGGAAGCGGTGGGCACTGGAGTGGGAGAGAAGGGAGCGGAAGGCTCCATCGGCCCGTCGGTAAAGGTCGAGTGATTGTCGAACGCCTGCTGCCACTGCTCCAGCAGCGTCTGGCGCTTGAGCGTATCCAGTGTCGCCAGCAGACCCGGGCCGATCTGGACAGGGCGAATCGCATCACCCAGCCGGGCCCTGAGATCGGCCGCGGTGCCGTCACCGTCGATGCCCGGATGAACGGCGCCCAGAGTCGTGCGGGAGGCGAGCAGGCGTTGGGCCGGCGCGCTCAGCAGGTAGTCGATGAAGCGCCGCGCCGTGGCGGGGTGCGGCGCCTCTCGAGACATCATCACCAGACGCTGCAGGACCAGGGCGTAGTCCTGGGGCACGACCATGACCAGTTCGGGATGCGTGGCGACGTAATCCTGCACGTAGGAGCCGATCAGGTTGTAGCCGATCCAGTAGCGGCCATCGCTGAGCCCCTCGAGCATGGCGCCGGTGGTCGTCTCTAGGGCGCTATGGCTTTGGCCCAGCGCCTCGACCAGGTCCCAGTAACGGGCGGAAATTCTGGCATCCTCGATGGCATAGGTATAGCCGGCGCCGCTGCGGCGCGGATCATAGGTGACCACCCGGTGCTTCAGGGCGTTGGCGTGTTGCTGCAGCAGATTCAGCAGCTCGGCGTGGCTCGTGGGTACCGCCATGCGCCGGGCCAGGTCGCGGCGGTAGACCATGACGATGGGCTCGAACGTGAATCCGAACAGCTCCTGGCGCCAGCGCGCCCAGCTTGGCCAGGCGGCGGCAGCGGGGGAGTCCAGCGGTGCCGAGAGGCCCTCGTTGGCGAGCTCGTACTGCCACGGCATGGCCGGTGACATCAGGACGTCGGCGCGGGGGGCGTTGCGCTCCTGCAGCACCCGGGCGTGCAGCGCCAGCGTTTCCAGGTTGTGATACTCGATCTCGATATCCGGATTCCGTCGATGGAAGTCTGCCAGCAGGGGACGCACCTGGGGTGGATCGAGCACGCCGTAGATAACCAGTGGCAGCGACGAATCGGTTTCTGCCGCGACGTGCAGCGTTCTGGCCTGGGCTGTCGTCACCAGGGCGAGCGTTGCCAGGCCGACGGCGACACGAGTCAGGCCGACGGCGCCGCGACGGATTCGCGCCATTGCCGTCATCGGGCGTCGGCAGGGAAGGTCAAGGTGATACATAGGCCGGGGCGCTCGGGATGGTCGGGAGTGGCGGGTTGCAGGTTCAGGCGGATGTCGTGGGCACGGGCGATGCTGTCGACGATGGCCAGGCCCAGCCCACTGCCGTCGCCGGCCTCCTGGCCGCGATGGAAGGGGCGAAGCACCAGCAGCCGTTGTGACTCGGGGATGCCAGGGCCATCGTCTACCACCGTCAGTCGTGCCGGAGCGTCGCTGACCTGCACGGTGATCCGTTCGGCGCCGTAGAGCGCGGCGTTTTCGATCAGATTGTTCAGCGCCTCTTCCAGCTGCCACTCGGTGGCCGAGACCATTACCGGGCGGTCGGGTATCTCCACGCCGAGATCGACGCCGCGACGGTGGTGACGCGAGAACGCCTCCCGCACGCCGCGCTGGGCCAGCGCGGCGAGATCGACAGGATGCTTGGCCGGCGTGGCTTCGGGGTTGTTGAGCCGGGTCAACGACAGCAGCTGTCCGGCCAGCCGCGCGGTCTTGGTAGCGGTGCCGTGCATGGTCGTCAGCCCTTCGCGCCAGACGGCCGGATCGGTCTGGCGCAGGGCGAGCTCGGCCCGGGCGGAGAGCCCCGCCAGCGGCGTTCTCAACTGGTGGGAAGCATCGCCGATGAAACGTTCCTGGTTGGCGCGGACACGCCGCATGCGCGCCAGCAGCTCGTTCAGGGCCTGACGCAATTCGGCCAGTTCGCGCGGCAGCGCCAGCTCGAGCGGCGCCAGCGTACGCGGATTGCGCTCGCGGATCGCACGGCGCAGGCGGGTCAGCGGCTCCAGCGCGAAGCGCGCCGACAGCAGCACGACGACCATGGCCAGCCCGGCGATGATGACGATATTGACGAAGCTCGCCATGAACAGCTGGTTGGCCAGCGTCCGGCGGCCTTCGCGAGTCTGTGCCACCCTGACGTCGAAGCGGTCGCTGCGATCCCATCCTTCGAGACGAGACCGGCGTACACCGAGTCGCAGCGCCATGCCGCGGGAGGTGACGTCCCCGTAGCTCATCTGGTCGTTCGCCACGGCGGGTAGCGCAGGCAGCGAGCGATTGCCGGTCACGAAGTGACCCTGGGCGTCGTAGAGCGCGTAGAACACGCGCTCCTGGGCGTCGGTAGAGAGCATCTCCAGGGCCGACGGCGGCAGATCCATCCACAGCCGGCTCTGTTGCCAACGGACCTGTTCCGCGATGGAGAGCGAGGCGGCGTCGAGTAGCCGGTCGAAAGCGCGATCGGCGGCCTCGCGAGAGGCCAGCCAGGCCTGCAGCAGCATGATCGCCACCAGCAGCGCCAGCGGACAGAGCAGCCAGATCATCAGGCGTCGATAAAGACTCAGGTGAGACAGACGCCAGCGTCGCGACAGGATCACTGCGCCTCCAGCAGATAGCCGATGCCGCGAACCGTGCGCAGGCCGACATCGGTATCGGCGAGTCGCCGACGCAAACGGTGAACGTAGACTTCGATGGCATTGTCGCCGACGCTTTCGCCGGCAAAGGCGTCCTCCAGCAGGCGTGCCTTGTCGACCGGTTCGCCGGCGAAGCGGATCAGGCACGCCAGCAGGCGGTACTCTCGTGGCGGTAGCGACAGCACGACGCCATCCAGGGTGAAATGCTGACGTTGTCGATCGAAGCGCAAGGCGCCCACCGTCAGCGGTCCACTCTCGCCACTCTGGCGTCGACGCAGCAGGGCCCGGACACGTGCTTCCAGCTCGTCGAGAGCAAACGGCTTGGCGAGATAGTCGTCCGCGCCCAGGTCCAGCCCTCTGACGCGATCCTCGATCGCCGCCCTCGCGGTCAGGATCAGCACCGGGGTCTGCCGATCCTGCGAACGCAGTGCTGCCAGCACCTCGAGACCGCTGCGGGTCGGTAGATTGAGATCGAGCAGAATCAAATCGTAATCGTGATCGAGCGACAGTCGGGCCAGCGCGACACCACCGTCGCCGATCGTATCGACGCGCTGGTCGTCGACCGTCAACGTCTCCGTCAGGGTACTGGCGAGTAGAGCATCGTCCTCTATCAACAGTAGCTTAGCGGCCATGACGACACTCCTGCCGGTGGGCGATAGCGGTTTTGAAGGCGTTCATATCAACGGTCTCGCGTTTCGCCTGCCGGTTTTTCTCTTCGCCATCCATATCGGCGTCGTTCCATTCAGTGATGCGTCTTTCATGCGGCGGGGCGTCTTTCATTCAGCGACGCGTCTTTCATTCGGCCTCGTGTCGGCGCTAGTTTCGCTTATCGCGCCTGACGACGCGATGGTAAACGTATCGTTCGCCACGGCATTGAACTTTAGTCGGCTTTTTGGCTCGCGCCGTTGACCGTCACCAGGCTTCACCCTAATTTCCGCCCATGGGAACAAAGTTCTACCTTACGAAACTGTAAGGTGGGCGTCAGTATGATGACCAACTCCGCTCCATCAGCGAGGAAAATCAACCATGTTTGCAGCCAGAACAATCAAGTGGGTGGCCGCTGCGGCCTTGGCCCTGACCGCCAGCAGTGCCATGGCGTTCGAGCCATCCGGCAAGGTCGAATGTATCGCTCCGTCCGATCCGGGCGGCGGCTGGGATTTCACCTGTCGTAGCGTGGGCAACGTCCTCGAGGAGCTGGAGCTGGTACCGGCCAGCGTGCAGACCATCAATATGGCCGGCGCCGGTGGCGGGGTGGCGTTCGCGCACACCGTGAGCAAGCGCAAGGGCGACGATCAACTGCTGGTGGCAGCGTCCACGGCGACCACCACGCGGCTGGCGCAGAACCAGTTTCCGGGCATGAATGCCGACATGGTCAACTGGATCGGCGCGGTGGGTGCGGATTACGGCGTGATCGCGGTCTCCAAGGATTCGCCTTACCACAATCTCAACGAACTGATGGACGCGATGAAGAAAGATCCGCGTGCCGTCAAGTTCGCCGGCGGTAGCGCCAACGGCGGCTGGGACCATCTCAAGGTGCTGATCGCGGCCAAGGCGGCCGGCGTCAAGAATCTGCCGCGGATTCCGTACCTCTCCTACAACAACGGCGGTGAAGCGATGACGCAGGTGATCGGCGGTCACGTCGATGCCTTCACCGGCGATATCACCGAAACCCAGGGTTTCCTCAAGTCCGGCGACCTGCGCGTGCTGGCGGTATTGTCCGATGAGCGTCTGCCCGGCGATCTGTCCGACATTCCCACCGCCAAGGAGCAGGGCATCGACGCGGTCGGCCCCAACTGGCGCGGTTTCTACATACCGGCCGATGTCGACGACGATGCCAAGAAGTACTGGGTCGATGCCGTCGACAAGCTCTACGCCAGCGACCAGTGGAAAAAGGTGATGAAGAGCAATGGCCTGATGCCGTTCCACCCGGATTCCAGTGAATTCGAGGCCTTCGTCAAGCAGCAGATCCAAGACATCCAGTCGCTGTCCAAGGAAATCGGGCTGATTCAATGAGCAAGTTCAATGACCGTGTCTTCGGCCTGGTCATGCTGGTGATCGCCGTAGCCTACTACTACGGCGCCACCCAGTTTCCGGTCCCCTTCGGGGGATCGGAAGCCGTTGGGCCGGAGACCTTCCCTAAGCTGTTGGCCGTCATTCTGGCTGTCTGCAGTCTCTACATGATCGTCAAACCTGACGCGGACAACCCCTGGCCGGTCGCCACGACCTTTCTGGAGTTGGGTATCGCCGTCGTGGTGCTGATCGCCTACGCACTGCTGCTGGAGCCGCTCGGCTTCATCATTTCGACCATGCTCGCCGTCGGTACGCTGTGCTGGCGTATGGGCGCGAAGCCGGTGAAAGCGTATCTCACGGGCCTGATCAGCGGCGCGGTGGTATTCGTGCTGTTCACTTATGGGTTGGAACTGCCGCTTCCGCTCGGCCTGTTGGAGATCAACTGATGGAGACGTTGCATTATCTGTCGATCGGCTTCGGCGTGGCGCTGCAGCCCGAGAATCTGATGTTTGCCCTGATGGGCTGTTTCATCGGTACGTTGATCGGCGCGCTGCCGGGTCTCGGCCCCGCCAACGGCGTGGCTATCCTGATTCCGCTGGCGTTCACGCTGGGCCTCAAGCCGGAAACCGCGCTGATCATGCTGACGGCGGTCTACGCCGGGGCGATGTACGGCGGCCGAATTTCGTCGATCCTGTTGAACATTCCCGGTGACGAACCGGCGATGATGACTTGTCTCGACGGTTATCCGATGGCCCGCAAGGGCAAGGCTGCGGAAGCGCTGGCGATCTCGGCGATTGCCTCGTTCATGGGGAGTCTGATCGCGACCATCGGCCTGATCCTGCTGGCGCCGTTGCTGGCCCGCTTCGCCTTGACGTTTGGCCCTGCCGAGTACTTCGCCCTGTTCGTGCTGGCGTTTGCCACGCTGGGTGGCATTACCGGCAAGAACCCGATGAAGACGCTGATGGCCGCGGCGATCGGTCTGATCATCGCTACCGTGGGCATCGATCTCTCCACCGGTACGCAGCGTTATACCTTCAACGTGCTGGAACTCTACGAGGGTGTCGATTTCATCATCGCCATCGTCGGTCTGTTCGCGGTATCGGAACTGCTGTTCTTCATCGAAGAGAAGGCCGGTGCCGGCCGCGAGATGATCAAGGTCAACCCGCTCAAGCTCAAGTGGCGCGAGATCGTGGCGATCCTGCCGACCACGATCCGCGGCGGGCTGGTGGGCTTCATCGCCGGCGTGTTGCCGGGCGCGGGCGCGTCACTGGGCAGTTTCATCACCTACACGCTGGAAAAGAAGATCGTCGGCAAGAAAGGCTACTTCGGTGAAGGCGATCCGCGCGGCGTGGCCGCGCCGGAGTCCGGCAACAACGGCGCTTCCAGCGGTGCGCTGGTGCCCATGCTGACCCTCGGGGTACCGGGCAGCGGCACCACGGCGGTACTGTTGGCGATGCTGGTCTCGCTCAACATCACCCCCGGCCCGCTGATGTTCACCCAGAACGCCGAACTGGTGTGGGGCGTGATCGCCGCGCTGCTGGTGGGTAACTTCATGCTGCTGCTGCTCAACATTCCGCTGGTCGGGGTGTTCGTGAAGATCCTGTCGGTGCCGCCGATGTATCTGCTGCCGATCGTGACCATGGTCGCGTTCGTGGGCATCTACTCGATCAGCCACTCGACCTTCGATCTCTACTTCATGATCGCCTTCGGCGTCGGTGGCTACATTCTGCGCAAGCTGGAGATTCCGCTGGTGCCGGTCATTCTCGGCCTACTGCTGGGGCCGGAGATGGAGAAAAACCTGCGTCACGCGATGCAGATCTCCGATGGCGACTGGTCGGTCCTGTGGAGCAGCGGTCTCTCCATCGGCCTGTGGGCGGTGGCGATCATCGGCCTGCTGCTGCCGGTTATCGTAGGTCCGATCCTGCGTCGCCGGATGCAGGCGGCAAAGTCCAAGGTTGATTGATCCACGTCGCTAGCCGCGTCAGGCTGACAACCACGCACGCCATGACCCATGCCCCGTTCGGTAATGCCGACGGGGCATGTCTGTTTCTGGGCCTTCAATCAAAATACCCCCTCACAAAATGATCGGCAGCCAAAATGACCCGGGCCGGTAACCTTGGCATAATGCGACGCTTTGGAAAGCGGCGTATCGGCAAGCCGGGTTGCGTCATGGAGCCCGCCGGGCGATCGTCCGCTTTTCCTGTATTCGTTGTTCCCCGTCTGGAGTCGACATGACCGCCTGGAACAAGCTGCTGGTCGCGACGACGCGGCTGCTGGATCTACATGACAGCGCCCACGAGCCGGGCTCGCCCTTCGTTCAGGTGACTCAGGAACAGCGCCGCGGCCTGCGTGACGGCTACTGGCTCGATCTGGGCTGCCTGCTGCTGGACTATCTGCTCGAAGTCGATTTCGCCACCAACAGCGCCTTCGTCACACAGCGCCGCTGCCTGGCGCATCTGCGCGAAGATTATCCTGATCTGCCCGCCGACGACCTGAGCTTCGTGATCAATCTGCTGGCCACGCCCAGCGAAATTCATTTTCGCCAGTGGCAGGCGCCTCGGGTCGACAAGGATGCCAAGGGCGACGCCAAGGCGGGCTCAGAGGCCGGTGTCGAGGTCGGTCTCGAGGACGGCGCGGCCTCGCGCGGAGAGCGCAGCAAACGCAGTACCAAGCGCACCGCGCTGATCGAGAAGCAGGGCCAGACCGGTCAGGTCAGACTGACGCCCAGCGGCCGGCAGACCGTCACCCTGGCGAGCCAGGTCGAAGACCTGCTCTATTCCGAGTACGACGCCGCCAAGGTCGTCGCGGCGCTCTCGCGGGGCGACTACGCGCGGGTGCCGGATATTACCCAGCAGATCCTGACGGCGATTCGCGCGCTGACCCAGGAACTGCGGCGAGTGCGCGAAAACCCGACCCACGAGGGCAAGCTCGCCGCGCTGCTGGACAATGAGCGTCACTATCACAATGCGCTGAGTACCATTCAGAGTACGCTGCTCAGCGCGCGTTCGCAGCTCTCGACACCGGCGCTGATCGCTCAGTTCGACGGCTGGGCCGAGCAGCAGGACGATGAGTGGGATCTGCGCATGCTGTCCGGTGCGATCGGCCGGGTCTTGAACGCGATCGAGAACCTCTCGCGGCGGCTGTCCGAGCTGCTGGCGGATATCGCCGAGGGTCGGATTCAGTCGATGGGCGTGATCGATTTTGCCGGCCTGGCTCATCAGCTGCTGCTGTCTCCACCGCCCAGGCGTCTGCAGGATGCGGTCATCGCACGGATGATGCCGCTGGGTACCGAGGTCGTGATGCCTCGCGTCGAAACGCTGCTGCCGCTGGTCGAGACACGCCGCGCCGAGCGTAGCGGGGCGGCGCTGGTCTTCGACGAAGCGCGCGACCGGCCCGGCGCCGATCCGCTGCTGGCACGCTATCTCAAGGCTCAGGGCCCGGCGCTGCGCCGACGTCTGCGTCAGGCGCCGCTGTCGCTGCCGGAAGCGCTCGGTGAGGGGTGGCATCACTTCGAGACCGGATCGGAGTCGGAAGACGCCGAAATCCTGGACTGCCTGCCGCAGCTGCTCAATACCTTCGTCGACACCCAACTGCTCGACGACCATCTGAGCGTCGGGATCGACGACACCCCCTTCACCATCGACTTGCCGGATGGTCGCCGTATCGAAGGCGCGGTCACGCCGTCGCTACGTCTACGCGAGACCGCTCCCGAACAACAGGAAGTTTGATTTATGAATATGATGGAAATGGGCGAAGTCGTTGCCTACCTGTTGCGTTATCGCACCGCGGAGCGCGTTCCCAGCGGGGGGCGCAAGCGCCGTGCCGCACGCGAAGGTCAGCTTTCGGAGCGAGACGTCTGTGCCTTGATCGACGACGCCCAGGAAAACGAGCGCGAGGCGTTGCGGGATTTTCTCGCCGGCCAGGGCCTGCGTCTCAAGGCGTTCGAATCCGGTGATTATCCCGGTATCGCGCCGGGTTCACGCCTGTTCGCGCTGTTGCCGGACCCGGAGATGGAGCAGCCACCGCTCTACACCCGGGAGCCGGTGTTCGAAGCGCTCAAGTTGCGTCAGGAGAGCCGTGCCGAGCTGGCATTGTGGTATCTGCAGCTGTGGCTGCTGCTGCACACGCTGATCTATACCCGCCTGAATCGAGCACTGTCCGATGTCAGCCGCTACCAGGAAGCGACCTTCGTGACCCGCGAACTGGTCGAACTGGTTCGCGAGCAGCTGGAGACGTTGCGCGGGCTCGGCGAGCGTGCCCCCGCCAACAGCCGAGTGCTGCTCGACGAGCGTGGCGAGGACATCCCGCGCCGGGTAAAGGCGTTCATCGATCTGCTGAGTCGCGCCGGCCATCTCGAGACGGTACGGGAGGCGGCCGACGAGGATGTCTGGCAGCAGACGCTGCTGGGCGCGCTCGAGGCCGAACAGATCGGCGTCCATCATCTGACGCATCTGATCGAGCTCACCTCCCTCGACAACGTCGACCCGGATTCGGACGAGGTATCGGCTGCGGACGAAGTGTCAGTGGACGAAATAGCCGCGGAGGAAGCTTCGACGGACGAGCCCGAAAGCAAAAATGAGAACGCCAGCCACGCCGCCGACATGTTTGACTCGCCGTCGGAAGAGAACACGAGCGAATCGACGGGCGAGAATGCCGAGGAGGAACGCCGGTGAGCGTGATCAACCGTATCGAAATCGCCAACCTGCTCAACAAGCACGGCGATATCGCGTCCCCCTGGGAAGCCAAGATGCGTCATCTGCTGCTCGACCTGCGGGGACAGTCGAGCGCGATCAGCATGGAAAACGGCTTCGGCAAGACCACCATGGCCGAAGCGCTGATCGGCATGCTGTCCCGGGATCGCCAGCTGCTGACGCGGACCCGGCGCAAATGCTCGCCCTCCAAGGTCAACGGGGAAGGACGCAGCTGGACCCATTTGCGGGTCGAGTTCCGCGCGCAGGACAGCAGCCAGCAGGATGACATGCTGGCGGCGGCCGGCGAGGAAGTCGCCGGCGAAACCTTCGTCTTCGGCATGTACGGCTACAGCGATGGCAGCGGGCTGGTGTTCTACCACTACCCGGGCAAGCTCTCCGACGTGCCGGTGCATCACATCACCCGCGACGGCAAGCTGGCGCTCTACGCCAACGCCGATTTCCAGAGCGCGATGCGGTCACAGGGCGTAACCCGCGCCCACAACCGCGAAGAGTGGCTGGAAGCGGTCGGCGTGCATATCTCCCGGCGCGAGCTGGCGCAGCTGGCGGCGTTCCAGAAAGAAGGCGGCGCCGACAAGAGCCAGATCTTCAACGCGATCAAGCCGCGGGCCGGCGAAAAGGCCGACCAGGCATTCTTCTACGAAGTGCTGGCCCCGCAGGTGCTGTCCGGGGCGACGCGTGGCGAGACCGACGAAGAAGAGGAGTTGATCGAAGACGTCATTCTCAACTCCGGCACCCGGATCACCGAGCTGCGCCATCGGCTGGCGGAAGCCGAGAGCGATCAGCGCCGTGCCGACGAAAAGGTCGAACGACTGGCAACGCTCAACGACGAAGGCGAAGGGCTGCTCGAGGCCCGCCGCCAGCTCAGCGGACTGGACGCGGCGCTGCTCGACGCCGAGCGTCTGCTCGGCGGCCAGGCGCTTGCGCCGTTGGCGGGGCTGCCGGGTTTTGCCGACAGCCAGGCGCGTGACGAGCTGAGCCGCGAGATCGCCGACAGCATCGCCGGCTTCGCCTGGGCGACCGGCGATACCGAGCGGCCCCGGGTCTCGACATGGCTGCTGGCGAAACTGTCGCGTCAGGCCGAGCGCAACGTCCGTCAGGCACTCTCCGAGCGGGGTGCCCGCGTCGATACCCATCGTCGTCTGGTTCACCTTCCCGAAGCGACCTGGCTCACGGCGCGAGATATCGGTCATGTGTCGTTCGATCAGGCACGGGCCTGGCTGGCGGACAGCCACGCCTTCAGCGACGATGCTGCGCGCTATCGCGCCCTCGGCGTACTCGACGACGCCGCCGAAGTGTTCGAGGGGCTGGATGGCAATCGCTTCCGCGAAGAGGTGATCGCCGATCGCGAATATCGCCGCTCGTTGCGGCTGGACGCCGAACAGCTCGACGAAGAGGTCGAGCGTCAGGAGCAGGAGCGCGAACAGCTGGAGTCGCGCCAGCGCGATTTCATCGATAACCAGAGTGTCTATACCCAGGCGCTGGCCGAAGGCCTCTTCACCGAGATCGAGCTGGAATCGCCCGAGGCCACACGAGACGCCGCTCAGACGGCGCTGACCGAGGCCCGCAAGGCGCATGCCGATCATCTCGGCCGCATGGGCGAATGCAAGCAGCCCGCGCAGTGGTACCAGGACTTCACCGCCGAGCATCCCGATACCTCGCCCGACGTTCTGCTGGCCATCAAGCATGAGCAGCAGGAGGTCCTCGAAGCGCAGCTCGAGGAGTGGAACGCCCAGCGCAGCGCGCTGGACGCGCAGCGCGAATCGACGCGAGAGGCCCTGCAGGCACGCCGTGAACAGCGCCACCGCCTCGAGGGTGAGATGGCGCCGCTGGCGGCGGGACGCGATGCGTGGCAGGCGTTCGCCGAGCAGTGGCCCGAGCAGTCACCGGTCGGTTTCTGGAGCGAGCGCAAAAGTGTCCTGGCCGAATGCGAGCAGGCGCTGGCCGATGCGAATCGTGCCCAGAGCGATGCCAAGGCGCGGCTGGTGCGGCTGGAACCGCTGAAAGACGCCGCCGAACGCTACCGGCACTGGCACGGCGACGCGTCGCCGGTGCATCTGCGTGACACGCTCTATCGCGAAGCGCGCGAAGGTCAGGACCGACGCCATCAGCTCGATCAGCAGGTGCAGCAGTTCGAGACGCTGGAGCGAGCGCTGAGCGAGTTCCGGACGACCAGCGACCAGCCTCCCACAGCCTGGCTCAAGGATGCCAAGGCGCGCTATCCGCGACTGTTGCGCGAACGGGAAACGCTGACCGGGGCGATCGAGGCTCGGGAACGCTATCTCGAAAGCCTGAGTGGGGATCCGCTGGCTCGTCTGGCGTCGGAGACCGAAGCCCGCCAGTGGCTGGAAAACCGCGAGATCGAATTCCGGCCGCTGCACGAGGTGCTGACCGGAGTCGAGGCGGAGGATACTCGGCGCCGCGACTGGCTGGCCCAGGCCGCGGGCCAGCTGTTCGCGCCGGTGGTCGAAGGCGAGGCGCAGGCGCGGGAAGCGTCGCAGTGCCTGATCGACGCCGGCTGCGGTGTGCCGGTGCTTGAAGCCCAGCGTCTACAGGCGACACTGGCGCGCGGGGAGCTGCCGTTGGGCGCCGTCCAGGGGGTCGAGACGCTGGCGGTCAAGGCGGCACTGGACCCGGCCTATCTCGCCGCGCTGCGGGACGAGACCCAGCAGCGGTTGTCGGTGGACCGTAAACGCCAGCTGGCGCTGGAAGAAGAGATCCAGCGGCTCGACCCGCACGGGGAACGCTTCCGACTGGCGCTGCAGGCCGAAGAGGCCCTGCAACAGGAGGCCGAAGTGCGCCTGGCGGCGCTGGAAGAGCAGCGCGAGCGTCTGGACACCGAACTCGAGGCATTGACCCCGCGGCTCGGTGACGCCGCGATGAAGTCGATCGACGATTTTCAGCGATTCCTGGAAGAAGGCGGTGAACCCGCTCTCGAAGCTGCCGCCCAGGCCAGCGAGCATGCCGCGGAACGCATCGAGACGCTAAGTCCGCAGCGCGAGCAGGCCGCGCGTGAGCTGGAAAATCACGGCGAGCTTTGGCTGCGCGCGGAACGCTTCGCCAGTGCCGGGGGCGTCGAGCGCCTTGCAGAGATCGACGCCGGTCTGGAGACGCTGAGCGAAGAGCTGGCCGAACATGACGAGCGCTTCGCCGAACTGACCCTCCAGACCGAAGAGGTGGAGACGCGTCGTGAAACGTGTCGCGAGCAGTTGAGCCAGCTGTTCGGCGATGGCGAGCGTGAGCGTCTGCGGCGGTTGGCGGCGTTCGTCGCCGAGGACGGCCCGGCATTCATGCACGACGCCGAGACCCGCGAAGCGGCACTGAGTTCGGCACTGGCCCACGCCAGTCGGCGCGCCGATTTCGATTTCGCGCGAATCCGCAGCTTCCTGCAGGTACGTGACGATCAGGGTGGCAATCGCACGCTGGAGCGCGATATCGGTCGCCTCAAACAGACGCTGAAGGAGGTCCGCGAGCGGCGCAAGACCAACGGTCGCGAGCAGAGCGAACTGGAAACCCGGCTTGCCCGCCACCAGCAGGCACTCAACGTGGCCGATCAGTTCGCCGTTGCCTGGCTCGAAGTGCTGCGGCAACTTCCCGAGGGCTGGTGCGAACGGGCTAGGGCCGACGGTCAGGCCGGCTGGCCGGCGGATGGCGACGATGCCCCTCGTCTCGACGCCGCATTGGTGGAATGGCGGCGCTGGCTGGCCGCGCCGTTGGAGCACGCGGCGGCGGACGCCAAAGAGGGCGCCGGCAAAGACAACGATGTCGCGGTCTTCGAACTGGACGCCTTCGAGACCTGCCAGCAGACCCTGCTCGAGGGGCTGGGCAGTCTCAATCTCGGCGAGCGCTCGCGCAATCGCGAACGCCAGGCGCGTGATGTGACCGCGCGTGAGAAGGCGCTGGCGATGTCGCTGGAGTCGGCCAGCGCCAGCCGGCTATTCAACGAGACGGAGCGCGCGCGACTGGGCACGCTGGAAGGCGTCAGCGTGGAGGCGCTGGAGTCGTTGCGCGGGCTGCACCGTCAGCTCGACGTCCAGCTCGACGATCACCGCCAGCGGGTCGCCCGACTGCAGGCATCGCGGGTCCAGATCGAAGACACCCTGGTCGAACGACTCAGTTCGATCATCATCGATGCGGCCGGCAACCTGGAGATTCTGCGTCGAGTCGCGCGGCGCTCGAGTGGCGGTGGCGCCTATTTCGAAGTCAAGGCCGACCTGATCGCCGACGATTCAGTCCGCGAGCTGATCCAGCAGCTGCTGGCGGACATCGACGCGCACCTGGCGGTACAGCGCCGCCGGCTCGAGCAGGCCGGCGACGGTGGTCAGACGAAAAGTGGGCAGGCGAAAAGCGGGCGTGACGACGATCTGACCCGGCAGATTCGCCGCCGGATTTACCGTGGGCTGTTCCGTGACGTCAGCATTCGTCTCAAGCACGATGCGATTCGCCCGCACGGCCGCCCGTTCTCCCTCAACGAGGACATGTCCGAGGGCCAGCGCGAGGCGATTTCACTGATGTGGCTGGTGAAGCTGTCCGAGTTCGCCATCGAGCGCGAGCTGCGGGAGCTGCCGGGACATCACAAGCGCCGCGCCCGGGCCAGCCGCGAGAGCGTCATCGTTCTCGACGGGCTGTTCTCGAAGCTGTCGCATCGCCGCCTGATTCAGGATTCGCTGGAGTCGTTGCGCAATACGCGGGGCCGGTTCCAGATGATCGGTCTGATTCACAATCCCAACTATGAAAACGATCCGAGCATCTTCCCGACCTATCTGGTGGGTAGCGTGATCGGCGGCCAGCAGGGCCAGGGTGGGCATGTCATCGTGCGGGAAGGACGTCAGGTCTCTCCCGAGGAAGCCGGACGCGGCGAGGGCGAAGCCAGCCTGTTCGGCATACACGTGACCCCGGCGGAGGTGGAGTAATCGGCGAGGCCCGCTTTCCCCATTTCGACGCCACAGACGTCGAAATCTCCGATAGTTGGCCGGTCGTATGACACTCTTGGCAATGAAATGAGGCAAAGAAAAGGGGCCTGCCGCTGTGGCAGGCCCCTTTTCTCTCGCATGAGTGGCATCCTTCGATAATCTTCGTCGCTCGTCGCCCAGATTAACGCGGTGAATCGTAACGTCCGCCACGGCCGTTGGAGTAGACCACCTGCCACAGCTGGATATCGCGCGCCCGGAAGGCGCCCGCGCAGGAGCCGAGATAGTAGAGGAACATCCGCTTGACGCGCTCGCCGTAGTTGCCAGCGATCTCGTGCCAGTGGGCGAGCAGGTTCTCCTGCCAGGCCATCAGCGTGGTGTCGTAATCGGGGCCAAAATTCTGCCAGTCTTCCATCACCAGCTTGCCTTCGCTGGCGTCACCGATCTGCTGGACCGATGGCAGAATGCCGTTGGGAAAGATGTACTTGTTGATCCACGGATCGATGCTGACATCGTTGGTGTTGGAGCCGATCGTGTGCAGCACGAACAGGCCGCCCGGCTTCAGCAGGCGCTTGACCGTATCGAAATAGGTGGCGTAGTTGCGCTGGCCGACATGCTCGAACATACCGATCGAGACGATGCGGTCGAACTCGCCGCTGAGCTCGCGGTAATCCTCGAGAAGGATCTCCACCGGCAGCCCTGCGCAGCGCTCGCGGCCGAGCTTGGCCTGCTCTTCGGAGATGGTGATCCCGGTGACTTCCACCCCGTAGTGACGGGCGGCATGCTCGGCGAAACTGGCCCAGCCGCAGCCGATGTCGAGCACCTTCATGCCGGGCTCGAGACCGAGCTTGCGACAGGCCAGGTCGAGCTTGGCGACCTGGGCTTCGTGCAGCGTCCGAGCTTCCTTCCAGTAGCCGCAGGAGTAGCACATCGTCTCGTCGAGCATGCGGGTGAAGAGATCGTTGCCGAAGTCGTAGTGTTCCTTGCCGACGATGTAGGCGCGTGCCTTGCTCTGCAGGTTCATGAAGCTCGACTGCAGTTTGTAGACGACGCGTTCCTTGGTGGTATGCGCGGCGCCGCCAAGGCCGTGGCGAAGCAGGCGGTGGATCATCTCGTCGATACGATCGCACTCCCACCAGCCGTCCATGTAGGCTTCACCGAAACCGATGGAGCCTTGGCGGATGACTCGCGAGAAGAGGTCTGGATGATGAACGCGAATGTCCCAGGGCTGATTGCCGTTGAGAGTGACACCGGAACCTTCGAGCAATTTCTCGAGGGTATGACGCGCGCGCGTATCGGGTAATGCGACGGGGGCAATTGCCGTGTTACTGGTCATGGTCGTTCCTAGCGAGGGGCGCAGCGCGTTCCCCGACCGCACTCTGGTAACGCGCCGTTCCAGCGGCGAAGAATGGTCTGATGACTTGCGGTTTCGACCGCATTGACGCGTGATATCGGCCATCTTCACTCGCTCGTAACGGCTAGAAGAATCGAGCTACGGCGGCGGAAACGTGGTGCACCACGGTCCCTGTTCCCTTTATTAGCGTTGTTTACATTGCGTGCTAACGGCTTTCTCGTCAATAAGCCTGCCGCTATTAGCGCAATAGTTTAGCGTTGTATGGTCGATCTTGCGTCCGAAAATCGACTAGGGAGACGGCTCGTGGCTGAATGGACGAGCCGTAACGGTTTTGTTTTCGAAGCCGCTTGTCAGCATAAGCCGCTTGGCAGCGCGATGTGCCGTACTGCGGCAGAATCGTCGAAAGAGAGAGATGGCTCAAAGGAGTACGATAATGCACGTAATCGTCGATTTATGCGTGGTACCACTGGGGGTGGGCGTCTCGGTCTCTCGCTACGTCGCCGAGTGTCAGCGACTCATCGAGAGGTCGGGTCTTCACCATCGCATGCACGCCTACGGGACCAATATCGAAGGGTCTTGGGACGAAGTCATGGCGGTCGTCAAGGCCTGCCATGAAGGCGTGCATGCCATGGGCGCGCCGAGAATTACCACGACGATGAAGATGGGTACCCGCACTGACCGGGAACAGACCATGGACGACAAGGTGGATAGCGTCGAAAGTCTGCGCCGAGTTTAGCCAGGACGGGCACCGTCGGCCGTTATCAGCGGCAGCGGATAGTCCAGGTAGCCTTGTAGCCATCCCCTTCCTGGGTGGCTGCCTGGAGTTCGGTGTCCTCGTCGACCGTGGCGCCTTCGAGCTGATGACTGGCGTTGGCCGCTTTGCCGGAGTCGTCATCCGGCCCCATCATCTGCTGCTCGACGATGACGAACTCGTCACGGTCCTCACTCTCGCACTGTTCCAGGGCGCGCTCCTTGGCATTGCCCAGCGCTTCGTCCTGGTCTTCACCCAGACCGGTGACGACGTAATCGGTAGAGTCCTTCTCGATCGAGCTGCTGTCGCTGGCACAGCCGGCGAGGGCGCCCAGCGTGAGCATTCCGGCCAGCGCCATCCAGGCTGGGCTTCCGATTGCTGTCTGTCTCATATGACTCACTCCCTGTGTCGCAAATATTGGTGTAGGCGATGGTATCGCCATTTGACCTACCAGTTCATTCTAGAACACGCGTCATGTTCTGCAACACATTAATAATAAAGCGAATTGTGTCGTCGCCAAGCAATGTCTTCATGGGGACACGGTTGGCGAGAGTTCCGGTGCTCGCAACCAGGTGTCGCCCGCGGAAAGCAGATGCGCCGTCAGTGCCTCGAGTAACTCTCCCCCGTGGCGCCAGTAATGCCAATACAGTGGCACGTCCAGCGGCTGTCTCGGATCGAGGTCGACGAGCTGCCCCGACCGCAGATGACCGATAGCCTGACACTCCGGAATCAGGGCGTAGCCAATGCCGGCCAGGGCCATGTGCATTACGCCTTCCGATGACGGACACAGGTGATGCGGAAACGAGTCCTTGAAGCCATGAGCATCGAGATAGCGCTGGTGCAGCCGATCATCCGGCCCGTACAGAATGGCGGGCGCGCGTTCGAGGGCCTGATGGCTCATACCCTCGGCGAAATGGCGCTCGGCGAAAGCGGGGCACGCCATCACCCGGTAGCGCATGATCCCCAGCGAACGGGCGCGGGCGCCCTGTACCGGGCGAGAGGTGGCGCAGATGCAGCCGGCCACTTCGCCGTCGCGCATGCGGCGCAATGCCACCTCCTGATCGTCGACCACCAGGTCCAGTAGCACGCCGCGGCGGTGACAGAAATCTCCTAGCGTCGGCGCCCACCAGGTCGCCAGGCTGTCGGCATTGATCGCCAATCTGAGTCGCTGCCGGCCTTCACCCAAGGCGGGAATCCTGTCGAGAAGATCATGCTCCAGCAGTCGGACTTGCTGGGCATGGTTCAACAGTCGCTGGCCCAGTGGCGTCGGAAGCAGTCGCGGTGCGCGCACGACGACGGGCTGGCCCAGCCGCGCCTCCAGCAGTTTGATGCGCTGCGAAACCGCTGACTGGGTCAGATTGAGCTGCTGCGCGCCGCGATCGAATCCGCCCTGATCGACGATGGCCGACAGGGCTTCCAGAAGTTTGTAATCCAGCATCAAATTTTCTAATGCCTCATTAGCATGTTCACTTTTATTAATAGTTGATTTGGCGAGATGATGCGAATCCCCTCCTGAGAGTTGATTTCATGGGTCTTTCGCTGATTCACGGGCTGCTGATCGGCGCCAGCCTGATCGTCGCCATCGGCGCGCAGAATGCCTTCGTGCTGCGTCAAGGTCTATGGCGGGAACACGGGTGGCTGGTGGCGGGACTCTGCGCGCTCTGTGATCTACTGCTGGTCGCCGTCGGCGTGGCCGGTCTCGGCCCTTTGATCACCGCCAGTGCCGTTGGCCTGCAGTTGGCGCGATGGGGTGGGGTGGTCTGGCTGGTGTGGCAGGCCGTCGTCGCGTTCAGGCGCGTCAGTCACCCTCAGTCGATCGAGCTGGGAGGTACGGTGAACGGCGTGCCCGCGGCAGCCGTGAGCGTCTCGAGCGCAAGGCCAGTGATAGTCGCGACGCTGGGTGTCACGCTGCTAAACCCACACGTCTATCTGGATACGGTAGTGATGCTGGGCATCATCGGCGGCCAGCAGTCCAGCCCCGCCGGGTTCGTGGTCGGGGCGTCACTCGCATCGCTGATCTGGTTCTTCGGCCTGGTCGGGCTGGCGCATTGGCTATCGCCGCGGCTTCAAAATCCGCGCTGGTGGCAGGTCATCGATCTCGCGGTCGGGGCGATCATGCTGCTGATCGCCTGGCAGTTGGCCATACGGCCGCTGGGAACGGGATCATGAGCGCCGTGCCGCTAGCCGATCTGGATCTCCCCCTTGGCATAGCGCAGGCCCTTGGCCTGACGGGTCGCCAGGAAATAACCCACGGAGAGCGGCCCGACACGACCCAGCAGCATGGTCAGGCCCAGCAGAAATTGCCCGGGTAACGACAGATCGCCGGTGATGCCGCGGGAAAGTCCGACGGTGCCGAACGCGGAGACCGTCTCGAACGCCAGGTCGAGAAACGAGTGGTCGCGGTCGGTGATGGTGAGTCCGAACAGGGTCAGGACGACCAGCGAGACGCCGGCAAGCGCCACCGTGATCGCCTTGATCACGGTTTCCTGGGTGATCGCGCGGCCGAATGCGGTGGGATGCTCGGTATTGCGATAGAAAGCCCGAGCCGTCAGCAGCAGCACCACGAAGGTGGTGATCTTGATGCCGCTGGCGGTGGAACTCGAACCCGCGCCAATGAACATCAGCAGCATCACCAGCAGCGTGGAGGCGTCGGTCAGCGAACCGATCTCCAGCGTGTTGAATCCGGCCGTACGCGGGGTGACGGCCTGGAACCAGGCGGCCTGCACCTTGCTGAAGATATCGCCCAGGCCGCCTAGCGTGTCGGGATTGCTCCACTCCAGCCCCAGCAGGATCGCGGTGGCGATCACGTTGAGCCAGAACGTGGCCAGCAGCACGACCTTGGTCTGCATCGCCAGACGCGACCAGCGGCGATGGCGATACAGGTCGCTCACCACCACGAAGCCCAGGCCGCCGACGATGAACATCAGCGTCACCGTGAGGTTGACCAGTGGATCGCCGACTTCCTGGATCAGGCTGTCCGAGAAGGTCGAGAAGCCGGCGTTGTTGAACGCCGAGACGGCGTGAAAGAGGCTGTGCCACAGGCCCATTCGAAGGCCATATTCCGGCACCCAGTGCCACGCCAGCAGCAGCGTGCCGATGCCCTCGGTGATGAACGCAAAGGCGATCACCAGCTTGACCAGATCACGAATATCGCTGAAGGCGATTTCGCCCAACGCCTCACGGACCAGGTTCTGCTGGCTCAATGGAAGGCGCGTTCCCAGCAATAGCACGGTGAGCGCGGCGAAGGTCATGAAGCCCAGGCCGCCGAGCTGGATCAGAACCAGCACCACCAGCTGGCCGACGAACGTCAGATCCTGGCCGACATCGACGACGCTGAGGCCGGTGACGGTAACCGCCGAGGTGGCAGTGAAAAGCGCCTCGTGCCAGGCCAGCGGTCGCGTCCCGCTGCCGGGAAGCCAGAGTAGCAAAGCGCCGATGGCACAGAGCAGGGCGAAGCCGAGCAGCAGCACTTCCGGCGGCGATAGCCGGATGACGCCGCCATGGGGCGCACGACGGAAGGGTTGTTTCAAGCGTTGCCAGCGTCTCACGGGCGCGTCTCCGAGCCCGGATCGAAACGGCCGAAAATGAGGCCCATCGAAGCGCTCATATCTGCTTGCCGATTTCGCGCAAGGCCTGCAGATCACCCATCAGAATCAGACTGTCGCTGACTCGTAGCGGGGTGTCATCATCGGGATCGCGGAGAACTTCCTCGCCGCGTTTGATGGCGACCAGAAACAGTGCATCGCGATCGATCGATAGGTTGGCGACGCTGGCGCAGTTCTCGATCAGGCGCTCGGTGGTCTCGATCTCGACGATGAACTGACGTTCGCCCAGGCGGATGAAGTCGACCATGGCGTGATAGTTGAGGCTCTCCGCGACCCGAACACCGACATCGTATTCAGGATACACCACGCGGTCGGCACCGAGGCGTTTGAGCAGCTTGTAGTGGGAATCGGAGTGAGCCTTGGCCCAGATCTCCTTGGCGCCCAGCTCCTTGACGTGGAGCGTGCAGGTCACACTTGCCTCGACGTTGTCGTCGACATCGATCACCACCACGTCGTAGGCGTCCAGCGAGAGTTCGCCCAGCGCCTTTTCATCGGTGAGATCGGCGATGACGGCGTGATCGAGAATCTCCGAAAGCGCGTCGACGCGGGTTTCGTCGGCATCGACCCCGAGCACCTGATTCTGGTGGCGTTTCAATTCACGCGCGACGGTACTGCCGAAGTAGCCCAATCCCAGAATGGCAAAGTGCCGGGACATCGAAACCTCCTTGATAGAACGTTGTCTGCCGCGAATGAGAACGTTGTCTGCCGCGAATGAAGAGAGCCTGCAGTCGGCAGGATCGGCTGAAGCGCGTCGCCTGGCGAATGGGCCGGATCATCGCTGAGCGCCAAGCTTTGCACAAGCTCCCGTGGCGTACCAATCCCGATCCGGTCGCGCGTGGCTCGCGTCGACGCTACAATCCCCCGCCGTTATCGTCCGCCATCGGCGAGTCTTCGCCGGATTCGGCTCGAATTCGCCGCAATCAGGCGCGATCTAACCCAGGCGCGAGCAGGCCGTCCACTGGAACGACGAGGAAGCATGACCGCAATCGCACGACCCAAGAATCTGTGGCTGGGACGTTGGGGCTTTGTCCTCGCGGCCACCGGCTCGTCGGTAGGCCTGGGCAACATCTGGAAGTTTCCCTACATGACTGGCGAGTACGGCGGTGGCGCGTTCGTCATGGTCTACCTGCTGTGCATTGCCGCCATCGGCGTGCCGGTGATGATGGCGGAGATCGCACTCGGACGCCGAGGGCGAGGCAGCCCGATCGACGCGATCCGGCGGGTGACGAGGGAGTCCGGGCGCAGCCGATGGTGGTCGGGGCTGGGATGGATGGCGATGCTTTGCGGCTTCATGATTCTGTCGTTCTACGTGGTGGTCGCCGGTTGGGCGGTCTCCTATCTGTGGAAATCGGTGACTGGTGGTCTCGCCGCCCATAGCGTCGAGGGCATGGCCGCCATCTTCAGCGCCAACAATGCCAACCCCTGGAACCTGGGGTTCTGGAGCACGCTGGTCACGTTGGCGACGATGGCAATCGTGGGGCTGGGTGTACAGGCGGGCATCGAGCGAAGCGTGCGCTGGATGATGCCGGGCCTGGTGGTCATGCTGGTGATAATGATCGTCTATGCGGTTTTCTCGGGCAGTTTCGGCGCCGGGGTACACTTCCTGTTCGCCTTCGACCCCGGCAAGCTCACCGGACAGGCGGTGCTCGCCGCGATGGGCCACGCCTTCTTTACCTTGTCCTTGGCTTCAGGTGCCATCCTCACCTATGGCGCTTACCTGCCGGCAGGGCAGTCCATCGGTCGTACCACGCTGATGGTGGCCATCTGCGACACTCTGGTGGCACTGATGGCGGGGTTGGCGATCTTCCCGGTGATCTTCGCCAACGGCATGGACCCGGCATCCGGCCCTGGCCTGATCTTCATGAGTCTGCCGCTGGCCTTCCAGCAGATGCCGCTGGGCGGCGCGGTCGAGACGATCTTCTTCCTGATGCTCACCGTGGCCGCGCTGACATCCGCCATCTCGATGATCGAAGCCACGGTGGCGTGGTTGAACGAGAGTCACGGCCTGTCCCGCGTCAGGGCGGCCTGGGGTGTGGGTATTCTGCTGTGGGTGGTGAGCACGCTGGCGATGCTGTCGTTCAACGTCGGCGCCGACTGGAAGCTGGCGGGGCGACATTTCTTCGACTGGCTCGACTTTTTGACATCGCGCTTCCTGATGCCGCTGGGTGGGCTGGGAACGGCGCTGCTGGCGGGGTTCGTGTTGCGCGGAGAAAGTCTGAAAGAAGAACTGGGGCTACCTTCGGCGATTCACGCCCTGTGGCGATTCGCGATCCGTTACGTCTGTCCGCTGGCGATCGTGATGGTGTTCCTGGATGCTCTCGGCGTGCTGGGGACGGCGTTCGACTGGCGCTGGCTGGCAGCGATCCTTGCCCTGGCGCTGATCGCGGAGATCGTGCTCGCCCGGGTGATGCGACGAACGTGAGCTGCGCGGGGCGGGCGTCGATGCCCGCCCCCGCTCATCGTCATCTACTACATCCTCTACGTCATCGTCATCCTCTACGTCATCAATCGTCGATTTCCCAACTGACGCTGACGCCGGCGTCGATGTTGATCTCGCCGCTGCGATACTCCGATGCGCCTGCGCCGCTGTCGGCCTCGGCGGCGCGCATCATCATCTGCGGCTGGTAGCGCGGCGCGGTGGTCTCTTCGATATTGACGACATCGCCCAGATCGACGTCCAGCGTGTCCGCCATCATCTCGGCCTTGTGGCGGGCGCGCTCGAGGGCCTGCTTGAGCGCCTGATCGTCGGCGGAATCGCTGTCCTTGAGGCCGTAGCTGACGCCGTCGAGGGAGTCGACCCCGGCGCTGGTCAAGGCATCGAGAACGCGCGGCAGCCGGTCGAGATCATCGAGCGTCAACGATACCGAGCGCTCGACCTGCGTCCGCACCTTGGGTGGCTGGCTGTCGTCGCCCTGACCGGCAGTCTGGACATAGTCGGGCCGTACGCTGAGCGAACCGGCGCGAATGTTTTTGCTGTCGACGCCGGCGTTTTCCAGCGTACGGATCAGCTCGCCGGTACGGGATTCCAGCCGGTCTCGCGCTTGCTTGATGGCGTCGCTATCACCGGAAGACTCCTCGCCCTGAACCTGGGTCGGCGTCCGTTCCCACAGGCGCGCATTCAGCGTCGCCTGGTCCGGTGCCACATTCAGCGTGGCATTGGCCTGGACGTGAATCTGATGGGGCGTCTTGTCGGCAAGCGCCGGCGTGGCCAGCGTCAGGGTCGCGAGTACGGCAGCAACGCCCAGGCCGACACTGCGACTCAGAGCTTGCGGGCGGAATACTTGATGGAGATGGCTAGGCGTGTCGAAAGACATGGCATTTCCTCTTTTTCGAAAAACCGATACGTCTAAAAAGACCGGCAGGTGTCGAAAAGCCGGCACGTATCGAAAACCGGGACTTGAAAGCGTCGCTTGCGCTAGAGCCGGGCGCTGCATAGACGTCTCCAGCGGCGTTCGGTTCCCATGCTATGATCGCTCGCTCCGTTATCCCAAGCCACTGAGTCGATGATGCGCTGTCTTTCCCCATTGCCATGTCGATCGAGCCTTGCGCGCTTTTGGCGACTGGCGCCGTTAGCACTGGCGCTGACCGTTGTCGGCTGGTTGGCGCCAGCCGATGCCGAGGCAAGCGGTGCTGCGATCAGCGTCGAGGACGATAGCGGGCAACGTGTGACGCTGGCACAGCCCGCCGAGCGTATCATCGCGCTGGCGCCGCACCTGGTGGAGTTGAGCTACGCCGTCGGCGCAGGCGGGCAACTGGTTGGCGCCATCGACGGCAGCGATTACCCACCCGCGGCCCGGCAGCTCGATCGCGTCGGCAGCTATCGTGGCATCCCGCTCGAGCTGATCGTCGCCAAGCAGCCCGATCTGGTGCTGGTCTGGGGTAGCGGTACGCCGGCATCGCTGGTCGAGCAGCTCGAACGATTGGACATTCCCGTCTACCGCAGCGAGCCACACAAGCTCGAGCAGATTGCGGGCGACCTGCGGGATATCGGCCGGCTCACCGGACACTCCGATGCCGGAGAGCAGGCCGCTTCCGATTTCGAACAAGCGCTGGAAGGCACGTCGCAGCAGCTTTCCCCAGCACCACGGGTCTTCTATCAGTTGGGTCAGTCACCTTTGACCACCCTGGCCGGCGGTCAGATCGTCACTCAGGTGATTCGCCACTGCGGCGGCGTGCCGCTGTTCGACGATGCGCCGGTGCTAGTGCCCCAGATCGGCTGGGAGTCGCTGGTCGAAGCGCAGCCAGAGGTCATTCTGGCAGCCGGCAACGACGATCGCTGGCGGGCGTTTTGGACCAGTCACGACGAATTGCCGGCGGTACGCGACGGCGCGCTCTACACCCTGGACCCCGACGCGATCAGCCGTCCCGCGCCGCGCATGATCCAGGCCGTGCGCCAGGTGTGTCGGGCGCTTGCCGAGACGACCCGATAGCCGACGAGTCGATAGCGGAAACGGGATTCCTGGCCGCGTCTCGTCGCTCTTGGTTCTCAACCCGGGGCCCTTGGCTCGTGGCTCGTGGCTTTAGTAGTCGATGCCTCGGCGGGCCTGCAATCCCGCATTAAAGGCATGCTTGGTGTCCTGCATTTCGGTCACGGTATCGGCCATGTCGACCAGCTCGCGGTGGGCGTTGCGCCCGGTCACGATCACGCTCTGTTCCCGCGGCCGATTGGCAATGGCACGCCTGACCGTCTCGAATTCGAGATAGCCGAACTTGAGCATGTAGGTGATCTCGTCGAGCACCACCAGATAGACGTCGGGATCGGCGAGCAGGCGCTCGGCCTCCAGCCACACCTCGAGACAGGCGGCCGTGTCGCTGGCGCGGTTCTGAGTATCCCAGGTGAACCCCGTGGCCATGATGTGAACGTCGAGATGGGTATCGTCGATCAGTCGTTCGCGCTCACCGCACTCCCATAGCCCCTTGATGAACTGGATCACGCCGACCCGATAGCCGTAACCCAGGGCGCGGGTGACGGTACCCCAGGCTGCGGTAGTCTTGCCCTTGCCGTTGCCGGTGAACACCAGCAGCTGACCGCGCTGCTCGGTGGCGGCAGCGACCTTGTCGTCGACGTGAGATTTGAGTTTCTGCATGGCTTGCTGATGACGCTGCTGGCGATCGCTCATGGGCGACTCCGACTGATATTGAAGAACGCGACAGGCCGCGGGTTCAAGGGGTGGGAAGCGGGTAGCCCAGTGCGCTGGCAATTCCCTCGGCGTGGCTTTCTACCCATGCCGGCGATATCGGGCCCCAGTCGCGGATCACGTAGCGGCCGATATGGTGACGCTCGCCCGCGGTCTGTTCGAATTCACAGACGATGTCGAGTTCGGCCAGCGCGGTCAGCGTGTCCTGTGCGGTACGCCGGGGCATGCCGCTGATCTCGACGATGGCCGGCACGCTCTCTGCCAGGCCGGTATCGATCAGATGGGCCACGTAAAGGCGGCGATAGAAACTGGTACGAGTCTTGCTGAGTGACATGGACGGGCTCGTGATTCGGGATGACATGGCCCGATGCTACGCCAACGCCTCCCGTTCGACGACCGTTGGCACCGTGCTGCAGTACTTGAATCAGACGGCCATGGATTCCAGCAGCAGCTCGCGATAGTCGAGCAGCCAATCCACGAAGCGATCGATGCCCCGCTCCAGCGAAACCTGAGGCGTGTAGTGAATGACCGATTGCAGCTTGCGGGTGTCCGCCCAGGTGCGCTCCATATCGCCCGGCTGCATCTGTCTGAAGTGCTTGGTGGCGGTGACGCCCAGCCGGGCTTCCAGCGTGGCGACGAAGTCGAGCAGGGCGATCGGCTTGCCGCGTCCCAGATTGTAGATGTCGTGAGGCGCGCTGCGCTCGGCGTCCACGGTGGGGGGATGGGGCAGCAACCGCACGATGCATTCGACGACGTCGTCGATGTAGGTGAAGTCCCTGGCCATGCGACCATGGTTGAAAATATCGATCGGCTCGCCGCGTAGCAGGCTGGCGGCAAACAGGCATGGCGCCATGTCCGGGCGACCCCAGGGGCCGTAAACCGTGAAGAAGCGCATGCCGGTCGAGGGCAGCCGGTGCAGGTCAGCGTAGCTGTAGGCCATCATCTCGTTGGCGCGTTTGGTCGCGGCGTAGATCGAAGCCGGTTGATCCACCGGATCGGATTCCCGAAACGGCAGGCTCTTCTGACGGCCATAGACCGAACTGGAAGAGGCGTAGAGCAGGTGCTCGACGGCATGACGCTTGCACACGTCGAGCAGGTTGAGAAAGCCGGTCAGGTTGCTGTGGCCGTATTCGTGTGGGTGCTCGACCGAATGACGTACGCCGGCCTGGGCAGCAAGATTGACGACGTGAGTGAAACGTTCGCGGGCAAACAGCGCTTCAAGCGACGCCAGATCGGCGATATCGATGCGGTGGAACGGTACCCCGTGGAGCTGCTCCACCCGCGCCTGTTTCAGCGAGACGGCGTAGTAGTCGTTGAGATTGTCGAGCGCGACGACGCGATGGCCGTCGCAGGCGAGACGGCTGGCAAGATGAAAGCCGATGAATCCGGCCGCGCCGGTAACGAGGATTTTCATGCAGGTTTATGTCCTTGATGTATCCATTACTGATCGAGCCGGCGAACGGGCGCTGGACTCTGGTCACCACAGGCCAATGGCTGCCTATCGAAGGATAGGGCGGAGACGGGTATCACATCCAGTTGGCCGCCGCGGTAAGGGAAGGTGTGAGCGAAGGTGGTGGCGTCCATCAACGAACGGAGATCGCGATCACGGCCGACGACCCAGCCCTCCGGCATGTGGTATTGAAAGCGACATAGATCTGCCGATGTGCCGTTCAGCGTGATCAGGGGCTCGCGCAATCGGCCCGCGAACTGAAAGGTCGCCTGGTAGCTATTTCCATTGAAGGCAACGGGAATCCCCTCGTGCTCCAGGCGTGCCATCAGCCGAGCGGGCGCGGTAACGTCGTAGCGGCTCCAGAGGGGCGACAGCATCAGTTGGGTGGTGATCAGCACAGCGATACCGGTACCGAGTGCCAGATTGCGAGTCGCTTGAGGGGCACCAAGCCAGTGTCGATGCCAGAGAAGGGTTGCCCAGGCGATCAGGGCAATAGCCCCAAAGGGGGAGAACATCGCGCGACTCACTGCGCCCGTGCCAAAGATCATCAGAACCAAAACTGCCGCGCCTAGCAGGCCAATGGCCAGTGCGGGCAGGTGACCACGAAGGCGTGCACGGCAATCGATGCTGCCGAGGCGATCCATGATCAGGAGCGCCAACGCCGGCAGCAGTGGCATCAGGTAGTGAATCTGCTTGCCGCTGATGAGCGAAAAAATGACCAGCGGGCAGCCTAGCCAGATCCAGGCCAGGCGCTGATGGCGGTGGCGCGGCAGTCGAGGCCATGCGCTTGGCCACAGCGTCCAGGGAAACGCTAGCAGTGGTAGCCACGGGAGGTACCACCATACGGGACGCGCGTGGTCCATTGCCTGTTGCAGGCGATCGACGCTCTGGCCCCAGAGTAGATCCTGGGCGTAGTCGCGACCGCCCAGCCACGCGGCGGGTAGCGCCCAGGCCAGCACCATGGTGAGTCCCAGTGTCAGCGCCAGGGCGAGATGACGCCGTCCGGGTGGGCCCAACGGTGAGGCTCGCCACAATGGGATCGTCAGAAGAATCGGCCCGAGCGTTACGAACACGGCCGGGCCCTTGGCGAGCAGCGCCAGTCCCAGCCACAGCCCGCTGATGGTGGCCTTGGGTATCGTCAGTTGGCCCGCCACCAGCGGGGCAATGGCGCCCAGTAGGCAGGCACTGAGCAGGATGTCGAACATCAATGCGCCGCTATAGAGGTTCCACATCAACATGGCCATCAATGCCATGGGTGCCAGTCGAGCCTGACTACCGGCGTAACCCAGCCGGCGGGCAATGCGATAGAGATGCGCCATGGCAATCAGCGACGCCAGCGGCGAGATTAGCTTCGGCCACCAGTCGTTGACCCCGAATAACGACCACCCCGACTGGATCAGCCAGAACAGCAACGGTGGCTTGTCGGCGTAGGGGGCCCCGTTCATGAGCGGAAGCCAGAAAGAATGGGTATGCCACATCTCCCAGGCAACCGAGACGTAGCGTGTTTCGTCGATCGGCATCAACGGCTTGGCCAGTGCGCCGGCGAGCGCTATCAACCAGAGCAGTACGATGACGGCAGTGTCGCGATATCGGGTTTCCCACCGCAAGAGAGTGAGAGAGTGCGAAAACTGTCGAGTGATAATCACGCGATCGCGTCCCAACGGAGGGGTGAAACGCTACTGTGAGGGCGTTAGCTTAACGAAATATTATCGAGGCAAGTCGGGGGGCTAAATCGTGCAGGGACGGTATTGATGTCAAGATCTCGACAAGCGATACGAACAATAAGAAACCGTTAAGGTGGGTGTGTCTCAATGCGTTAAACGGGCAAGATCCCTGCCAGATTCTCGGCGGCGTGACGCAGACGGACGATGCCAGCAAACGACGACGAACGATAAAGACACACAACGAAGACGGAAACCGCAATGCGCGTATTGTTGGTGGAAGACGATCCCCTGCTGGGGGATGGCATCCGGACTGCCCTGATCCGGGAAGGCTACGTGGTGGACTGGTTGATGAAAGGTCGGGATGCGCTGGAAGCGGTGCGTGTCGAACCCTTCTCTCTGGTCGTGCTCGATCTGGGTCTGCCGGACATCGACGGGCTCGAGGTACTCAAAGGCATTCGGCGCCACTATCCGCTGCCGGTGCTGATCCTGACGGCCCGGGATGCGGTCGAGCAGCGCATCATGGGGCTGGACGCCGGGGCCGACGACTACGTGCTCAAACCGTTCGATTTGCAGGAGCTGCTGGCACGCATGCGCGTGGTGACGCGTCGTGCCGAAGGCCGGGCGACTCAGCTGCTGTCGATTGGTCAGTTGACCATCAACGAGGCCGATCATGAAGTCAGCTGGAAGGGGGCGTCTGTTCTGCTCGCTCGGCGCGAGTTTGCGCTGCTGCTCGAGCTGGCCAGAAACCGCGATAAAGTCATGTCGCGTCCCAAACTGGAAAGTCTGCTTTACGGCTGGGGAGAAGAGGTCGGCTCCAACGCGCTCGAGGTCCACGTCCACCATCTGCGCCGCAAGCTCGACAAGCATCTGATCACTACCGTACGCGGTATCGGTTATCGCCTGGACAGCCGCGTGGCATGACATCGATTCGTCGCTATCTCAATGTCACGCTCGTCGGCGTGCTGCTAGTGGTCATGGGGCTGGCGGTCACCGCCGCCTACCTGATCACGCGCCACGAAATGGAGGAGATCTTCGATGCGCAGCTGAGCCTGCAGGCGCGTGTCGTCTCGGCGCTCGTCGATACCGACACCACGCCACAGCGCTATGAGGCAATCGCCGAACAGCTCTCCCAGCCTGGCCATTTCGCCCGCTGGTACGGCCAAACCGGCAGTCTCCTCGACAAGATCGGCCATCCCAGACGCTACGTCCACGAAGAGGGGATGCTGTCGCTAGGCTTCTGGGATGCCGAGCAGCGCCCGATTTTAATGGGGCCCCGCTGGCATGGGGACGACGAGGCCTTCCCGGCGCCGCGTGACGTCGGGTATCGCTGGCAGCGCTTCGACGGTCATCGCTGGCGGGTCTTCAGCATGCCGATCGAGGGTGGGCGCTGGATCAGCGTGGGCCTGCGCGAGTCGTTTCAGGACGAGCTTTCCAATAAGGTGGCGTTGGGCAATCTCGTGCCGCTGCTGTTGGGGTTGCCGATATTGATCTGGCTGATCGCCAGGCTGATCCGGCGGGGCTTGAAGCCGATCGATCATCTGTCGCGACAGGTCGAGACTCGAGACGAGAAGGATCTGAGCCCGATCGGAGTGGCCGTGCCTCGCGAGCTGCAGACCCTGCGCGGCGAGCTCAACGACTTCATTGCCCGCCTCGGGCAGACCCTCGAGCGTGAGCGGCGTTTCACCGCCGATGCGGCACATGAACTGCGCACGCCGTTGGCGGCGATGAAGATTCATCTCGACAATGCGCGCTACGACGAGCCCGGCGCGCTGGACAAGGCCTACAATGGCGTCGAGCGGTTACAGCGGGTCGTCGAGCAACTGCTGCTGTTGGCGCGTCTGGAATTTCATCAGGAGCGCCCGGCGTCACAAACCACCTCGCTACCCGCGCTGGTGATGGATCTGGCCGCCGACCTTTGGCCGTTGGCCGAATCCCGACAGCAGACGCTGGAGATCGTCGAGAGCGACCCGGTCAGCGTGAGCGGCAACCTCACCGAGCTGGAGATCCTGGTCCGCAACCTGATGGACAATGCGCTGCGGTATACGCCCGAAGGCGGCGAGGTCGTGGTGACCATGGGCATCGAGAACCGACACCCCTGGCTCACCATCGCCGACTCCGGCCCCGGGATCCCCGAGGCGCTGCTGGAGTCGGTGACGCAGCGCTTTCAACGCGCTTCCGACCAGCGCATCAGCGGCAGCGGGTTGGGCCTTGCGATCGCCGTCGAGATTGCCCAGCGCCAGCAACTGACGATGACGCTCGCCAACCGCGAAGCCGGGGGGCTGGAAGTCCGCTTGGATTGGATGGAACCGGTAGCCTGATTCAATGGCTATCGGCGGCAGTCCGAGAGCCTCGGCTTTCCTCTGGGGATGCAGTCCTCTGGGAATACAGCCCATACGTCAGACCCGGGGTGCGCTCCCGGTCCTGTCCGGCAGCGTCGTCGGTGCCACGAACAGCGGCGCAGCCGTGTCGTCTCCTCGACACTGAACGGTCGCAGATGCCGGAATCAACCACCAGTCGTCGCCATTCTGAATGCCCATGTCGATGATCTGATCCGACTCGATACAGGCATAGTCCTCGGCCTGACGTTTCATGGCGAACATCCAGCGGCCGTCCTCCTGCTGCAGCCAGGCGAAGGCGCGGCGGAACTGATCGCTCGCGGGTGTCTTGTCACCGAACTGGACGCTGGGCTGGCGCGACTGGAGCAGGAATTCTTCGTCGTAATCCGGCAGCGCCAGCCAGGCCTCGGCACCGGTGATCGTCTCGACCCGGGTCATCATGTCCCGCGGTGAACGGGCGTGATCCTGCAGCGCATAGCCCCAGGTCGACCAGCTGACCCAGAAGACCGCCAGCCAACCGGCCAGTGCCCACAGTCCGCGGCGGGGCCGCATGGCGATCAGTAGCCCCACCGCGATGACGCCAATCACGATCCACCATGCCCACGGCGATACGGCATGCCGCTCGGCGACTTTGGCCAGTGCGGGTAAGCCGGCGGCGCCGAGTACTCCCGCGATCAGCAAGAGCCCGCCGAGTAACGCGAGCAGGCCGAACCCCAGCCAGTGCAGACGCCTCTTGCGCAGCAGGCCGGGCAGCAAAGGCGCCATTGCCATCACCAGCAACGGCACGGTCGGCAGCATGTAGACGCCGCGCTTGCCCGGCGACAGGGAAAAGAAGATCACGATCAGAATGACCGAGCTGAGCGGCAGCAGAATGCGTGCGTCGGGCCGACGCAGTCGTCGCCACCAGGCGGGAATCGCCCACGGAAACGCGAGAACCAGCGGCATCCATGCCCAGGGAAGCACTTCGAGCAGGTAGTAGTACCAGGGTTCGAGATGAGCCCAGGAGTCGGCATAGCGCTGGCCGGTCTGCTTGAACAGGATATTGTCGCGATACGCGGCCAGAGAGGGATCGTCGCCCCATGTCGCCATGACGGTCATCGGCACCGCCCAGGCGGCAACGCATAGCAGCATGACGGCGATGCCCTGAATGGCATCCTTGAGTTTGAGGCGTGTGATTTGCCCGCGAGCGTTTTTGCGAAAATCGCTTGAATAGCCTAGCCATAGCCAGGCCGGCAATAGCGTCAGTGGGAGAATACCGACGCCTTTGGTGATGATGCCGAGCCCCATCGCCGCCCAACCGATCAGCCACCAGCCCCTGGCAGGCCCGAGTAGCGCGTGTCGCAACAGCCCATAAGTCGCCAACGTCGTGCAGAACGTCAGCATCATGTCGATCTGTGCCGTTTTGGCCTGCAGCACGAACTGAAAGGCCGTCAGCAGAGCCAGGCCGGAGAGCAGCGCGACGCGTCGGCCGTGCAGGCGCCGACACAGATCGATGACCAGCAGCAAGGTACCGAAGCCGGCCAGCGTCGTGGGTATCAGAAAGCCCCAGCGCACGGAACCGGTGAGCCAAATGCTTAGTGCTGACGCCCACATGAACACCGGCGGTTTGTCGGGGTAGAGTTCACCGCCGCGATGCGGGAACCAGAATTGCCCGGTGCGCAGCATTTCCAGCGCATTGAGCGCGAAACGCGGCTCGTCGGCCGGCCACGGATCACGCAGCCCGATGCCGATACCCAGCAGCACGATGGCCATCAGCAACAATAGGAACCAGGCACGCCGATAGTGCGCCTGTGAGGGGTCGGTCCAAAAGCGTCGCATGGGCTGATACGTGGGGTGGCGCATGGAATGAAAAGTTCCGTTCAAGAGTTCGAGACATCGTCGGAAATTGCGCCTTTGGTGGAATCCGTCTGGCGTTTCTCGCGTCGAATCAGCATCAGATTGCGAATATAGATGATCAAACCGGAGCCCTGGCCGGCAATGAACACCGGATCGCGACGGTAGATGGCGTAGGCGAGCAGCGTCGCGCCACCGCCCAGGCTGAAGAACCAGAAGGCGACCGGTATGATGCTGCGTCTGGCGCGTTCGCTGGCGAGCCACTGGATGACGAAGCGCGCCGAGAACAGTGCCTGACCGACGAAGCCGATAGCGACCCACAGCCACTCTTGATTCATGATGCTGGTGCCTCCCTGTTCGCGTCCGTCCCATTTTCGTTCGCCTCGGCCGCCGGCGTGGGCGTGTCGACGAGCGCCGCCGGCAACCGGCTACGTCGACGTAGCCACATGACGCCGATCATGTCCACGATCCCCACCCACAGCCGATTGTTGAGGCCATAGTGAGACTCGCCCGTGCCGCGAGGGCGGTGATTGACCGGAACGGAGACGCACGAGCCACCTTGGGCACGAACCAGGGCCGGCAGGAATCGGTGCATATGATCGAAGTAGGGTAGCGAAACGAAGGTATCGCGGTGGATCACCTTGAGGCCGCAGCCGGTATCCGGTGTTGCGTCATCGAGCAAAGCCGAGCGAACGCGGTTGGCAACCTTGGAAGAAACGCGTTTGATCCAGTCATCGCGGCGGTTGGTGCGGTGGCCGGCGACCAGCGTAACGTCTCCCTGTTGGGCTCGTTCGAACAGCTTTGGAAGGTCCGCCGGATCATTCTGGCCATCACCATCCAGCGTACCCAGCCAGGTTCCTCGGGCCGACCATGCCGCCTGCCATACCGAAGTGCTTTGTCCCGCGCTGCGAGCATGGCGCAACGGGCGCAAGCGTGAATCCTGCGCCGCGCGATGCGCCAGCATCTCCCAGGTACCGTCCGTCGAGGCATCGTCGACCACGATGACTTCATGATCGACGGAGGAGAGCGCCTGACTGATTTCATCGAGCAGGCTGGGGAGATTGCCGACTTCGTCCTTGGCCGGAATCAACACCGACAGCAACGGCGAATGAATGGGTGAATGATCGGACGAATGGCCGAGGGTATGACTGGCGGGGCCGATTTGAGTGCTGGGTTGATGAAGAGACGAGTGCATGGGCAACTATTTCCTGGCGATGAAACCATCTGTCTTTATGGACGTATTGCTTGTGAAGCTCAAACCAGGCTTGACCCACTGGCAGCCGAAGAAAGCAGGAGCGGTATGGTGCCAATGGTCGCGGGCCAAGCTTAACGAAAGCTTAACCTGTATGGAGAGAAACGAATGCCTGGATTGGACGCGTCATCGAATTCCGTCAGCCGCCGGAGATCCGGCGCTCCAGATGCAACCAAGGCTACCACGCCGATCAACGAGCGTTCTGAACCTAAAGCTTATTCAGAGGTTGCTTTATAGGTGCAACCAATAAACGCTTGCGCAAGCGCTTCACATCAACTGCTAATCTCGCAATACAGACATGCCACTTTATCGTTCAGCTTCGTGGAGAAAAAGCCATTGAAAATCAATCGAGCGGGATCTCAGCCGTCGAGACCAGGTGCTGAGGATTATTTCACGGGGACGGTGCGCATCGATCCGTTGTTCAGCGCCGAAGCGCCAGGACGCACCAGTGGCGCCGCCGTGACTTTCGAACCTAGCGCGCGGACGGCTTGGCATACCCATCCCGCGGGTCAAACGCTGATCGTGACGGCCGGATTGGGCAGAGTTCAGCGTGAAGGCGGCCCTATCGAGGAAATTCGCCCCGGTGACGTCGTCTGGTTCCCCGCAGGTGAAAAGCACTGGCATGGGGCGTCACCCGATGTCGCGATGACGCATATCGCGATTCAGGAATCGATCGATGGAAGTCCGGTAATGTGGATGGAGAAGGTCAGGGACGAGGTCTACCAAGGGAAGTAATGACCCGACTACTGGGTTAACCGAACAAATCCTGCTGGGCGTGAGGTGCTCGGAATTGCGTGGTATCCAGGCCCGCTTCCGCGCGTCGTTCCAGACCCAGGCGCAAGGCCGTGCGGCGAAAACGCTGGCCGATCATGTCGACGAATATTCCGTCGCCCCGCATGCGGTGGCCAAAGCGGCTGTCGTTGTTCTCACCGCCGCGAGATTGACGGATCAGGCTCATCACCTTGCCCGCGCGTTCCGGATAGTGCTCATCCAACCAGGCTTCGAACAGCGGGGAGACTTCTCTTGGCAGTCGCAACAGTGTCCAGCTGGCGGTCCGGGCGCCGGCCTCAGCCGCCCGCGCCAGCAGCGTCTCGATCTCGCAGTCGTTGATGGCGGGGATCACCGGCGCCACCAGCACGCCCACCGGGACCCCGGCTTCATGCAGCTCCCGGATGACCTTGAGGCGTGCCGCCGGGGAAGCGGTGCGCGGCTCCAGCGTGCGCTTCAGCTCGTTGTCGAGCGAGGTCAGGCTGACGAAGACACGGACCAGCCGCTCCCGGGCCATCTCGGCGAGTAGCTCCCGGTCGCGCAGAATCAGCGCGCTCTTGGTCACCAGCGTGACCGGATGGCGACACGCCAGCAGCAGTTCCAGCAACGAACGCGTCGTGCCATGTTGTGCCTCGATCGGCTGGTAGCAGTCGGTATTGCCGGAAAGATTGATCGGCCGGCAGACATACCCAGGTTTGCACAGCTCCTCGCGCAATCGATCCGCCATGCCAGTCTTGGCGATCAGGCGCGTCTCGAAATCGATGCCGGGAGACAGGTCCCAGTAGGCGTGGCTGGGGCGGGCATAGCAGTAAATGCAGCCGTGCTCGCAGCCGCGATAGGGATTGAGCGAGCGGTCGAAGCCAAGGTCCGGCGACTGATTCCAGGAAAGCGCCGAGCGAGGCGCCTCGAGCTGAACCTGGGTGGCGATCCGGCCAGGCACCTCTTCCTCCCACCAACTGTCGTCTTCCGCGATGCTGTGAGTCGGTTGGAAACGGTTGTCGGGATTGTAGGTCGCCCCACGGCCCTTAATTGGCCGGGAAGGGCGAGAGGGAGACGACATGGCAGCGACTCCTGTGGTGGGCGCTTGGTAACTGTTTATTTATACAGTATTGTGAGCCAGCCGTGTCAATTCGGCAAGCGGAGATGCTGCGCCCGCTCGGCCGTCTTCTTCCCGATTTTATGTGCGTCCGATTCAGCTACAGATAATTTTTTTGCCCGCCAAGATTTTTTATGACGGTTTAATAGACGTTTAGATTTTGTTTGAGCTCAATGCTGTCTACCGGTCGACTTACGAAAAAGTTTGTCTTCATGATTAAAGATTGATGCCGTTATTTCTTGATCAAGGAGCACGGCAGTCTTAACCGGACCTTAAATAGGGGAAGATATTTTACTGAGGTTGGTAATTTTACCTTAAGACGCCCCCATCATTATCCGCCTTCTAAAGCCAGCCCAGCCATGGAGAGCTGACAATCCGACTTTAGAGAGGCCAAACCTTAGTGAAGACAACGACCGATCACTCCGTCATTCCTGCACGCAAAGGAGTGACGAGGATTCTGCACGCAGCGAAGTACTCCGCGGCAGGCCTTCGGCATGCGTGGCAACAGGAAGCAGCATTCCGGCAGGAGGTGGTTTTCTGTGTGCTATGTCTTCCTGTCGTGTTGATGGTGGATGTCTCAGGGTTGGAAAGAGCCATGCTCTTCGGCACGGCGGTAATGGTCGTTGTTGTCGAGCTGATAAATTCAGCGCTCGAAGCCGTGGTGGATCGGATCGGGTTTGAATATCACCCTCTTAGCGGTAACGCCAAAGACATGGGGTCGGCATCCGTTTTCATAAGCCTGTTTTTGATGGTGGGAGTATGGCTATGCATACTCCTGTAAATTTTGAACGCCATCTTTTGAGACTGTTTTATGGGTGGCTTTTTTTTGCTCCTGTTTTAATGCTGTTCAAACTTTACGGCGTTGATTTTTACATTGCCGATTATTTTTATTACCTGGAAGGCGGGCAGTGGTTGCTAAAGGACAATGTCATCGCCAAATCCGTTTTTCACGATGACGGTCGTGTCTTGAGCGAGTTGATGGGTGTATTGCTGATAGGGTTTACCGTGACCGCTTTCCTGAAAGAAAGCCTGAGTCACTGGCGACGCCCTCTGCTTTATCTGATTGCGGCCGTCACGGCATCGACCGTAACGGTGAGTGTTATCAAGCACGCGATCAGCATGGAATGCCCTTGGGATCTGGCACGCTACGGCGGTGACCTGCCTTTTATTGGTCTCTTGGAAACCCGGCCTGTCGGCATGCCCGACACAGCGTGTTTTCCCGCAGGGCACGCCAGTGCCGGATACGCCTGGGTGGCCCTGTACTTCTGCCTCGCCGTCAGAGCGACGTGCTGGAAATACGTTGGCCTTGCCCTAGGGCTGGGTATGGGCCTGGTCTTTGGTGTCGATCAGCAACTCAGAGGCGCCCACTTTTTATCCCATGATCTGTTCACGCTCATGATCTGTTGGACATGTAGCACCGTCTTGGGATGGCTGATGTTGAGAAAAATCGGTATTGGCCCCGAATCGAGTAGAGCACATGGTTCAGCGAACTCCCGTCACGATTCACGCCTCGGTTATCACGCAAAAAGGGGGGAGGCATGAGCAAAATCGTTGGCTTTCTGAGTCGTCGCCCTGTCATTAGCCCTGAACTTCTGACGTTAATCGTCTCGATATCGTTTACGCTTTTTTATAACGGCGCGTTCTGGGGGAAGGTATTTGAGCTGCACTCCCCAGGGCTGCCAGGGTCGTGGTTGACCCTGATAGGGTATGGGGTGTTGATGACCCTGATCCAATATGTGGTCTTTATGCTGTTTGCGACACGTTATACTGTCAAGCCGGTTCTGATGGTATTGATGCTGATTGCAGCCAGTGTCAGTTATTTTACGGCTAGTTATCACACCTATTTCGACACGACGATGGTCGTCAATACGTTACAGACGGACCCGCATGAGGTCGGTGAGTTATTGACGGTGGGACTTTTCAAGCATCTGCTTGTCTTTGCCGTATTACCCATCGTGATTCTGCTCAGGCTAAAGGTATCCAGCAGCGGCTGGAAGATGGCGCTCATCAGAAAGGTCGCTTATTTCTTGGGTGGCGTAGCCCTGTTGATCGGGAGCGCGCTGCTGATCTACCAAAGCCTATCTTCGGAGATGCGAAACAATCCAGAGATGCGCTATCTATTAACGCCTGGAAACTACATCGTCTCCCTGACCAGAGTGCTGACTGCCAATGAGAAGAGTCACCTCGAGAAAAAAATACCTTTGAGTGCTGAAGCAACCTACGTGGGCGACGTCAGGCTCAAGTTGATTGTTATGGTGGTGGGTGAGACGGCCCGCGCAGCCGACTGGGGGCTCAACGGTTATGATCGACAGACGACGCCGGAGCTTGCCAAGCGCGACCTGGTCAATTATCCCGATGTAAACTCCTGTGGTACGAGTACGGCCGTATCGGTCCCATGCATGTTTTCTCCCTGGGGGCGAGACAACTACGATGGCACCGCAATAGAACAACATGAGTCACTTCTGGACGTGCTGAAGCTGGCGGGCTTCGATGTGCTTTGGATCGACAATCAGTCAGGGTGTAAAGGCGTTTGCGATCGGGTGTCGAGTATCAAGACGGATTCATCAAAGCTTCAGTTGGGCTGTACTCAAGATGAATGCTTTGACGATACGCTGCGGGAAGCACTGGAAGAAAGAACTAAAGATCTCAAGAAGAACACCGTCATCGTTCTGCATGAGATGGGAAACCATGGTCCCAGCTATTATAAACGCTACCCCAAGTCGTATGAGAAGTTTACACCAGTGTGTCGCCAAGACGATCTCAGTCGATGTGATGCCCAAAGCATCAGGAACGCTTACGATAACGCGATCCTGTATAACGACCACGTCTTGTCCGGGATGATCGATTATCTGAAAAAGCAGGACACCTTCGATGCAACGTTGATTTACGCATCTGACCATGGCGAATCGCTGGGGGAGAATGGCGTTTATCTCCATGGGTTACCCTACTTGATTGCCCCTGACGAGCAGACGCATGTCCCCATGATCTGGTGGCTTTCCAAGTCTATCCTGCGCGATGAAGGAATCGACTACGGTTGCATTCAGTCGAATGCCACCTCGCATCATAGTCACGCCAATCTGTTTCATACCATCCTGGGGTTGGCGCAGGTCAAAACTGACGTATACGATCCGGGTTTGGATATGGCCGCTTCCTGTAAGTTGCCGTGATAAGTCAATGAGCCCCGATCGGGGCTCATGCTGATTTATTCAATCGAAGCGAATTAGCAGTCGTGTTTGATAGATCAGAGTGAGCTGTTCCAGTTCGGACTTGCCATGAAGCCCAAGGCTGTAGAGTGCCAATTTTTCAAGCTATGGAGTGACTATCCTTGATCGATTTCGTTTTACATCTGGATCAGTATCTCGAGATTCTGATTCAGCAGTACGGTATCTGGGTGTATGGCTTGCTGTTTGTTGTTCTTTTCTGTGAAACCGGGTTCGTTGTTACCCCATTCCTGCCCGGCGACTCTCTGCTATTCATCGCCGGCGCTTTCGCGGCTTTGGGTAGCCTCAACCCATGGCTACTGGGCATTCTCCTCTTTCTGGCTGCCGTACTCGGCGATACCGTCAACTACTGGATCGGCCGCACCTGGGGAACGCGTCTGTTTGCCAATCCTGACTCTAAGGTCTTCCGGCGCGACTATCTGCTGCGCACCGAGGATTTTTATGCCCGGCACGGCGGTAAAATGGTCACGTTAGCGCGGTTCGTGCCCATCATTCGTACCTTTGCACCCTTCGTGGCGGGACTGGGGCATATGCGCTATGCCCCGTTCCTGAGTTTCAACATGTTGGGCGCGCTACTATGGATCAGTATTCTGCTATCGCTGGGTTATTTCTTCGGCAATATCCCGTTTCTCAAACACAATATCGACTTATTCAGTTTTGGAATCATTGTTATCTCTTTGCTGCCGGTCGCGTTTGAAATGCTGCGTCATCGTCTGTCGAAATCATCGCATTGATGATATGTAGTGCAGCGAGACGAACAGCTCTTGGGAGTCGTCAATTGTGAAAGCTACCGCGCACAAGTCGTCCAGAATCCGCAAGTGGTTAACCTATGCTCTCGCGGGCATCGTTGTGCTGGTGTTGGCAGGCTCAGCGGTCGGCATGGTAATTCTGAAAAAGCATGGCTACTCGATCGCCGACTATCTTCCCGGCACGGTGGCTCATCAGGTTCCGCCTTATGTGCAAAACGTGACCCGCAATTCAGCTTCCTTGCTGTGGAATACCACGAAGCCAGGCGATACGAGTGTCAACTACGGGGTAACTTCGGATCTGGGCAATACGGTCTCCGGTCAGCCCGGGCTCAGACATGAGGTCAAACTAACCGGCTTGAAGGCGGATACCTTGTATTACTACCGGGTCCAGGATAGTGGCCCACTTGATGATGTTCACGCTTTTCGGACCGCTCCGGGCGTCGAGGCCACGGTGACGTTCGCCGCGCTCGGCGATAGCGGCGATGCCAGCAAGGCGCAGTACCAAATGGCGACCATCATCGCCAAGAGCCATCCGCAGCTGGTGCTGCATCTCGGCGACGTCGTCTATAAGACCGGCGCCGAACGCCAGTACGACTCACGCTTCTATCTCCCCTACAAAGGGTTGCTGAGTTCGATACCCTTTTATCCGTCGCTGGGCAATCACGATGTTCGCACCAATGATGGCCAACCCTACCTGAATGCCTTTGATCTTCCGACGAACAATCCGCAGCAGACCGAACGTTACTATTCGTTTGACTATGGTCCCGTACATTTTATCGCGCTCGATAGTGAGCTATATGCCGGCGACCATTCATTATCGACGCAGGCCCAGAAGACCTGGCTGCAAAAGGATCTCGACCAACGACAGCGCCCATGGACGATCATCTTCTTCCATCGACCGCCGTTCAGTTCGTCGTTGGGCCCTCATCCGGGTGGGGATACACGCATACGCCAGGATCTGGTACCGATATTCGAGCGCGCCAACGTCGATCTCGTGCTCACCGGACACCAGCATAATTACGAACGACTCGAGCCGATCAATGGCGTCAACTATATTGTCTCCGGCGGGGGTGGCGCGGATTTATATCCGATCGAGCCCGGTGAACGCTCGGCCTATGCCGTGTCTCGCCTCAATGTGCTCGAGCTAAAGGCATCGCCCCACGAGTTGAAGGTCTATGCCGTCGGAGAGGACGGCGCCGTGTTCGACAGCGTAAGATTAACCCAGTAGCGAGTGGCCCAGCGTTCGAAGCAGGAGCCTTGAACGACAACGGCGATAAGGGGCAAATCGAGGCGCTTCACGATGGCTGATGTCAGGTAGGCGAAGAGATGACGTTGCCCTCACCAGGCGTCGTACGAAAACCGTGTAGATGACTGAAGAATGGGGGCATGTTGCCGATAACTCCTAAAGCCTTCTGACTAGGCGCTGAAAGCGTCCGGAAGATACAGAGGAAGCGTCGCAATGGTTAATGTTCCCGAGACTCAGGCGATCGAAGAGTACGAGCGCAGGCGACTCATGACGCTGCGGCAGCTCAACCTGCTCGATACCCCGACTAGTGAGAGTTTCGACCGCATCACGCGCATCGCCAGCGAGCTTTTCGATTTACCTATCGCCGCCGTTTCGCTGACCGACGAGGATCGCCAGTGGTTCAAGTCTCGGGTGGGAATCGATCATTGGGAAATACCGCGTTTCAAGGCGTGCTGCGGGGAGGTGGCCGACACATCCCAGGTACTCGTGCTGCCGGATCTGCTCGAATCGCCGCACTACCGTAACAGCCCCCTGGCGCAATCGGGCATTCGCTTCTATGCCGGGGCGCCGCTGCAAACTTATGACGGCTATACCCTGGGCGCGATGTGCGTTCTGGGCCGTGAGCCGCGTAGCGTCACCGACCATGAAATCCGGGTGCTTCAGGACCTGGCGGCGATGGTCATGGGCCAGATCGAGCTACAGCATGCTTTCGGCAGGGTCGATCCGCTCACCGGGCTCTCCAACGGCAGCAAATTCATCGAGGATCTCGAGGACCGGAGCCGGGATAATGCCGGCAGGAGCTGTTTCGCGCTTTACATCGAACTGATCGATATCGCCGAGATGCACTCGTTGCAGCGCGTTCTCGGGCTGGCCTGTCTCGACGAAGCGGCGCGTGAGGCGGCCATACGGCTGCAACTACGGCTGGGCACCGGCAAGGTGCTTTACCAGGTAGGCCTGGGGCAATACGTGCACATCCTGGAAAGCGCCGAGCGATGCCCGGATGAGAGCGAAGCGCTGGATATGGCGTTGGATCTCAGGCAAGTGCTGTTGAGCATGCCGCTCGGCGATGCCGCGCCTTTCATGCTGCATCCAGTGGTGGGGGTGATGCCTTTCCGGCTGGGTGAAATCGCTCCCACCGATGTGCTGCGAACGGCTCAGAGTGCCTGTCAGTCCGCCCGCGACAGCGAAACCGGCGTCAGCCTGTTCTCGTCCGCTCTAGACGAGCAGGATATGCGCCGCTTCGCGCTGATCAGTGGTTTTCGCCATGCACTCGAGGACGCCGGGCAGCTGCAACTGCTCTATCAGCCGAGGGTGTCCCTGGTCTCGGACAAATGCGTGGGCGCAGAGGCGCTCATTCGTTGGCAGCATCCGACTCTGGGTCCGGTCGCCCCTGACGAATTTATCCCGCTGATCGAGCATACGCCCATGGCTCGGCTGTTGACCGACTGGGTGCTGCGCCATGCCGTCGATCAGGCTGCCGTCTGGCACCGGCGCGGCCTGGGGTTGCGAATGTCCATCAATATCTCCGCAGCCAATCTTCTAGAGTCCGATTTCATCACTCGGCTCAAGTCGTATCTGACCGAGCAGGCGTTACCGGTGACGGCCCTCGAACTGGAGCTGACCGAGAGGGCGCTGATCGGCAATACCCGGGCCTCTACCGAAGCGCTCGACGCACTGGTCGAAGCCGGCATCAGAATCGCCATCGATGACTTCGGCACCGGCTATAGCAGCCTGGCCTACTTGCAGGAGGTGCCGGCCGACGTGGTGAAGATCGACCGTTCGTTCGTCGCCCAGATCGATCATGAAGCGCGTAGCCAGACCCTGGTCAAGGCGATGATCTCCATGGCTCACGACCTTGGCTATCATGTGGTGGCCGAGGGCGTCGAGACTGAAAAAAGCTACCGGTTGCTGCAGGCGCTGGGCTGCGACGAAGCGCAAGGGTACTGGCTGGCCCGGCCACTGACCGTCGAAGCCTTCGATGACTGGCTGACGTCACATCGTGGTTTTTAGGCCGGCTTCCAACAAAAACCCCTCGCCACCGTTGGGGGCGAGGGGTTGGCACTACCGATTTCCGGAAGAAGGATCTCAGCCTTTCCAGGTTAGAAACTGAGCTTCACGCCGCCCTCCAGGTAGCGATCCTGGGTGTTGTAGCCATCCACCAGCTGATAATCCTTGTCGAAGGCGTTCTCCAGCTTGGCCGAGAGTTCGACGGTCGGCGTGACCTGCCAGGCGGTACGCAGGTCGACCACGCCGTAGCCGGCGGTGGTGGTGTCGCCAAAGGTGACGGCATCGACATCGCGACGGTCGCCGGCGCTACGCAGTGTCGCTCCGAAGTTCCAGTTCTGGACCGCGTAATCGGCGTCTAGACGGCCGAAGGTCCGGGCACGTCTCTGTAGCCGCTCTCCGGTATCCCGGTCCTCGGGATCCTGATAGGTCAGGCTGGCGCGCAGGGCGAGACCATCCTGATGCCAGCCGCCGCTCAACTCGACGCCGCGGATGCGTGACTCGTCCACGTTGTAGGGGATGTAGGTCAGCGAATCGTAGCTGATTAGATCGTCGATTCGGCTCTCGAAGGCGGTGACTCGGGCATCCCACGGGCCGCGATTCAGCGCCCAGAAGGCTTCCAGCGTCTTCGAGGTTTCGGCGTCGAGATCCGGGTTGGTGCCGTAGGGTCCGTAGAGGTCGATCAGGTTGGGCGCCTTGAACGCGGTGCCGTAGCTGACGCCGACACGCTGGAACTCGGTCAGGTGGTAGGCATAACCCAGATTGCCGGTGGTCTCGTCGCCGAAGCGCGAGTCGTCATCGTAGCGCAGCGATCCGGTCACTTCGTGGGCGCCGTACTGACGCTGAACCATGGCGTACAGGCCGTAGTTCTCGCGGCTGTCCTTCTGGTACTGCGAGCCGTAGGCGTAATCGTCGTAATCGAGCCGTTCTTCACGATAGTCCACGCCCAGTACATCGACGCCATGGCTGCGGGTGAAGCGATGTTGCAGGCCGAGTTCGTTGCGATGCGATTCGGTTCGGCTGTTGCGGTTGCCGGCGTAACGCTCCTCGCGTTGCTCGTCGAAATGTCCGGCGGTGAGAATCATGTCCCAGTCCGGTTCGAGCGCGACATCGAGCTGGCCGCCGAAGGTCTGCAGATAACCCTTGGATCGGCAATCCTGGGAAGCGCCGAGCGCATTGGTCGGGTAACAGTCGTCGTAATCGGTATCGAAGTTCTGGCGCAGGGCATTGAAGCTGAAATCGACTCGATCGCTGAACCGGTGTGACAGGCCCAACTGGCCGCCGCTGCGCTCGAAGCCATCGCGCTCGCCGCTGGTATCGGCCGCGGTGGCGTTGAAGCCATCGCCGTCACGGCGGAACAGGCTGGCGTTGAGGCGGGTATCGGCATCCCCGGTGGACACGAACAGATTCTGCTTGTTGGTGCTGTCTTCGCCGACCCTGAGATTCAGCGCTCCCCGAGTGCCCTCGCCACCGTGCCGGGTGAATATCTGGATCACCCCGCCGATGGCATCGGCACCATAGGCCGCGGCACGCGGGCCGCGCACGATCTCGATGCGCTCGATCGCCTCCGGTGGCAGGAACTCCAGGCTGGCGCCGCCGCTGGAAGCCGAATTGACCCGCACGCCGTCGACCAGCACGACACTGTGATCGGATTCACTGCCGCGGATGAACAGGCTGGTGAGACTGCCCGGTGCGCCGGTCTGAGCAATTTCGATGCCGGCACGCGCCTGCAGCAGTTCGATCACGCTATCGGCCTGGCTGCGTTCGATCTCGGCGCGGTCGATGATGGTGGTACTCGCCAGCACGTCGGCCTGCGACTGTGGCAGGCGATTGGCGGTGACCTGTACGTTGTCGAGTTGCTGCTGTGCGTCGACCCGTTGTTGATTGTCGACTCGTTGCTGTTCGTCGAGTCGTTGCTGGGCCTGGGCCGATAGTGAAGTCATGGCCACGGCGAGCGCGACGCCCGAGGCGACGGCATTATTATGGTAACGCATGCGATGTGATCCCCAACTGCGTACGGAACGAAGACGCAATGGGAGGACGACGTGACGAAGCCCGCCGCGGACAGTGAGAAAGTCCGGGCAGGGGTGCCGCCACTGGATGAGCCCTCCGCATCAACCAGTGAAGAGAAACGTGCCGGTCTCCGGACTCTCGCGCGATGACCTGAAGTCATCCGACACTCACGCCTTCCCATGCCGATGGACGTTCCCTTGACGCGTTGTCCATTCGATCACAGTGGCTGGATGGCCTGGCGGCACATCCGGTGGTGTCCAAGGAAAAGTAGGGTTCCTAACGCGATTACCGTTGCGGGGGCAGTTCAGGGTTTTCACCTGATTCCCGTGCACACGTCTCTCGACGCGCCGGATTGTCGCAGCTTCCTGTCGACAAGTGAATTCCGGCGCCCCGAGGTTCGGGAGCGCGCGCCGAGAGCGTGCGCCGGGAGCGTGCGCCGAGAGCATGCGCCGGGGGCGTTCTCATGGCGTCGGTGAGTTCGGCTCCTGCAGTACCAACTCCACGCGGCGGTTGCTGGCACGGCCGGCGGGAGTGTGATTGCTGGCCAACGGGTGGGTCGAAGCGTAGCCGATCGCGCGCAGCCGCTCGCCGTCGATCCCGGCCATGCGCAGGACACGTACCACCGCCGAGGCCCGAGCCGCCGACAGCTCCCAGTTGGAGGGAAAGCGCGATGTCGAGATCGGAACGCTGTCGGTATGTCCCTCGACCGAAATCGTGCCGTGGAAATCCTGCAGCATCGGAATCAGCCGTTCGACCAGCTCCCGCCCGTTGTCGCTGAGCCCGACGGCACTGCTGTCGAACAGCAGATGATCCTGTATACGCAGGTTGAGGCCGTGGGGAATCGCCGTCACCTCGACGCCATCGATCTGCGGCAGGGCGGGCACCGGTTGCGGATCGGGCAGATCGAACAGCGGCACGCTGAAAACCATCGGGGCTGTGGCCATGACTTTCTCGGGGAGCGCGTCAGGCCCGGGTGAATAGAAGCCGATGTCGCTCGCGACCGGGGCCGGGCTGAGCCGGCGCGGCGGGCGATAGAATTCGCCGATGTTGAGCGCTGGCAAAGCGACGGGCGTCGCCACCGACGGTTTCACCGCCGGGACGTGCAGCGGCAGTGCGATGGAGACCGGCGTATCGACGCTGTCGCGACTGGCCAACTGTCCGCCATATAGTGCCAGCATCAGCACGAAGAACGTGATCAGCAGCATCAGCATGTCGAGATAGCTCATCAGCCACGAATCGCTTTCGCTGCTCCGCCCGCTGTCGTCGAAAGGGCCATCGTCGAACAGCAAATCGGCGAAGGGGCCGCCGGGGGAGATAGCGGCCTGACTCATGCGGACTCGGCCGAGGCGTCGGCAGTCTGCGGACGAGGCGTATCGCGCATCTCGTCATGATAGTCGGCCCGATAGGTATGCAGGGCCTCCTCGATGAACGCCGGCAGCCGCCGCTTGCTGACCATCGCCACGCCTTCCAGAATCAGTGTCATCGCCATCAGCCGCGATTCGGTGCGGCGCTCGAGTTTGACCGCGATCGGCTTGAACAGCAGGTTGGCCAGCAGAATGCCGTAGAACGTTGACATCAGCGCCACCGCCAGACGTGGCCCGATCACCGCCAGATCGCCGGCCTGGATCACCTCGAGCATGTTGATCAGCCCGACCAGCGTGCCGAGCATGCCGAACGCCGGGGCGTAGACGGCCATGGTGCGCAAAATCTGCGCTTCGGTGCGCTCCTTGGCTTTGACCCGCACCATGCGCCAGCGCAACATCTCGCGGATCTCCTCCTCGCGAGTGTTACTGATCACCATTTGCATGCCGGTACGCAGAAACGGGTTGGTGGTGCTGTCCAGGGCGCCCTCGATAGCGCGGATATTGCCGCGACTCCAGTGGCGCGACATCTCGATCAGCTGCTCGAGATCGCTCTCCAGATCGCTTGCCTGGGGCTCGCGCCGGAATACCACGGCGATCTGCCGGCACAGGCGCTGCATTTCCTGCAGCGGGTAGCTGATGAAACTCGCCGCCAGCGTACCAGTCAGCACGATCGCCAGCCCCGGCAGATTGAAGAAGCTGCTGGGGGCCTGGGCGGTGAATAGCACGACGGTCGCCAGTAACAGAGCACTGGCGATGATGCCGATGAGCGTGGAAGGATTCATGAACGGCTCGCAACCTGGAAAACGGGCATGGTGCCCATCTTAAGCGCAGGCGCTTGCCGTCAAAGGCGCTAATTGACGCGTGTATCAGGCGCTTTTTGCACCCGACTGCCGCGCTGTCTCTTCGGCGTGGATGACGAAGCGGGTCGGATCATCGCTGATTACGCCGTCGACGCCCCAGTCCCAGAGCTTCTCGAAGGTGACCGGATCGTTGGCGGTGTAGCAGAACAGCTTGATCTGCTCATCGGCGATCTCCAGGGCGTGCTTGATCTTCAGCTTGCGCCAGTCCAGGTGCAGGCTGTAGGCGGAAAGCCGTTCGGTTTCCAGCCACCAGCGCTTGGGCGCCTTGTCGTCGAGGATGCCGAGACGCAGGCGGTCGGGGTCGGATTCCAGCGCTCGCGCAGCGGTCAAGGCATGACGATCGAATGACGAGACGATCAGCTTGTCGGCCGGCAGCGCCTCCAGCGTCGGCGGCAGCGCCGCCTGGACGAGTTCGATCGCATTGCGTCCCCGGGACACCTTGAGCTCCAGATTGAGGCCCATGCCGAGGCGCTGGATGAGCGTCAACATCGACTCCAGCGTTGCCATGGCTTCACCTCGGTACTGGGGCCCGAACCAGCTACCGGCGTCCAGTTTGGCAGCGCTTTCGGCATCGAGCCTGAACAGCTTGCCACGGCCGTCGGAGCAGCGCTTGAGCCCGGCGTCGTGCCAGATCACCGGCGTGCCGTCGCCAAGCAGCTGAACGTCGAGCTCGACCCAGTCGCAGCCGGCGTCATAGGCGGCCTGAACCGCTGCCAGCGTATTCTCCGGGGCGCGCGCGGAAAGACCGCGGTGGGCGATATAGCGGGGCGTGGCGTTATCGACGTGGTCGGCGCTGGCGGCGGGGCGCGGCTGGGTCATGCGTTGGGGATCTCCGTCGAACGCCGGGGGCCGGCGTTCATGGCTGTCAGAATCGAGGGCGAACGCGCGTCGAGCGGTGGCTGTCGCCGTCCAGGCATTGACCTTCGTTCACCCTCTGCGTGGCGTCAAGCGGGATCATCGCCGAGCCGGGTTCGAGTCTCGTCACTGCCGGTGCGAAGTGTAATCGATCGACGTTACATAGGGGTGACCCGATGGCCGGTTCGAGGGATTCGATGTCGGTCGGAGAGGCTCATGGGATGGGGGCGGAGGTGCTCGAGAGGGGGGCGGCAGGCATAGTGATTGGGCAAGCGGGTGGGGAAGTGGTCGGGGAAGCCGACGGGAAAGCGGTCGGAAGAGTGGCCGCCGGCGGATTATGCTAGGCTGCGCGGCCTAATTACACCGGCCCGAAGCCGCCGGCTGGTTATCCGGCCCGAAGCTGCCGGTTACATCGACCCGAAGCCTCGGATTACACCGGCCTGAAGCCGTCGGTTACGCCGGCCCGGAGCCGTCGGTTACACCGGCCTGAAGCTGTCGGCAGTGCGCCGAAAGGCTACCAGCCAGGGAGAAGCATGATGAAAGTCGTCCACGTCAGAAATCCTGAAACCCGCGAGGCGTGTCTCGCCAAGCTCTGTGCCAGTGTCTACGGTCAGCAAGCCGGCCTGGCGCCGCTGGTGACCTTCGCCGGCACCCAGGGCGTGCTGTTCGAACAGGAGGCCGCACGCCTTTTCGCGCTGACCGAAGACGACGGCACGATTCTGTGTCTGACGCTGATCTCGTCCGACGTCGATGGCGGCACCATGGAGATGGGAATGCTGTCGACGCCTGAAGGCAAGGGCAACACCCGGCATAGCCGGCATCTCGTCAAGACGCTGGCGGAGAAGGCGCCGCTGCGGGTGACGGCGTCCGACGAGGCAGGTGAAGCGTTCTTTCGCGGTTGCGGTATCGAACGCTGGATCGATGGCGATGATGGTCTGCGAGTCGGGTTGGGGCCGTTGCATCCGTCGCCGGTCAACGGCGTGCTGCCCAGCCTGGTACACTTCAACGCCGACGGTATCGTGCGCACCTTCAAGCAGGAGCCGGAGACCTTCGAGGATTACAAGACACGTTTCGTCGCCGCGCTGGAGCGGTACGCGGACATCCTTTGATCGTGGACTCGACCAGCCCCTGCCGGGCAGGTCGCTGAATCCGACGGCGATCCGGCTCGCGTCGTACCTGATCCATACGATCTCTGTCCGCACGATCTCTGGTCCGCACGATCTCTGGTCCGCACGATCTCTGGTCCGGACCGTCTCTGATCCGCGCCGCACTTGACCCGCCTCGGGAATGGCGCTTGGATGGCAGACCGATAGTCATCAGCCTACTAAGGAAACGTCATGGCCAAGCGCATTCAGTTCGCCCGCACCGGCGGCCCGGAGGTTCTCGAGACCGTCGAGTTCGAACCTGCCGCACCCAAGGCGGGGGAAGTCCGAGTCAAGAACCACGCCATCGGGCTCAACTTCATCGATATCTATTTTCGAACCGGGCTCTATCCGGCGCCGTCCATGCCGTCCGGATTGGGTACCGAAGGTGCCGGCGTGGTCGATGCGGTGGGTGAAGGCGTGACCCATCTCGAGAAGGGCGATCGCGTCGCCTACGCTCAGGGGCCGCTGGGTTCCTATTCGGAATTTCACGTGCTGCCGGCCAGCAAGGTGGTCGAGCTGCCCGAGGATATCCCCTTCGAGACCGCGGCTGCCGCCATGCTCAAGGGCTTGACCACGCAGTATCTGCTGCGCCAGACGTTCCCGCTGGAAGGCGGCGAAATCATCCTCTTCCATGCCGCTGCCGGCGGTGTCGGCTCGATTGCCTGTCAGTGGGCCAAGGCCCTCGGCGTCAAGTTGATCGGCACGGTCGGTTCTGCCGAAAAGGCGGAACTGGCTAAGAAAAACGGGGCCTGGGCAACGATCAACTATCGCGAGGAGAACGTGGTCGAGCGCGTTCGCGAGCTGACCGACGGCGCGATGGTTCCGGTGGTCTACGACTCGGTGGGCAAGGATACCTGGCTAACGTCGCTGGACTGCCTGGCGCCGCGTGGCCTGATGGTCAGCTTCGGCAATTCGTCGGGCGCCGTCGAAGGCGTCAACGTGGGCATTCTCAATCAGAAGGGCTCGCTCTATCTGACCCGCCCCAGCCTCAACGGCTACGCCGATACCCGCGAGCGATTCGAGGAGATGTGTCTCGATCTGTTCGACATGCTCGAGAGCGGCAAGGTCAATATCGATATCGCGCAGCGCTTCAAGCTGGATGAAGCCGGCAAGGCCCAGGAAGCCCTGGCCTCCCGCCGGACGACGGGGTCGACGATTCTCGTCCCGTAACCCTCCAACGAATCATTGGCGTATGATATCCAGGCCGGCATCGCGATAGCGCGTTGCCGGCTTTTTCGGTCATGACGGGCGCCATTCGCTCTCATCTGTCCTCGTTCGCACAAGGAGCGTGTCGATGCAGGATGCAACCTGGGTATTCCTGATACTGGCGATAACGCTGGTCGCTTTCGTCTGGGGGCGGTTTCGCTATGATCTCGTTGCCATGGCAGCGCTGCTGAGCTGTGTGCTGCTGGGCGTGGTACCCGCGGACGAGGCTTTCTCCGGCTTCGGCCATCCGGCGGTGATCACAGTGGCGGCGGTCCTCGTGCTCAGTCGCGGTTTCGAGCACGCCGGTGTGGTCGACTGGATCGCCGAGAAGGCGCTCAAGGCGGGTAGCCAGCCGGTCTGGCAGCTAGTGGTCCTGACCACGACCGTGATTCTGATGTCGGCGATCATGAACAATGTCGGCGCGCTGGCGCTGCTGCTGCCGGTGGCAGTCCGGGTCGCCCGCGAACACGGGACTTCGCCCTCCTTTCTACTGATGCCGCTGGCTTTCGGCTCGCTGCTGGGCGGATTGATCACGCTGATCGGCACGCCACCCAACATCATCATCAGCACCTTTCGCGCCAGCCAGGGTGAGGGCGCCTTCCGGATGTTCGATTTTGCCCCGGTAGGTGTCGGTGTGGCGTTCGTCGGGCTGCTGTTCATGGTGCTGGTGGGCCGCAAGCTGACGCCGCAGCGCCAAGGGCAGGCCTCGGCCGCCGAGCTTTTCGAGACCTCGGCCTATCTCAGCGAATTGACGGTAGGTGAGTCGGCCAAGGCCGTGGGCTGGACGCTTCGCGAACTGCGTGAGGTATGCGATGAGCCGGTGCCGATTCTGGGCATCATCCGGGGTGACAAGCAGCATTCGGGGCATCGCTTCTTCGGTCCGCTTCAGGCGGGCGACATTCTGCTGCTCGAAGCGGGACCAGAAGATCTCAAACAGCTGGAGGACAAGGGCGGCTTGACCCTCGGCGCCCGGTCCCGGGATGACGAAGCGGCCGGGGATGGGGTGTCGGAGAGTGACGAGGAAGCGAGCGCTGCCCGCGTTCCCAAGCTGGATGCAGAGGACCTGCAACTGGTGGAAGCAGTGGTGCGTACCGATTCGATGATGATCCGGCGCACCGTGACGCACCTTCGCCTGCTCAATCAGCACGGGTTGCATCTGGTTGCTGTCTCCCGTGACGGTGCGCGGTTGAAGCAACGTCTTCGCGAGGTTCGCTTTCAGCCAGGCGACGTGCTGCTGCTGCAGGGTGACGAGAACGGCCTCAGCGACAGCCTCGCGGCGCTGGGCTGCCTGCCGCTGGCCAGTCGCAAGCTGTCGCTGGGCAAGCCTCGCCAACTGCTGCTGTCGGTGGCGATCTTTGCGGTAGCCATTGCCGCGATGATGTTCGACCTGTTGCCGGCGGCGATCGCGATGTCGTTGGCGGCGCTGGTCACGCTGGCTTCCGGCGTGCTGCCGTTGCGCGAGGGCTACGACGCCATCGAGGGGCCGGTGATCGTGCTGCTTGCGGCGATGCTGCCGGTCGGCCAGGCACTGGAGACCAGTGGCGGGGCACAGATGGTTGCCAACGGCATGATGACACTCGGCGATGGCTGGCCGCCGGTGATCACGTTGGTGGCGCTGTTCGTGATAACGCTGCTGCTGTCCAACGTGATCAACAACGCCGCCGCGGCGCTATTGATGGCGCCGATTGCCGCCAATCTCGCCAGCGGTCTGAATGTCTCTCTCGATCCGTTTCTGATGACGGTGGCGGTCAGCGCCTCCTGCGCGTTCCTGACGCCGATCGGGCATCAGTCGAATACGCTGGTGATGGGGCCGGGCGGCTACCATTTTCGCGACTACTGGAAGCTGGGGCTGCCGCTATCGGTGGTCGTGATGGCAACCGCCATTCCCTTGATTTTACTTATTTGGCCGCTATCGTGAGCCGATCGTCGATTATCGTTGTCTGATCTCGACGACTTGTATGATTTCGACAACGAGTCCGAGTTCAACGACTCGTCTGATCTCGGCGACGGCGTCTGCTTGCCAGGTTCATTATCAGACGCGCCGATGCCGGATCGGCAATGGCCTATCGAGCCTATAGCCTATCGAGCTTATAGCCTTGGGGTTTATAGGAATGGCCAATAGAAATGGCTAATAGAAAGAGCCAGGTTAACTACGATGACATCAGAGCTCACTGACGACAGATCCTCGCCGCTCCGGCGGCCGGTGTTGCGACGGCCGCAACCGCCCAAGTGCCTGTTGGCCGGCGCCATCGTCTCCATCCTGCTGGCGGGCTGTGCCTCGACCCATCATCCGCAGGGCTGGGACGCGACCGCGCCGCCCCAGCCTGCCGCAACGGCTGGCAAGCCCGGCGCCAAGGCTGGCAAGAAAGAGCCCGGCAAGAAAGAGGTTGGCAAGAAAGAGTCCGGCGCCAAGCGCAGAGCATCGGGTTCGACTTCCGATCGGCAGGCCAGTGCGGCCGCTCGAGTGCAGGCGGATGCCGCGGCTGACAAGAAGCGTCTGGGGGAAGCGACCTTTTACGCAGCCTATTTCGAGGGGCGGCCGACCGCCAGCGGCGAGCCCTACGACAGCCGGGCAATGACGGCCGCCCACAAGACATTGCCGTTCGGGACCAAGGTAAAGGTGACCGCGCTGGATTCCGGCGAGACGGCCGTGGTGCGCATCAACGATCGCGGCCCGTTCGTCGATGGGCGCATCATCGATCTCTCCCGGAAGGCGGCGGAGCAGCTCGGCATGGTTCATGACGGTGCCGCCGAAGTACAGCTTCAGATACTGGAATAGACCAAGGTACTGGAATAGCCCCAGATACTGGAATCGCTCCGGATACTCACAGATTCCTCAAGCCGTGCCCCTGAAAAGCCGAAGCCCCCGTTGTTTGGACGGGGGCTTCGATTTATTGCGAGTGATGTTCCACCAGCGGCGTTAGACGGTGGTCTCGTCCTCGGCTGGCGCCGGTTCCCGCACTGTCTGATGGGTGACAAAGGCATCGAACGCGAAGTCGTCGACCGTCAGCATGTCCAGCACCTCGGCTTCGTGCGCACGCATGAATGCCGCATCTTCCTCGCTGAGGACCCCGGCCGCGAGACCGGCGTCGATCCACTGTTCGGGATGCAGCGCGGTCTCCGGCAACGTCTTCTTGGCTCTGGCCTTGTTGAGGGTGCGATAGATCGCCTCGGCACGTTCGGCGTTGGCCAGCAGGGCGTTGTAGCGCGCCAGCGCGTTGTCCTTCTGACCTTCTTCCCAGGTATCCCAGGTATTGCGGGTCAACTTGTGGCGCAGCGCGCTGTCGGTGGAGATCGCCTTGGCGATTTCGCGGGTCAGCGTGTCCTGCGGCTTGTGCCAGCGACGCCCAACCGGCTGGGTGACGAACGATAGCGTCATGCCCAATGCGCGATTGGGCAGGTTGTCGAACAGATCGGCCATCGCCTGCTCGGCGCGATTCAACAGCAGCCGACAGCTGTAGTGGAACAGCGCCGCTTCGTTGTCGACCCGATCCGTCTCGTGCCACTGCTTGAGCACCATCGACAGCAGATACAGATTCGACAGCACGTCGCCGAGACGGGCCGAGATCATCTCGCGCTGCTTGAGCTTGGAGCCGAGGCTCGCCATGGCGGCATCGGCGCAAAGGCTGAAGGCGGAGGAAAGGCGTGCGGCATCCTGCGCGTAGGGCGCGGCGATGCCGTCGAACGGCACGCCCGGCTTGCCCAGTCCCAGCGCCTGGGTGAAGGCGCGCGCACCGTTGCCGAAGATCAGCCCGATATGGCGGAAGAACAGCCGATCGAAAGCGTCGAAGTCATTGGCATCCTTGGCCGCCAGCTCGTCGAGGACGTAGGGATGGCAGCGAATCGCGCCCTGACCGAATATCATCAGATTGCGGGTCATGATGTTGGCGCCCTCGACAGTGATCGAGACCGGGTTGGCGCTGTAGCCGATGCCGAGATAGTTGCGCGGCCCGAGCGTCACCGTGCGGCCGCCGTGGACGTCCATGGCATCGGCCAGCACGTCACGCTGGAATTCGGTCAACTGGCTCTTGAGGATCGCCGACGGCACCGCCGGCTTGACGCCATGATCGATGGTATTGGCGGTCTGGATGACGGCTGCCTGAGTGATATAGGCCTTGGCCGCGATGCGCGCCAGCGGCTCCTGGACGCCTTCCATGTCCGCCACGGCGATATTGAACTGGCGCCGGATTCGGGTGAAGCCGCCGCTCCAGCCCACCGCGTAGCGACCGATGCCGGCGGCGCCCGACGGCAGCGTGATACAGCGACCGACCGAGAGGCACTCGACCAGCATGCGCCAGCCCTGGCCGGCCATGTCGAGGCCGCCGATCAGGTAGTCGAGCGGGATGAACACGTCCTTGCCACGAATCGGGCCGTTCATGAACGGGCTGCCGATCGGATGGTGGCGACGTCCGATCTGCAGTCCCTCCGTCTCGCGGGGGATCAGCGCGCAGGTGATGCCGATATCGCTTTCGCCACGTTCCAGCAGGTTGTCCGGGTCGAACATGCGAAAGGCGAGGCCCACTACGGTCGCGACCGGTGCCAGCGTGATCCAGCGCTTGTCGAACGTCAGCTTGAGACCCAGCACTTCTTCGCCATCGTGCAGGCCACGGCAGACGATGCCGACGTCCGGAATCGACGTGGCGTCGCTGCCAGCGCGCGGGCCGGTCAATGCGAAACAGGGGATCTCGCGGCCGTCGGCGAGGCGCGGCAGGTAATGGTCCTTCTGCGCCTCGGTGCCGTATTTCAGCAGCAGTTCGCCGGGCCCGAGCGAGTTGGGCACGCCCACGGTGCTCATCAGTGTCTCGTTGAAGGCCAGTTTCTGCAGCACGGCGGACTGCGCCTTGGCGGAAAAGCCGAGGCCGCCGTAGGCCTTGGGAATGATCATGCCGAAGAAACGTTCGTTCTTCAGGTAGGTCCAGAGCGCTTCGGGCATGTCGGCACGCTCGCGGGCGATCTCCCAGGCGTTGCACATGCCGGCGGCGACGGAGCACTGATGGTCGACGAACGCCTGTTCTTCATCGCTCAGCCCCGGATTGTCGAAGGCGAGCAGCTTCTGCCAGTCGGGGCGGCCGCTGAAAAGCTCGCCGTCCCAGGCCACGGTGCCGGCATCCAGCGCGACGCGCTCGGTTTCGGAGACCCGCGGGGCGATTTTCTTGTACATGGCGAATAGTCGCGGCGACAACCACAGGCGTCGAATCGGCTTGAGACCACAGACGGCGACGCCGATCGCCGCGATCAGCAGCAAGGTGCCGATCACTTCGGCATCCAGCGCCAGCCCGACGATACCCAGAACCGCCAGCACGGCGATCGCCGCAAGCGCGCCGGCTTCACGACGCATGACGACCAGACAGCCGACGACGGCCAGGACGATGAGCAGCAGTGTGATCATGATGGACTCCGAGAGGAAAACGAAATTCAGACGAGCGTTTGAATTTGATTGTCAGACTAGCCGATCGGCCGCCGGCTGACTAGAGCCGGCGGGGTTATCCTTTGGGCTAGAGCGCCGTGAGCCACGAGTGACGAGCGACGAGCGACGAGCTACGAGCTACGGGCAACGAGCTACGGGCAACGAGCTACGAGCTACGAGCCACGAGCCACGAGCCACGAGCTACGAGCTACGAGCTACGAGCTACGAGCTACGAGCTACGAGAAAAGCTTGCGGGCCCGAAGCTCACGCTTCGCGGGCACGGTCCGAGCCGATCTGTCTTGGCCGCAGCCGACGGTGCAGCCTGTCGAGGTAGAGGTAGACCACCGGGGTGGTGTAGAGCGTCAGTATCTGGCTGATGATCAGGCCGCCGATGATGGTGATCCCCAGCGGCGCGCGCAGGCCGGCGTTTTCGTCGGTGCCGATCAGCAGCGGCAGGGCGCCGAGCAGGGCCGCCAGGGTGGTCATCATGATCGGCCGGAAGCGCACCAGTGCGGCGTGACGGATCGCGTCCTGCGGTGACATGCCCTGATCGCGCTCACACACCACCGCGAAGTCGACCAGCATGATGGCGTTCTTCTTGACCACGCCGATCAGCAGGATGATCCCGATCAGTGCGATCAGCGTGAACGGTGTGTCCAGCATCATCAGCGCCAGCAGCGCGCCGACGCCGGCCGACGGCAGCGTCGACAGGATCGTCAGCGGGTGGATATAGCTCTCGTAGAGAATCCCCAGCACCAGGTAGACCGTGATCAACGCCGCCAGGATCAGCCACGGCATCGCCTCGATGCCGCTCTGGAAGGTGCCGGCGCTGCCCTCGAAATCGACCTGTACCGATGTCGGCAGATGGAGCTCGTCGACGGCCTGGCGAATGCGCGCGGTGGCATCGCCCAGCGAGACGCCGTCCTCGAGATTGAACGAGATCGTCGAAGCGGCGAACTGGCCCTGATGGTTGACGGTAACGGGTGTGGTGCTGCGCTCCACATGGCTGAACGCCGAGATCGGAATCATCTCGCCGTCGTTGCCGCTGACGTAGAGATCGCTGATGGCGTCCGGCGCCTGACGGTAGGGCGCATCCACCTCCATCACCACATAGCGTTGCTCGTCGGCGTCAAAGAGACTCACCACCTTGCTCTGGGCAAAGGCGTTGCCCAGTGCGGTGTCGATGGTGCGCATGTCGACGCCAAGGCGGGAGGCGGTATCTCGATCCACAACCAGCTTGGCGGCCAGGCCGTCGCCGCGGCTGTCGCTGTCGACGCCGGTGATACCGTCGACCTGCTGCATCGCCTGCTGGACCTGGCTAGCACCGTCGCCAAGCAGTTCGAGGTTGTCGCTTTTCAGCGTGATCTCGTATTGCGAGGCGCTGCTGGAGCGTCCGCCGACGCGAATGTCCTGCAAAGGGAACATGAAGGTGCTGACCCCGGTCATGCCCTGCAAGCTGGCGGTCAGACGATTGCCAATCGATTGCGTCGAGCCCTGGCGGTCGGCTTTCAAGGTGATGAACAGCGTCGCCGAGGAGCCGCCGCGACCCGGACCGCCGCTGCCCATGAAGCCCAGTACGCTGTCGACGGCCGGATCGGTCAGCAGCCGCTCGCGAACCTGATCCAACTTCTCCGACACGGCCTCGAACGACAGCGCCTGATCGCCGCGCAGGGTGCCGAGCAGACGGCCGGTGTCCTGATCCGGAATGAATCCTTTATCGACCGCGGTGTACAGATAGCCGTTGAGCACGATCACCGCGACCAGCGACAAGAGCGTCAGGCGGCGGTGCTTCAGCGCGATGTCCAGGGTTCGCGCGTAGCCGTTCAGGAACCAGCCGCCGAAGACGGCCAGACCGCGCTCCCAGGCGGGTTGCCGCTCGCGTCTGGGATGCGGCTTGAGCCAGCGCGCGCAGAGCATCGGTGTCAGTGTCAGCGAGACCAGCAGCGACACCCCGATCGCCAGCGACAGCGTGACCGCGAATTCGTGGAACAGACGCCCGATGAAGCCGCCCAGCAGCAACAGCGGAATGAACACCGCCACCAGCGATACGCTCATCGCGGTAACGGTGAAACCGACCTCCCTGGCGCCTAGCAGCGCCGCCTTGAACGGTTTCACGCCCTGTTCGATATGTCGGGCGATGTTCTCCACCACCACGATGGCGTCATCGACCAGAAAGCCGATCGAGACGATCAGCGCCATCAGCGACAGCGTGTCGAGCGAGAAATCGAATACCCACATCATCGCGAAGGTGCCGATCAGCGAGACCGGTATCACCACGCTGGGGATGATGGTGGCGCGGGCGTTGCGCAGGAACAGGAACACCACCAGTACCACCAGCACCACCGCCAGCAACAGCGTCAGCTGGGTCTCCTGCAGTGACGCCTGAATGCCGGGCGCGCGATCGAGCTGTACGCTGAGATTGACGTTCTCCGGCAGCAGACTCTGGACCTCGTCGAGCCGTTCCCGCACGCCGGCAATGGTGTCGATGATATTGGCACCACTGGCGCTGCTGATGACCAGCAGTACGGCGGGGAGCTCGTTCTGGAAGCCGACGTTGTAGCGGTCCTCCACGCCATCAGTGATGGTGGCTACGTCGCCCAGGCGCATCAGCGAGCCGTCGCCGCCGCGGGCGATCACGATCTGGCTGTAGTCACTCGCTTTCAGCAGTTGGGAGTCGCTCTGGACTTCCCAACGATGCTTGACGGTCTGCACGAAGCCGGTGGGCGACTGCGTCGTGGCCGCACGCAGGGCGCCGGCGACCGCGTCGAGAGTGATGCCGGCATGGTTGAGCTTGCGCGGATCGATCGAAACGCGCACCGCCGGCGACGAGCTGCCGCCGACGTTGACGTCGCCCACGCCGGGAACCTGGGCGATCGGCGGGGCGATTTTGCTGTCGGCGAGCTGATAGAGCTCGCTGGTGGGAATGGAGTCGGAGGTCAGCGACAGGATCATCACCGGCGCCGATGCCGGATTCAGCTTGCGGTAGTGGGGCCTGCTGGTCATGGCGCTGGGTAGCAGCGGCTGGGCATCGTTGATGGCAGCTTGCACCTCCTGGGCGGCCACGTTGATGTCCTTGTCGAGATCGAACTGGATGATCACTCGAGTGGAGCCGTCCGAGCTCGACGAGGTCATCTGGGTGATACCCGGAATTCGCCCCAGCGAGCGCTCCAGCGGTGTCGCCACCGTTGACGCCATGGTCTCCGGATTGGCCCCGCTGAGGCTCGCCGACACCATGATGGTCGGGAACGACACATTGGGCAGCGGCGCCACCGGCAGCCGATCGTAGGCGAGCGACCCCAGCAGCACGATGGCCAGTGCCAGCAGGATCGTGGCGACCGGGCGGCGAACGAATGGCGACGACAGACTCACGGCTTGGCCTCGACCGAGCTGCCGTCATGATCGTCGTCACGACCGGCTTCGTCATCGCGACGGCGGCGTGTAGCCAGTCGATTCCAGCGTGACGCCAGGCGATCGAAAAACAGATAGATCACCGGCGTGGTGAACAGCGTCAACAGCTGGCTGAACAGCAGTCCGCCGACCATGGTTATGCCCAGTGGCTGACGCAGCTCGGCGCCGTAACCGCTGGCGAACATCAGCGGCAGCGCCCCCAGCAGGGCCGCGCAGGTGGTCATCATGATCGGCCGGAAGCGCAGTAGCGCCGCGGTGTGAATCGCCTTCTCCGGCGACATGCCGCGCTCGCGCTGCGCCTCCAGCGCGAAGTCGATCATCATGATGGCGTTCTTCTTGACGATGCCGATCAGCAGGATGATGCCGATGATCGCCACCAGACCCAGCGAGTAGCCGCTGATCTGCAGCGCCAGCAGGGCGCCGATGGCGGCGGACGGCAGCGTCGACAGGATCGTCAACGGATGAATGTAGCTCTCGTAGAGAATGCCCAGCACGATATACATGGTGACAATGGCGGCGAGAATCAGCCACAGCGTATCGCTGGTGGAGTTGGTATACGCCAGTGCCGAGCCACGGTAATCCAGCGAGGTTTGATCGCTGAGCGTCCCGGCGGCCGCCTGGTCGACGGCGTCGAAGGCATCCGACAGTGAATAGCCATCGGCGACGGCGAACGACATCAACGCCGACGGGAACTGGTTCTGACGCTGCAGCGACAGCGGCGTGGTGCGCTCGGCCAGGGTGACCAGCGTCGACAGCGGCACCAACTCGTCGTCGTCATTGCTGACGTAGAGCCGCGACAGCGCTTCCGGGCCGTCGTCGTTAGCCGCATTGGCGGCGAGCACGACCCGATACTGGCTGGCCTGGGTAAAGATCGTCGAGATCAGGCGCTGGCCGAAGGCGTCATAGAGCGCATCGTCGATATCGGCGACGCTGACCCCGAGGCGCCCGGCGCGGGCACGGTCGATGGTGACCTCGAGCTTGCGTCCCTCGTTCTGCACGTCGCTGCTGACATTGGCAATGGCCGGCGAGCGCTCGAGCGCCGCCAGCAGTTTGTCGGCATCGGCGTTCAGCGCTTCGCGGTCGCCTTGGGTCAGCGAGAACTGGTAGGGATAGCGACTGATGGTGTCTTCCAGCGTCAGATCCTGTACTGGCTGCAGCGCGAGGGAGAGGCCGGGGACATCGTGGCTGGCGTTGCGCAGGCGCTTCAGCACGCTGTTCAGGTCGCCACGATCGTCCAGCGGTTTGAGATTGATCGAAAGCCGGCCGCCGTTGAGCGTGGTATTGGTGCCGTCGATGCCCACGCTCGAGGAGATGTTGGCGACGTCGGGGTCTTCGAGCAGCCGATCGACCAGCTGCTGCTGGCGAGCGGACATTGCCTCGAACGATGTCGACTGGGTGGCCGTCGTGGTGCCGCGAATGACGCCGGTATCCTGTACCGGAAACAGACCCTTGGGCGTGGCGAGGAACAGCAGCGCGGTGACCCCCAGGGTGGCGACCGCGACCAACAGCGTCAGTGTCTGATGACCCAGGATCCAGTCCAGGGCGTGTTCGTAGCCGCGAGTGACGCGGCCGAACAGCCCCTGGCGGTTGCGGACCAGGGTCTCGTCGTCCTCGTCGTCGGCGTCATTCCCGCTACCGGCGTCCTCCGGACGATGTTTCAGCCAGCGCGCGCAGAGCATCGGTGTCAGCGTCAGCGAGACGAAGGCCGAGATCACGATCGAGATCGCCAGGGTCAGCGCGAACTGGCGGAACAGCACGCCGACCACGCCGCTCATGAACACCAGCGGTATCAGCACCGCCAACAGCGAGATCGTCAGCGACAGGATGGTGAAGGCGATCTGACGCGAGCCCTTGAGCGCCGCGGCCAGTGGCTTCTCGCCTTTCTCGATGTAGCGGGTGATGTTTTCCAGCACCACGATGGCATCGTCGATGACGAAGCCGGTGGCGATGGTCAGCGCCATCAGGGTGAGGTTGTTGAGGCTGAATCCTGCCAGATACATCGCGCCGAAAGTGCCCACCAGCGACAGCGGCACCGCCAGGCTGGGGATCAGCGTGGCCGGAATGTTGCGCAGGAACAGGAACGTCACCATCACCACCAGGCCGATGGCGAGGATCAGCTCGAACTGGACGTCTTCTACAGCGGCGCGGATGGTAGTGGTGCGGTCGGTGAGGACGTCGACGTCGACGCCGGCCGGCAGCGTGTTCTCCAGCCCCGGCAGGCTCTGCTTGATGGTGTCGGCAACGCCTACGACGTTGGCGCCGGGTTGACGCAGCACGTCGATCAGGATGGCGCCCTGACGATTGGCCCACGCCGACAGATTGGCGTTCTCGGCGCCGTCCTCGACGCTGGCGACGTCCGACAGCCGCAGCACCGAGCCGTTGTCGTTCTTGAGAATCAGGTCGCGATAGCCGCTGGCCGACAGCAACTGGTCGTTGGCATCGATGCTATAGGCACGGTAGGGCCCATACAGCGTGCCCTTGGCCTGATTGACGTTGGCCGCGGCGACGGCGCTGCGGACCGCCGCGAGATCGAGCCCGTGGGCCGCGAGCTGGCGCGAATCGACCGAAATGCGCACGGCCGGCTGATGGCCGCCGGCCAGCTTGACCTGGCCCACGCCACTGATCTGGGCGATCTTCTGCGCCATGCGCGTATCGACCAGATCGTAGACCTGGGTCAGGGGCAACGTGTCCGAGCTGACCGCCAGCGTCATGATCGGGGTGTCGGCGGGGTTGACCTTGCTGTAGCTGGGCGGGCGAGGCAGATCGTCGGGTAACAGCGTTTCGGCCTGGCTCAGTGCGGCCTGAACTTCCTGCTCGGCGACGCCCATGTCGGAATCGAGCGAGAAGCGCAGCGTGATCAGCGAGGCGCCGCCGGTGCTGGTCGAGCTCATGTCCTCCAGACCCGAGATCTCGCCGAGTTCGTCCTCCAGCGGCGAGGTGACGTGGGAGAGCATCACGTCCGGCCCGGCGCCGGGATAGAGCGTGGTGACCTGAATGGTCGGAAAATCCACCTCCGGCAGCGACGAGATCGTCAGCAGCCGATACGCCAGCGCGCCCGCGATCAGGATCGCCAGCATCACCAGCGAGGTGGCAACCGGGCGCAGGATGAAGAGGCGGGACGGGTTCATGAGGCGCTGCCGCGATTCGCACTGTTATCGCTGGCTTGGTTCGCAGCGCTCCTGCTGGTCTGGTTCTCGGCGCCACCGCCGGCCGGGTCGGCGACCTCGTCGCTGGACTCTCCCGGCAGGGCATCGCTGACCACCCGAACCTTGGCGCCTTCGCGCAGGCTGTCGACACCGTCGACTACCACGCGCTCGCCGGCCTCGACGCCTGACGAGAGCGCGCTCTGGGAGTTCTGGGTCGCCACCAGCGTGACGTCCCGACGGGTGACAGTATTGTCAGCCTTGACCACGTAGACGTAGTTGCCGTCCTGGCCGGTCTGAACCGCCGGCTCGGGCACGATGACCTGGTCACGCAGGATCTGCGAAACCAGGCTGACATCGACATAGGCGTTGGGGTAAAGCCCCCCGGCCGGATTGTCGAAGGTAGCGCGCAGGCGAATCGTGCCGGTGGCACTGTTGATGTTGCTGTCGATGCTGCTGAGCTGACCCGAGTAGGTTTCGCCGTTGGTGCCGGTGACACTGACCTGGGGGCGATCGCCATCGGTCAGACGACCCCTGACGGTATCGATGTAGCGGCTGGGCAGCGAGAAGATCACCGAAATCGGATCGAGCTGGGTAATGGTGACGATCGGATCGTCGTCGCCGAGCTGGATGATGTTGCCGGGATCGACGTTGCGGATCCCCACCACACCGGTGATCGGCGCGACGATGTCGGTGTAGTCGAGCTGCACCTGGGCGCTCTGGACGCTGGCCCGATCGCTGGAGACGGTACCCTGGTACTGGCGGACCAGCTGGCGTTGCTGTTCCAGCTCCTGCTTCGAGACATAGTTGGAGCCAATCAGCTTTTCATAGCGCGCCAGATCCTCTTTCGCCGAGGCCAGCTGAGCCTGATCCTGAGCCAGTTGGCCCTTGGCCTGGTCCAGCAGCGCCTGATAGTCGCGCGGATCCACCTGGGCAATCCGCTGACCTTTCTTGACCGTCTCGCCTTCCTCGAAATTGACTGACAGCAGTTCGCCTTCGACACGCGGCCGCACCGTCACGCTCGAGAGCGGACGCACGGTGCCCAGCGCGGTCAATTCGATCGGCAGATCGCCCTGGCTGGCCGCGACGGCGGATATCGCCGTCGCCGGTGGCGCGCCACCGGCCGGCCCTGCGGCGTCTGCGGCCGTTTCGGACTCGCCGCCGCGGCCAAACACGTAATAGACGACGGCGGCCACGATGACGATCAACGCCAGCAACCAAAGCCAGCGTAGCGGGCGACGAGCGCGAGACGACGAAGGAGAAGAGGACATGTCGAGAAGCGTTCCTTGTACTGACTTTATGACGTGGCCCCACACCGATCGAACGGGCCTGGGTCTAATGAGCCTGAATCTAATGAGCCTGGGCCGAATGAAACTAGAGCCGGACGAACGTGGAGTCGAACTAGCGTAAAGGCGAACTCAGTGTAACGGAACACTGTTCGCACAATGCGCAATTAGCGCGCAAATAATCGCACGACAGCCAGCCGACAATGGCGCGGATGACAGCGACAGACGAAAGAAGCCCGGCGCCAGGGCCGGGCTGAGGAACAGACGAAGTTGGAACCCAAAAAGCGTGTCAGGCGCTTCTGGCCGGTGTCTGACGCGCCGGTGCGCCGTTGGCGACGTAGTAGGGGGCTTTAGACGTCGGCAGCGGTTCGCGGTCACGAACGCAGTCGGCGAGTTTCTCGGCAATCATGATGGTGGTTGCGTTGAGATTGCCGGTCACGATCTGCGGCATGATCGACGCATCGATGACGCGCAGGCCCTCGATGCCATGCACGCGGCCTTCATGGTCGACCACGGCGTCGTCATCGGATCCCATGCTGCAGGTGCCGCAGGGGTGATAGGCGGTTTCGGCATGCTCGCGAACGAAAGCATCGAGCTGTTCATCGGTCTTGACGTCCGGCCCCGGGGAAATCTCTCGACCGCGATAGGCATCCATCGCCGGTTGATCGATGATCTCGCGGGTCAGCCGGATCGCGGCGCGGAATTCCTTCCAGTCACGCTCGGTCGACATGTAATTGAACAGAATGCTGGGTGCGCTACGCGGGTTCTTGTCGACCAGCTGGACGCGGCCGCGGCTCTCGGAGCGCATCGAGCCGACGTGGGCCTGAAAGCCGTGGGCCTGGACCGCGCTCTTGCCGTTGTAGCTGATCGCGATCGGCAGGAAGTGGTACTGAAGGTTGGGCCACGGTTCACTGTCGTCGCTGCGAATGAATCCGCCGGCCTCGAACTGGTTGCTGGCACCGATACCCTTGCCCAAGAACATCCACTCCGCGCCGATCTGGGGCTGGTTGTACCACTTCAGCGACGGATACAGCGAGATCGGTTGCTTGCACTCGTACTGGATGTACATCTCCAGGTGATCCTGCAGGTTCTCGCCGACGCCCTTGAGATGGTGCACGACGGGAATGCCGAGCTTTTCCAGCAGTTCCGGGTTGCCCACGCCGGAGCGCTGCAGGATCTCCGGCGAGGCGATCGCGCCGCCACACAAGAGCACCTCTCGCCGAACCAGGGCCTGACGCGGCTGGCTGTTGTTGAGATGGTCGTGCAGATAGTTGACACCCACGGCACGCTTATCTTCGAACAGAATGCGATCGGTAGTGGCGTGGGTGACGATGGTCAGGTTCTCGCGCTGCTTGGCGATGTCCAGATAGCCGCGGCCCGTCGCGGCGCGGCGCCCGTTGGGCGTCGTCGTCCGGTCCATCGGCCCGAAGCCTTCCTGTTGATAGCCGTTGAGGTCGTCGGTGCGCGGATAGCCCGCCTCGACACCCGCGTCGATGAAGGCCTGGTAGAGCGGGTTGTTGCCGGCTTTCGGGGTCGCCACGCTCAGCGGGCCGTCGCCGCCGTGATAGTCGTTGGCACCGATGTCGCGGCTTTCCGCCTTGCGATAGTAGGGCAGGCAGTCGAGATAGCTCCAGCTTTCCAGCCCCGGCCGCTTGGCCCAGTTGTCCAGATCCAGCGCATTGCCGCGGATGTAGCACATGCCGTTGATCAACGAGGAGCCGCCCAGGCCCTTGCCACGGCCGCATTCCATGCGACGGTTGTCCATGTGCGGTTCCGGGTCGGTCTCGAACGCCCAGTTGTAGCGTTTGCCCTGCAACGGGTAGGCCAGCGCCGCCGGCATCTGGGTGCGGAAATCGGCGCGGTAGTCCGGTCCACCAGCTTCCAGCAGCAGCACGCTGATGGCCGGGTCCTCGGTCAGACGCGTCGCGAGCACGTTACCCGCCGAACCGGCGCCAATGATGATGTAATCGAATTCCTGAGCCTGTTGCATACACACGCTCCTTATTAGAAGAAAATGGGCTACGAGCTACGAGCTACGAGCTACGAGCTACGAGCTACGAGCTACGAGCTACGAGCTAGAGAGTTCAAAAGCGATCCGAGCATTCGGGAAAGCTGAAAAGATTCGTCGCGCCATTGGTGGCCAATGGAATGGTCGATGTATCCCACCTCGAGACCAATCAGTGTCTGAGTGGCAAATTCCCCGCAGGAGCCTTTGGCAATCGAGACGAATCGAAATTTTTCGCGCTCGGTATAGCGTTCAAAGCCTTCCGCGATATTGCTGGGGATCGAGAGAGCCGACCGCGTAATCTGATCCTTGAAGCCAAAGTCACGAAGTTCAGCCAGTTCACGATAGACCGCCACGCTGAGATCCTTGCTACGAACCCAAACCGCCATTTGCTCATGCTTCATTGCCAATCGCCTTATGGAAGTCCAGCCTCCGGTGCCTCTATCGACTGGGGGCTCGTAGCTCGTATCTCGAAGCTCACGGCTGATGTCAGAACACCGATTCGAACGGCCCCATCTCGATCTGCACCGATTTGGTTTGGGTATAGTGCGCCAGCGTCTCGACGCCGTTCTCGCGGCCGATACCCGACTGCTTGTAGCCGCCGACCGGCATTTCGGCCGGGGAGTCGCCCCAGGTGTTGATCCAGCAGATACCCGCTTCGATCTGATGAATGACGCGGTGGGCGCGATTGAGGCTTTCGGTGAACAGGCCGGCGGCCAGGCCGTACTCGGTGTCGTTGGCGCGGCGGATGACCTCCTCTTCGTCATCGAAAGCCAGAATCGCCATGATCGGGCCGAAGATCTCTTCGCGAACGATGCGCATGTCATCGTCGCAATCGGTGTAGGCGGTGGCCGCGACCCAGGCGCCCTTGCCGAAATCGCCGTCGGTCATGCGGTTGCCACCGACGAGCAGGCGCGCGCCGTCCTGCTTGGCGATCTCCAGATAGCTGGCGACTTTCTCCAGGTGCTCGAAGCTGACCAGCGGGCCGAAGTTGGTGGCGGGATCCAACGGATCGCCGGCCTTGATGCGGTTGACGCGCTCGATAATCTCGGCCTCGAAGGCCTCCTTGACCGAACGATGTACGAACACGCGGGTGCCGTTGGTGCAGACCTGGCCGCTGGAATAGAAGTTGGCCATCATCGCCCCGTCGGCGGCGCGATCGAGATCGGCGTCCTCGAATACGATCAGCGGCGACTTGCCGCCGAGCTCCATGGTGACATCCTTGAGCGTGGAGCCGGCTGCGGCGGACATCACCTTCTTGCCGGTGCCGACTTCGCCGGTAAAGGTGATCTTGGCCAGCCCTGGATGCTCGGTGAGCATGGCGCCAACGCTGCCGTCGCCCTGAACGACGTTGAACACGCCATCGGGAAGGCCGGCCTCGGTAAAGATCTCGGCCAATCTCATCACGGTCAGCGGGGTGACCTCGCTCGGCTTGAAGACGACGGCATTGCCGGCGGCCAAGGCCGGGGCCGCTTTCCAGCAGGCGATCTGGATCGGGTAGTTCCACGCGCCGATGGCACCGATCACGCCCAACGGTTCTCGGCGGGTATAGACGAACGAGTCTTCGCGCAGCGGAATCTGCGTCCCCTCGATGGCGGGTGCCAGCCCCGCGAAATACTCGAGCGCGTCCGCGCCCGTCACGATGTCGACGCCGGTCGTCTCGCTGATCGGCTTGCCGGTGTTCAGCGTTTCCAGCTCGGCCAGTTCGTCATTGCGTTCCCGCAGCAGCGCGACCGCCTTGAGCAGAATGCGCGAACGCTCCATGCCGGTCATCGCTGCCCACTGGCGCTGGCCGCGCTGAGCGCTTTCGATGGCCTTGTCGACGTCGGCAGCGGTCGCCTGCTGGACGCTGGCGATGACTTCGCCATTGGCCGGGTTGACCGCGTCGAAGGTCTGATTTCCGCTGGCCGGAGTGCGGCGGCCGTCGATATAAAGTGTCTGTGTCTCGAGTCGTGCCATGTGACTCTCCTTCGAATGGCGAATGAAATAGCGTTGCTGGAGTGTTTGTGTGCTTCAGGCGAGCGCTCGAGCCCGGCTTGCGGTGTCAGCGTGTCGCGTATCCGTTCAGGCGTAATCGTTGGCGCGGGTTCTGACGTGGCGTGCCGATTCGAGCTGGACGCGAACATAGTCATAGGCTAGCTGACGGGCGCGGTCGACGTTTAGCCCTTCGGGGGCCAACGCGCCGCGAAGCCACAGGCCGTCGATCAGCGCCGCCAGGCCGCGGGCGGCGTTTCTCGCCTCCCGCTTGGGTAGCACCCGCCGAAACTGACAGCTCAAATTGGAGTAAAGCCGACGATCATTGACGCGCTGCAGTCGCTGAAGCTGAGGGTGATGCATGCTGCTGGCCCAGAAGGCCAGCCAGGTTTTCATCACCGATTGGCTGGTCTGGCTACGGTCGAAGTTGCCGTCGATAATGGCGTGCAGGTGCGCTTCCGGCGGCGCATTGCCCAGTGCCGCGCGGCGCTCCAGTACGGCCGTGCCCAGATCGCTCTGGACGTGACGCATGGTCGCTTCGAGCAGCCCATCCTTGCCGGCGAAATAGTGGCTGATGATGCCGGTGGAGACGCCCGCACGCTTGGCGATTCGCGCGATCGTGGCATCGGCCAGACCCGCTTCATCGATCGCTTCCAGCGTCGCCTGAATCAGCTGACGACGGCGGATGGGTTGCATACCCAGTTTCGGCACGGGCTTGTCTCCTGAATCGGGGCTGTAGAATGAAAGCCTGCGGATGATCCGTTTCGGGGGCCGGTCCCGTAGACCTTGCCCGATGAATGGCTGCGCTAGGGCTGACTGACCTCGAATACGCTAACCTTCATCCATCCCGCTCTCCTTAACTTGGCTTTCATCGCCAGCGAACGCCACCATTATGGAAATTTTTTATTGAACGGTCAATCAATAAAAACTAGTGTATTGTTCTATCGAATGGAAAGTTCAGCATTCGATAAGCAGTGATTATTGACGATAACTCATAATACGATCAGGGAGTTCAAGCATGAAACACCAACCGATCCTCTGGACCCTAGCCAGCGTAGGTTTGGCAACAGCATCGCTGACTCAGGCCCAAGCCCAGACACAACAACAGGAACCCGAGAGCTGTCAGACCGTTCACTTCGCGGAAGTGGGCTGGACCGATATCCAGGCCACCACGGCACTCGCCAGTGTCGTCCTCGAAGATCTGGGTTACGAAGCGACTTCCGACACCGTCTCCGTACCGGTGGCCTACGCGGGCATGAAAGGCGGCGATTTCGACGTCTTCCTGGGTAACTGGATGCCGTCGATGAAATCGATCAGCGACCCGTACATCGAGAAAGGGCAAGTCGATCGCCCTCGCGCCAATCTGGAAGGCGCCAAGTACACCCTGGCCGTGCCGCAGTACGTCATCGACGCCGGTGTCACCTCGATGGCCGATCTCGACGCGCATGCCGATCAGTTCGGCCACAAGCTGTTCGGGATCGAAGCGGGTAACGACGGCAACATGATCATTCAGCAGATGATCGACGATGACGCCTTCGGGCTTGGCGACTGGCAACTGGTCGATTCCAGCGAAGCCGGCATGCTGGCCGAGGTGAAAGCGCGTACCCAGAGCGACGGCTGGATGGTGTTCCTGGGCTGGGCGCCGCATCCGATGAACACCAATTTCGATATCGGCTACCTCTCCGGTGGGGATGACTACTTCGGGCCGGATTACGGCGGCGCCACCGTCTATACCAACACTCGCGCCGGCTATGTCGACGAGTGCGGCAACGTCGGTCAGCTGCTCCAGAATCTGAGCTTCACGCTCGATATGGAGAACGAAGTCATGGGCAGCATCATGGATGACGGTGAAGACGAGAAAGACGCCGCCCGCGCCTGGCTCAAGGCCCATCCCGATACGCTGGATGCCTGGCTCGAAGGCGTGAAAACCGCCGATGGCGAACCGGGATTGCCGGCGGTCAAGGAAGCCCTGGGCGTTTAAGAAGAAAGCCCTGGGCGTTTAAGACCGAAGGCAATGGCGAAAAATCGCCTGGATTGTCACTGCGGGCTTGGGAAGCGCTGAATAAATCGACGAGCGGAGTAAAGCGCGAGGCGTACGGCGCACAGGAACCGGAGCCTATGGGGTATAGGTGAGGATTCCGATCGGACCGGCGCTCCGGCACCGCACAACGAAGTGATTTGCCGGGGACGCCGAGTTCGCGCAGACATTTATGCAGTGTTTCCCTTGTCGAAGCGCGGGCCCGCAGGTATAGTCCGCCCCCATTGCCGCTCGGCAACGTTTGCCGTCTTCAGGCAACCGCGTTGGCTACGTAGCTCAGCTGGTTAGAGCACATCACTCATAATGATGGGGTCCCCTGTTCGAATCAGGGCGTAGCCACCAACGCATCTCTTCTCGATACGCCGTCTCCAGCACGATACTGCCTGAATCCGGGATCCCGTTCTGACCGGGCCACACCCTGTTGGTCACGCAGCGTATTGATTGTGCTGGGTAATTCGTTCTCTCTGTTTTGAACATTACTGCCAGTCGGTCTTGACGCAAAAGACTCAACGCGTATACTACGCCGCGTGCTGAAGGATGGTCCCCGATAGCTCAGTTGGTAGAGCAAATGACTGTTAATCATTGGGTCACAGGTTCGAGTCCTGTTCGGGGAGCCAACATCAGCCAGCGGTGAACGACGATCCCCGATAGCTCAGTTGGTAGAGCAAATGACTGTTAATCATTGGGTCACAGGTTCGAGTCCTGTTCGGGGAGCCATCGCCGACACCGTATGACATCATTGCCGCATCGATCCCCGATAGCTCAGTTGGTAGAGCAAATGACTGTTAATCATTGGGTCACAGGTTCGAGTCCTGTTCGGGGAGCCAATGCGATGATGTTTTTCCTCGCAAGATGATTTCCCTCCGTTTGATGTTTTTTCGCATGCTGCCGTTTTCCTGCCTTCCTGGCGGTTTCTTGAATTCCTCTGCGCACGTTCGTCTGTATCGAAACGTTCATCTCAATATCACCAATCTGTCACGCTGCTGACATAAAACCCCCGCACACTGAGGTCATTCCTGAATAACGGGATCCGACGACCAGGAGCGAGTCATGGCTGAAATGATCGAGCAGCAGGAACTCAAGCGCTACAGCATCGAGCTGACCGAGCGTCCGGATGGTTCCTTTGGCGTCGTTGTCGCCAACGAGGAATCCGACGACAACCTGGAACTGCTGGCCGGGGCGCTGTGTCAGATCGCACTGGACCTGTATCAGCAGTCCAAGTCAAAGACCCACTGAACCGTTATCGCTCGTCCTGCCCTGGGGCGAGCAGCAATACCTGCCTTCCAGTCCATCCAGCTTGCCCAGCTGAGCCAGTCCATCCGAGCCCATGGCGAGCCGCCTGACCTCCTATCTACCGCTCACCGCTCACCCTGCCCCTGTTTCTGCTGACGTACATGCTGTTTTCCGGAATCGTCATCGTTAAGTTGATTTTAAAAATATTTTGTTAATTATAATTAATCAATGTTGGCTATTCTAATTAGCTGGCAAATGATAATGTGTTTTTGACCGCATATACATGTCGGGTAGTGAGAGTTTCTCGACGATAGGTTAAGAATACTTAGCCATGGCTTGCCGATCGGGATTCTAAGCATGGTTTGGTTTTTCTAGGCCTGATACGGATAGTTCTCTAGCTGCAAGAGCACTGAGGCTGGGAGCAATCGAGGAAGGCGATAGAAATACTTTCGCGCGGTCATTTTTTTTTAAAATGTTTTTCACATACCGCGAAGGAAATCGTATGCCTATCCATCATGTCGACGCAGATGACCAATCGAGCATCCGAGATATCTATACCACTGATGCTTCGCAAGTCAGTCTTCCAAAATTCCGGATTCCACAAGGGCGAACTGAACCACACGCCGCTTATTCCCTCGTTCGGGATGAACTATTGCTCGACGGTAATGCGCGCCAGAATCTTGCCACGTTTTGCACTACGTGGGTCGAGGATGAAGTCAAACAGCTGATGTCGGATGCCGTCGATAAAAACATGATCGACAAAGACGAATATCCTCAGACGGCGGAGATCGAGAATCGCTGTGTGCATATTCTTGCCGATTTATGGCACGCACAGAAATCGTGGGAGACGATCGGCTGCTCGACGACGGGATCCAGCGAAGCGGCGATGCTTGGCGGACTTGCATTCAAATGGAAATGGCGTCAACGGCGGGAAGCTGAAGGGAAGGACGCGAGCAAGCCCAATATTGTGACCGGCCCCGTTCAGATCTGCTGGAAAAAGTTTGCGCGTTACTTCGATGTCGAGATTAGAGAAGTTCCGCTTGAAGGGGAGGCGCTGGGATTACAACCCGCGGATCTTCGAAAGTACTGCGATGAAAATACGATAGGGGTTGTTGCAACGCTTGGGGTGACGTTTACAGGCATCTACGAACCCGTGGAAGCCTTAGCGCGAGAGCTTGACGCCATCGAGCGCGACTTGGGGCTGGATATTCCTATCCACGTCGATGCCGCATCTGGTGGTTTTATCGCGCCGTTTATCCAGCGTGATCTGGTATGGGATTTTCAGATCGAACGGGTGCGCTCCATCAATGCATCGGGCCACAAGTATGGGCTAGCCCCGCTAGGCGTGGGTTGGATCATCTGGGCATCAAAAGAAGATTTACCAGAAGATTTAATTTTCTACGTTGACTATCTTGGCGGCAATATGCCGACTTTTGCACTCAACTTCTCTCGTCCTGGCGGAGAGATCATTGCGCAGTACTATAACTTTCTGCGTCTGGGGCGTGATGGTTATACGGCTATTCAGCAAGCCTGCTCCGATACGGCACAGTGGTTGGGCAATGCGCTGGCGAAGATTGGGCCGTTCGAAATGGTTTACGACGGGCATGGTGGGTTGCCGGCGGTGGCTTATAAGCTGACCGATTCCGATCATGGCTTCAGCCTTTACGATCTATCTGAGCGGCTTCGGATGCGGGGTTGGCAGATCGCCTCTTACCCGCTGCCCTCGAATCGTCAGGAAACCGTCGTTCAGCGTATCTTGATCCGACATGGGGTGAGTCGTGATCTGGCACGTTTACTTCTCGACGATATGAAGCGTGCGATTAAACACCTATCGGAAAACCCTGTGCCTAATTCGACGGCCAAACCGGGGTTCCATCATGGTTGACATACATCGTTGTGTTCGATCGGTATCAGGCATCTTCATTCGCTATTCGGGCTTGGCATTTCTATTTTTTACAGGACCTGCCGTTGCCCAGGATAGCGCGTCCTCCGCAGGAGGGCGCGTCATTGGCCAAATCTTCGATAGCGTAAAACCCGTAGCAGAAACCGGAGTACACGGTTTTTTTGAGCTACTCGGAAATCAGCCAATTGCATTTATTCTTCTCGCATTGGCGCTTGGTAATCTGATAGGGAAAGTCGATTTCAAGGGCGTCTCCCTAGGCTCAACGGCTGGTTCATTGCTGGTCGGTGTCATCATTTCGATGGTGGCGGAGGCCGTTTACGGGATCACCTATTCCATCCCTGGAATCTTATCCTCCTTCATGCTCTTGCTATTCATGTATGCACTGGGCTTGAAGGTGGGGCCGCAGTTCTTTTCTGGTCTTCGAAAGGGGGGGCTGGCCTTTATTGGAGTTGGCGTCATCGTTTGGGCATTGAATTGGGTCATTTGCTATTTCGGCGCGTCTTGGGTGGGGTTGGCACCCGGATATGCGACAGGATTGATTTCAGGCAGTTATACCATCACGGCCATTCTCGGTGTCGGTCAGAGCGCACTGTCGAGCGGTGCTTATACGCCCCCTATGGGGATGACAGTGGAAGAGGTCGGAGCCAATATGGCTGCGGCTTATGCCATCAGCTATGTATTATCGAGTGTCGGCATTATCCTGTTGATTCGATATCTGCCGCGGATTTTTGGTCGCGATGCCAAGGCGGATGCGAAGCTGGCCGAGACTGAATACAGTGGTGGCGCGACGCATCCTGTACCGGGAGCGCCTGGCGCGCTAATAATGGGATTCTCGCCGTACGATCTACGCGCGTTTTGTGTGACTCATGAACAGCTCATCGGTCTTAGTCTTGCTCAGCTAGCTAAAGACTACCCTCAGGTACCGATACTGCGTGTCGTGCGAGACCATAAAATCCTCGATTTGTCCGATGATCTCGTGCTTGCGATGAACGACATTGTAACGGTGCGTGGGAACGTACATGACCTAATACTTGAAGAGGGAGAGTTGATAGGACCGGAGTCCGATGAGGCTCTTGCTCGGAATGTTCCTCTGGAAGTGGCTGACGTCCACATTGGCTCTCATGCTATCTCGGGGAAGACGCTTCAAGAGTTGGCAAGTCACGGAACCGGAGGCGTGGAAGTACAGGCGCTTTTCAGAGCTGGCAATGAACTTCCGCTTGGACCAGCTAGCATCGTGTCATTCGGCGACGTGGTGCGTTTGACTGGGCCCGATGCAGCGCTTAAGGCTGCCGCAAAGCAACTGGGCGGACGCGCGATCCTATCGACAATGAAATCCGAGGTGCTCTATCTCGCACTGGCCATGTTGGTGGGCTATCTGGTTGGCATTGTTAGTGTCTCGATCTCGGGTATTCCATTCTCTCTAGGCACTTCAGCAGGGTGTATTCTCGCAGGCGTGGGCGTGAGCTACTTCCGGAGCCGCAATCCTGAGTTCGGCGGGCCGGTTCATGAAGGCGCACGGAGTTTTCTTCAGGACTTTGGATTGAATGCGTTTGTCGTGGTTCTATCTGCGAATGTCGGACCCAAAGTCATCACTGCGCTCGGTGGCGACACCTTGGTGTGGTTGGCCCTAATAGGGACGCTAGGTGCTTTGGTCCCACCGTTGATTGCATTCTGGGTCGGATTTAAATTTTTTGGGCTTAACTCCATCATCGCCGATGGTGCCACCACAGGTGGGCGCAACAGTACGCCAGGACTGAATGCGATCATTGAAGAGTCGGGGAGCTCGGTAGCCGCCGTGCCTTATCCGGTCAGTTACGCTCTGACGACGGTTCTGGCGCTGATCGGTGGCTATTTCTCGATGATTTTATCGTAACTTACCGATGACACCGAAAGTCAGTTCGATAGTTCTTGACGAACTACTTCGGTGTCTATGATGAGCGCATCACTAGTACTGCTTTAAAAGGGAAGATGGCAAAGTTTGAGTGCCGCTATCGCATGCCGTTTGTCTACTGCCTGGCCTGCGACGATCTGAATCTTGCGAGCATGGATGTCTGAAGTTGACTGAAAGCGTCGACGTATGAATGTCGGCTCCGCATCGCATCGGCCACGAGCCGGTAGAGGAGGAAGGTATGCCTGAGTTCATGAAAGCGGCGGTCGTTCACGAGTTTGGCCAGCCGCTGGTAATCGAAGAAGTGCCGGTGCCGCAACCGGGGCCGGGCGAAGTGCTGGTCAAGATCAAGGCCAGTGGCATCTGCCACACTGATTTACACGCCGCTCACGGCGACTGGCCGGTCAAGCCGACCCCTCCTTTCATTCCTGGCCATGAGGGCGCTGGCGTAATCGTTGCCTTGGGCGAAGGCGTCACGCATCTCGAGGAGGGTGACTCCGTCGGCATCGCTTGGCTGCATGACGCTTGCGGGCACTGCGAATTTTGCCTCACCGGATGGGAGACGTTGTGCGAGAGCCAGAACATGAGCGGCTATACCGTCAACGGTAGCTTTGCGGAGTACGCTACCGGTAACGCCGACTATGTCGCACGCTTGCCGGATGGCGTTGACTATGCTGCCATCGCACCGATCCTGTGCGCCGGCGTCACTACCTACAAGGGTATCAAAGAGACCGACACCAAGCCGGGGGAGTGGATCGCGATTTCCGGTATCGGCGGATTGGGCCACATCGCGGTGCAGTATGCGAAGGCGATGGGCCTGCATGTGGTAGCGCTGGACGTCTCTCAGGAAAAGCTCGATCTGGCCAAACAGCTGGGAGCCAATGTCTCGGTCAATGCCCTAGACGAAGACGCCGTCGATCAGGTGATTGCTGCGACCGGTGGTGGTGCGCACGGGGTGTTGGTCACAGCGGTCTCGGTCCCAGCTTTCAATCAGGCGCTCAGCTATGTCCGCCGTAAAGGCACTATCAGCCTCAACGGTTTGCCACCGGGGGAATTCCAAACGCCAATCTTCGACGTGGTGCTCAAACGCATCACCTTGCGTGGATCTATCGTTGGGACGCGCAACGACATGGCCGAGGCTCTGCGATTCGCCGCTGAAGGTAAGGTCAAGGCGCATATTCATAAGACCCGACTTGAAGACATAAACCAAGTCTTCAGCGATCTGGAAAAAGGGGTTGTAGACGGCCGGATGGTAATGGTCATGGAGTAACCCCCTTGGGTGTGTCGCTCCGCTGCATTCTATTACCTCCGGTTCTCTTCGATTGTTCTTCCAATAGTACGAATTTGTCACAGTGCTGGAATATTGGACCGCAATACTATTTCGTGGTTGGGAGACAAAACTCGATAAACGATGAGTACGTCATGGGCGAGTGAATACTTGCCTCTTGGCCCGCCTGAGCTATCTCCAAGCAACGGGCGCCTGTTGGTGCGTCGTGTTCTGGCGTGTCCAATTCGTTCTGTAAACCATCCTTAAATTTGAAGTTAACTAATTGCCGTGACACCATGCCGTCAACCATCGATTTCATATAGGTTGACTAATAGCATGGCGATGCCTTCATTTCCTTCCCTGAGCGCGACGCTGCGCCACGACTGGCAGCGCGACGAAATCCAGACACTGCTGGAGCGTCCGTTCAACGATCTGCTGTTTCAGGCTCAGGGCGTTCACCGCCAGCATTTCGATCCCAACGCAGTGCAGATATCCACGCTGCTCTCGATCAAGACCGGTGCCTGCCCGGAAGACTGCAAGTACTGCCCGCAGTCCGGGCACTACAACACCGGGCTCGAGCGCGAAAAGCTGTTGCAGCTCGAAACCGTGATGGAAGAGGCGCGCAAAGCCAAGGCGGTCGGTGCCAGCCGTTTCTGCATGGGTGCGGCATGGAAGCATCCCACCGCCAAGGACATGCCGCTGGTGCTGGAGATGGTTCGTGGCGTGCGCGCCATGGGGCTCGAAACCTGCATGACGCTGGGCATGTTGAACCGCGATCAGGCCGAGCAGCTCGGCGCCGCCGGGCTCGACTACTACAACCACAACCTGGATACCTCGCCGGAGTATTACGGCGAGATCATTACCACCCGCACCTACGCCGATCGCCTGGAAACGCTCGATCACGTGCGGGAATCCGGCATGAAGATCTGCAGCGGCGGCATTCTGGGGATGGGCGAAAGCGTCAGCGACCGCGCGGGATTGTTGCAGCAGCTCGCCAACCTGTCGGTGCATCCCGAGAGCGTGCCGATCAATATGCTGATTCGAATTCAGGGGACGCCGCTGGAGCACGTCGAGGATCTCGACCCGATCGAGTTCATTCGCACCATCGCCGTGGCCAGAATCCTGATGCCGCAGTCGCATGTGCGCCTGGCCGCCGGGCGCGAGCTGATCAGCGACGAGACCCAGGCGCTGGCGTTCTTCGCCGGTGCCAACTCGATCTTCTACGGCGAGCGTCTGTTGACCGCGCAGAACCCGCAGGCGGCCCACGACCGTCAGCTTTTCGAGCGTCTCGGGTTGCATCCCGAGCAGCGCGAAGACGTCGATGATGCGGCGCATGAGGCCGCCCTCGAGGCGCACGTGACCCGAGCACGGCTAGACGCCATGGTCACTGACGCCACGACGTCGAATACGGCCCGGGCCTGACATGCGTGACACCGCAGTGCCGGGGGCATCATGCAATTCGCCGAGCCATTCACCGAGCGATTCGCCAAACGAGTCGCTAAAAGAGTCGCTGGATGGTTCATTGGATAGCTCGTTGGATTCGATGCTGGCGACGCGCCTGGCACTGCAGCGAGAGCGCCAACGCTACCGTCGGCGCGTGACCACGACAGCGATCGGGCCACGCTTTCGGCGCAGCGGGCGTGAGATGCTGGCGTTTTGCAGCAACGATTATCTGGGACTGGCAGGCGACCCGCGATTGGCTGAGGCGCTGGCCGACGGCGCGCGCCGTTTCGGCACCGGTGGCGGCGCCTCACATCTGGTCTGCGGTCATAGCGAAGCCCACGAACGCCTCGAATCCCGACTCGCCGAGTTGACGGGGTGTCCACGGGCGCTGCTGTTTTCCAGCGGCTACCAGGCCAATCTCGGCGTGATCTCGACACTGCTGGGTCGCGGCGATATCGCCTTGCACGATCGGCTCAATCACGCCTCGCTGCTCGATGGCACCCGTCTGGCCGGCGCCAGGCTGCAACGTTTCGCGCACAACGATCCGGCCGACTGCAGTGAACAGCTCTCCAGGCTCGATCCGGCACGCCATCGACTGGTGGTCAGCGACGGCGTGTTCAGCATGGACGGGGACGTCGCCGATGTCGCCGCGCTGGTGGCGCAGTGTCGTCGACATCGCGCCTGGCTGATGATCGATGATGCTCACGGTGTCGGCGTGTTGGGCCCGCAGGGTCGCGGCACGCTGGCGGATCAGGGGGGCGACCCCAGCGAGGTATCGGTGATCCTCGGCACGCTGGGCAAGGCGCTGGGGACCCAGGGCGCCTTCGTTGCCGGCAGCGAGACCCTGATCGAGGCGCTGATTCAGTTCGCGCGCCCCTATGTGTATACCACCAGCCTGTCGCCGGCCCTGGCCTGGGCCACGTTGACCAGCCTGGACATTCTGCGCGACGAACCGCATCGGCGAACGCAGCTGGCGACGCTGATCGATCGTTTCCGCGAAGGCGCCGCTGCACTGCGCGATTTCGACCTCCACCTGATGCCGTCGCGGACACCGATTCAGCCGCTGGTTCTCGGCCCTCGCTGGGGAGACGCCAGGGGAGGTGGTCAAGACGCCGCGGCCGTCTCGCTGGCGGCAGCACTGGAGGCGTCGGGAATCTGGTGTACCGCGATTCGACCGCCGACGGTCCCCGCCGGCACCTCGCGGTTACGTATCACGCTGTCGGCGGCCCATACCCCAGACGACCTCGAGCGCCTGCTGGCCGCACTGGTCGATAGCGCGCGTCGCCTGATACCGAATCGCGAGGAGGTGACATGAAGACCCAAACGCTGGTGCTGTTGCCCGGCTGGGCGCTGGGGCCGTCACCGCTGGCGCCTCTGGTGCAGGCATTACGTCAGCGGTTACCCGACTTCGACGTCGAGTGCGTCGCCTATCCCGAGCTGACCAGTCATCGCCCGGAAAGCTGGGTGGCGGCGCTCGATCACGCCTTGCCCCAGGATGCCTGGCTCGCCGGCTGGTCGCTGGGTGGCATGCTAGCCACGGCGCTGGCCGACTGGCGCGGGCGGCGGGCACGGGGATTGATCACCCTCGCCACCAATGCCAGTTTCGTTGCCCGCCCCGGTTGGCCCAGCGCCATGACGGCGGAGACGTTCGGCGCGTTTCGGGAAGGAATTCATCGCACGCCCGGGCGTACCTTGTCCCGGTTCGCCCAGTTGAGCGCCCAGGGCGGGCGTGACTCGCGCCAGCTAGGGCGCCAATTGCTGACGGCACTCGAGGCGACTCCGCTGGATCAATCGCTGGCAGGGCTGGCACTGCTGTCGCAGCTCGATCTTCGCGACACCCTGGGCCGGCTGCGAATTCCCCAGATGCATCTGTTCGGCGACAACGACCTGCTGGTGCCGTCGTCCGCCCGCGAGGCCATCGCCGCACGCCTGCCCGCGGGTGGTCGCACGGCATCGATAGCGGACGCGGGTCACGCCTTTCCGCTGACGCAGATCGACGAGACGGCCGAGCTGATGGCGTCTTTCCTGTGCTCGCGTTTCTCTTTATCGCACCCGAAGCCGTGCGTTGGCTCACCGCATCCGCGTTCGCGAGGTGCATCATGACTGCCGAGTCCAATGTTGCGCTTTCGTTTAATGACGCCGCACGACAGGCTCGAATTGCCGCCAATTTTTCCCGCGCGGCGGCCTCCTATGACGCCGCCGCACAACTGCAGCGCGAGGTCGCCGACGACCTGCTGGCCCGACTGCCGCAGGGCCTCGCCCCCCGCACGCTGCTGGATGTCGGCTGTGGCACCGGTTATCTGGTGTCGCATCTGTCGCAGCGTTATGACGCGGTGTCGATCGGCCTGGATATCGCCCCGGGCATGCTGGCCGAGGCGCGGCGGCGGTACGCCGGCCGACCGATACGATGGCTGACCGGCCCGGCGGAACAACTGCCGCTGGCCGATCGCAGTATCGATCTGATGGTCTCCAGTCTGGCACTGCAGTGGTGCGACTCTCTCGATGGCTTCCTGGCGCAGGCGGCGCGGGTGCTGCGGCCGGGCGGCTGGCTGGCGTTCACCACGCTGTGCGACGGCACGCTGGAGGAGCTGCAGCGCGCATGGCAACAGGTCGATGGCGCTCGTCACGTCAACGAATTCATGGCCGAAGCCAGGCTGATCGACGCGCTGAAAACGCCCGGTTGGCAGCTGCAAGACGTGGTCATGACCACACGCCGGACCTATCACGCCACGCCAGCCGATACGCTCCGCGCCCTGAAGCGTATCGGCGCCAACACGATCACTACCTCGAAGCAGGCCGGTGGAGGACTGGCTGGCCGTCGCCGCTTCGCGCAACTGGCGCAGGCGCTGGAAACCTGGCGAGAGGGCGCAGGCATACCGACTCGATACCGCGTCGCCACCGTGCTGATGCAACGTCCTAGTCTCGAGGCAACGTCCTAATCCCGATGCAACGTACTAACCCCCCGGAATTGACTCATGAACGCCTATTTCGTCACCGGCACCGATACCGATGCCGGCAAAACGGTGGTGACTGCGGGCCTGCTGGCGGCGGCAAGACGCAGAGGATTGACCACGGCCGGCGGCAAGCCAGTCGCCTCCGGCTGCGAGCGGGCGCCCCAAGGGCTGCGTAACGCCGATGCGTTGGCGATCCAGGCCCAGTGCCGCCCGGCGCTGCCGTACGAGGCGATCAATCCCTTCGCCTTCGAGCCCGCCATCGCGCCGCAGTTCGCCGCGCGGGAGGCGGGCGTCTCATTGTCGTTGTCGGCCCTGGCCGAGCCTATGCGCGCGCTGCTCGCGCGCCGTGCCGACATCACCCTGATCGAGGGCGCCGGCGGCTGGCGCGTACCGCTCGATGATCACGAATCGCTGTCGGATCTGGTGATCGCACTGGCGTTGCCCGTCGTGCTGGTGGTCGGCGTTCGGCTGGGCGCAATCAATCACGCTCGACTGACGTTGGACGCGATCCGTCACGACGGGCTGCCAGTCGCAGGGTGGGTCGCCAACATGATCGATCCCGAACTGCCGCGAAAGCAGGAAAATCTGGACTCGCTTACCCATTGGCTCAGCGAGCAGGCCGGCGTGCCGTGTCTGGGTGTCGTGCCGTGGTTGGGCAAAGCGCCATGGTTGGGCAAAGCGCCGTGGTTGGAAAAAATACCCGGGCTGCAGGCGCCATCGGCCGAACGTGTCGCCAGCTTTCTGGATATCGAGCCGTTGCTGACCAAGATCACCAATACCCAAACCCCTGACCATGGATATATCGAATGAGCGCCAACAACGACTGGATGCAGCGCGACCTGGCCAGCCTGTGGCACCCCTGTACGCAGATGAAGGACCACGAGACGCTGCCTGTCGTGCCGATCCGGCGCGGCAAGGGCGTATGGCTCGAAGACTTCGAAGGCCAGCGCTATCTGGATATCGTCAGTTCGTGGTGGGTCAATGTGTTCGGCCACGCCAATCCGCGCATCAACGACCGCATCAAGCACCAGCTCGATGAGCTGGAACACGTGATTCTGTCCGGCTTCACCCATCAGCCGGTGATCGAATTGTCGGAACGCCTGGGCCAATTGGCGCCCGCCGGCCTGGGGCACTGCTTCTACGCCGATAACGGCTCTTCCGCCGTCGAGATCGCGTTGAAGATGAGCTACCACTACTGGCGCAATGTCGGCCGGCCGGAGAAGAGGCGCTTCCTCACCATTTCCAACGGCTATCATGGCGAAACGCTGGGCGCGCTGTCGGTAGGTGATGTCGCGCTCTATACCGAGACCTACCGCTCGCTGCTGCTGGACGTGATCAAGGTGCCGGCGCCAGATGGTTTCGGGCTGCCACGGGACCAGTGGATCGATCAGGCTCGTGTCGCCTTCGTGCAGATGGAAGCGGCGCTGGCGCGCCACGCGGACGAGCTGGCGGCGGTCATCGTCGAACCGCTGATCCAGTGCGCCGGCGGCATGCGGATGTATCCGCCGGAGTATCTGAGCTGGCTGCGCGAGGCCTGCGATCACTACGGTGTGCAACTGATCTTCGACGAAATCGCGGTCGGCTTCGGCCGCACCGGCACGCTGTTTGCCAGCGAGCAGGCCGGCATTCGGCCGGATTACCTGTGTCTCTCCAAGGCGCTGACCGGTGGCTACCTGCCGTTGTCGGTGGTGATGACCACCGACGAAGTCTATGCCGCCTTCTACGACGACTACGAAACGCTCAAGGCGTTTCTGCACTCCCACAGCTATACCGGCAATCCGCTGGCCTGCGCCGCCGCGCTGGCCACGTTGGATATCTTCGAACAGGACGGCGTGATCGCCGCCAACCGTGACAAGGCCGCCCTGATGGGGCGGCTCGCCGAACCGATGCGCGATCATCCCCACGTCGGCGATGTGCGTCAGACCGGCATGGTGGTGGCGATCGAGATGGTCAAGGACAAGGCCAGCCTGACCCCTTACGACTTCCGCGAGCGGCGCGGGCTGCGGGTGTTACGACACGCCATGTCGCGAGGGGTGATGCTGCGCCCGCTGGGCAACGTGATTTACTGGATGCCGCCGTACGTGATCACCCCGGAGGAGCTGGGAATGGTGGCGGAAGTCACTCGTGAGGGGCTGGAACTGGCTACCGCGGATTAATAATTTGAAACCCGGCTAACTTCCTGTCGACGAAAGTCGCAGGGCCGTTGGCCGGTGACAGGCAAGTTGGCAGTCACGTCTTGGTCGAGATCATGGCGCATGGGTATCCCCAAGATGATGAAACCTTGGAGGTTTTGGAAGCGGCCCGAAATTTGGCTGGGAGACGTTGGTTTTCCGGCAAATGATATCCCTGCGCTGGAACGATGGAGATCATACGTCATACATGACTACAGGATTGATCCATAAGCGCCATTTTTGGTAGAAGCCTTACCATGATGGCGGCTAAGTACGGATTGTTGCCGTGGCATCGCTTCTCACATAGTGAACTCGCCGATGGGGCATTTTTTCTCATTGTCAGAATTAAAACGGACGTTTTTTATCCGTTGAAAATGACACGGGAAGAAACCGGCTCCAGGAGAGTATTCCCATTCCTGTGTGGAGACAGTCATGTCCATCTATCAGAGCGATATCGATTCACTCGAGCGATTGCGTCTGGAACAGAACGGCCGCTGGAACAACATCGATCCGGAAAACGTGGCCAGAATGCGAGCGCAGAATCGCTTTCGTACCGGGCTCGACATTGCTCGCTACACCGCTGGCGTGATGCGCCGCGACATGCGCGATTACGATGAAGACGCGTCGCGCTACACGCAGTCTCTGGGCTGCTGGCACGGCTTTATCGGTCAGCAGAAGCTGATTTCGATCAAGAAGCACCACGGCACCACGAAGGGTAAATACCTCTACCTCTCGGGCTGGATGATCGCCGCCATGCGGTCCGATTTCGGGCCGCTTCCCGACCAGTCGATGCACGAGAAGACGTCCGTTCCGGCACTGATCGAAGAGCTTTATACCTTTCTAAGGCAGGCCGACGCGCGTGAGCTGACGCATCTTTTCCGTGAGCTGGATCAGGCCAGAAAAAGCGGCAACGAAGTGATGACCCGGGGAGTTCAGGAGAAGATCGATCATTTCGAGACGCACATCGTGCCGATCATCGCCGATATCGATGCTGGATTCGGCAACGAAGAAGCGACCTACCTGCTGGCGAAAAAGATGATCGAAGCGGGCGCCTGCTGCATCCAGCTCGAAAATCAGGTTTCCGATGCCAAGCAGTGCGGGCACCAGGACGGCAAGGTCACCGTTCCCCACGAGGATTTCGTCGCCAAGATCAACGCCGTTCGCCATGCGTTCCTGGAACTCGGCGTGGAAGAGGGCGTGATCGTCGCCCGGACCGACTCGCTGGGCGCCGGCCTGACCCAGAAACTGCCGGTCAGCAAGGAGCCGGGGGATCTCGCCCACCAGTACAACAGCTTCCTGTGTACCGTGCCGATCTGCTCGGCGGACGATGTCAACGAGGGCGACACGATCATCAAGCTCGACGGCGACCTGCGTAAACCGCTGCGCCTGGCCAACGGGTTGTATCGCTTCCGCTCCGACACCGGCGAGGATCGCGTCGTGATGGACTGCATCAACGCCCTGCAGAACGGCGCCGACCTGCTGTGGATCGAGACCGAGAAACCCCACATCGGCCAGATTGCCGGAATGGTCGACCGCATCCGGGCCGAGGTGCCGGATGCCAAGCTGGTCTACAACAACTCGCCCTCGTTCAACTGGACGCTCAACTTTCGTCAGCAGGTCTTCGACGACTGGGAGCGAGAAGAGCAGACAGAAGGGCAACGAGAGGGGCGGTCGCTCTCCGGCATCGAACGCAGCCAGTTGATGAGCGTGGATTACGATGGTTCCGAGCTTGCCCAGGAGGCGGATCGACGGATCCAGGCATTCCAGCGCGACGCGGCCCGCGAAGCCGGCGTCTTCCACCACCTGATCACCCTGCCGACCTACCACACGGCGGCGCTCTCCACCGACGAGCTGGCCGAGGGTTACTTCGGCGAGGCGGGGATGCTGGCCTACGTCGCCGGTGTCCAGCGCCGGGAGATCCGGCGAGGCCTGGCCTCGGTCAAGCATCAGGACATGGCCGGCTCCAACCTCGGCGACGACCACAAGGAGTACTTCTCCGGTGCCGCCGCGCTCAAGGCCGGCGGCGGGCTCAATACCATGAACCAGTTCGGCTGAGCGTTGACTTCGGGTGAGCCTAGCCGATTAGCCCAACCTGCAACGACGGCGGGCCATGTCTCGAGGAGAGACATGGCCCGCTTTTTTATCGCCCCGGGCTCGTAGCCCTTGGCTCGTGGCTCGTAGCTCGTGGCTTCAGCCTACAGCTTGTACGACGCCGGGTTGTCCCAGATGCTGTCCTCCTCGGCAAAGGCCGGGTTGTCGTCGGTGATCGCACGCTCGCCGATCAACTGCATCCAGGAGTCGATGTCGGCGCTGCTGATCTTGCCGTCCGAGCCGTCCTGCTTGTGTAGCGTGTCCAGCAAGGCGAAGAAGTCCTCATTATTGAGCAGGAACTCGGCGGCCGCCTGTTCCTCTTTCGAGTGGCCGTTTTCCGGATCGGCGATCTTTTTCAGATCCTTCTTGCTGACGATATCGTCGCCGCCCGTCCAGTCATTGCCGCCGTCGCCTTCGTCCCAGTTGAAGAGAATGGTATCGATGGTCTCTTTGTGCTCCTGGTAGAACTCCTGGCCGTGGATATTGAGCTGCATCTGGTCCTTGTCGAAATCGAAGAAGAAGTCATCGACGTTGCCATTCTCCTCGATCTCCTGAGTGAACTTGTCGTACTGCTCTGGCTGCGCCTCCCACGCCGCCATGTCTTCGGGGAACCACTCCTTGAACAGGGGGTCGGGCTCCTTGTCGTCGTCTCCGGCGTGCATCATCTCCTTGAAGCCGTAGCTCGAGTTGATCAGGTAGTTGAACTTCTCGCCCCAATCGTCCTCGGTCACGCCATCCTCGGCGAACTGCTCGAACTGATCGCGTATCTTGCCCTCGGTCTCGGCGCCTTTCTTCTGGGCCATTACCGCATTGAGAATCAGGCTGGCGAAGCCGACGCCCAGCCCGATCAGGTTGCCGATAGGGCCGGCGGCACGAAGACCCGCGCCCAGCCCGGAAAGCACGCGCGAAGCCGTCTGCAGTGACGCTCCGATCTCGGCGGCGCCGCCGATGGTGAAGAACGAGCCGGAGACCACGCCCGTCGAACTGGCGGCGAACTCCATCGGGGTGCCGCCGTTCTTGATCAACTGATCCAGCCCAATGCCCGCGACGACGGTATCGAGAATGCCGCCGGCGAAGTCGGTCATGTAGGCCAGGCCCTTGAGCGCAGGGCCGAAGATATTGGTCTTCTTGTTGCTGCTGGTATCACCGCTGGTACCCCCGAGGCCATCGGGCGACGTGCCACCCTGGGTACGTTCTCCGTTGGTCATCACGTCGGCTTCGTCATCCAGCGCCTGGTTAAAGGGCTGCATGGCGACTCTCGACGATTCGCCGTTGGCGGGATCGAAGCGCTGGTGGAGATCGCCGCTGAGGCTGTCGAGGTCGTCCAGCGCGTCACCGGCGCCGCTGGGCAGGGCGCCGCCGTCCGTCGGGCGGACGTCTTCCAGGCGGTTGGCGATCTCGTCCAGCCGATCGAGCTGCTGTGCGCGATCGCTGTCGGAGAGCGTCGGGTCGGATTCGATAGAGGAGCGGATGGCACGATGCTTCTCCATGATGTCGTCGAACAGTGCCGGCGCCTGTTCCGGCATCTTGCCTTTGCCCTTGCCATCGGCATCCATTAACTGGCGGTAATCTGCCACGGCCCGATCGAAGTCGTCGATCTGGGCAAAGCGCTGCTCCGATGGCGTCGCCGAGGAGGCGAAAGGCTGGATCTCTTCGAACAGGTCGTCGACCAGCCCCCTGAGGTCGTCCGCATTCTGGGGCGCCAGGCCCTCCTTCTTCATTTCGACCTTGTCGAGCCGATCCTCGATCGTGTCCAGGCGCTGCTGGATCTCTTTCTTCTCGTCGTCGCTGAGCGAGTCGGAGTCCTTGACGATGCGGTCGACCTCGTCGAGTTGGCCCTGGATATCGTCGACCAGGCCCTGGGCCTTCTGCTCGAAGTCGGCGGCATCCGGTCGATCGAGAAGGGTATCGAACGATTCGAGCTTGCCGCGAACGTCGTCCAATTTGCCCCGCGCCTGCTCGCCAGGGTTGAGGGAGGGCGCCTTGTCGCCATTGAACGTGTCGGGAAAGCGCTCGCGCAGGACTTCGCCCATCTCTTTGTCGAGACCGAGCGCCTGGGTGATATTGGTGGTGCCGAACAGCTTGGTCAGCCGGCTGCCCTCGTCGAGTTTGGGGCCCACCGCATCGGTGATGCCCTTGAGCGCGAAAGGCGTGGTGCCGATGAACACCAGCATGCCGCGCGCGACGGTCATGCGCTCTTGCCAGGTGTCCCCGAAATCGTCACCCGAGCGGCGATAGATGGCGTTGGCCAGCGCTGCGGTACCGCCGATCGCGAACATCGTGTTCGAGCTCATCAAGCTGCGGAACTGGGATTTCAGCGAACTCTGCACGTTGGTGCGCTGGCTGTCGCTGAGCTCGACGATGGGCGGCTGGCCGTCGCGGCTGGTGGTCATGTTGCGGAACTGCTCGTTCACCTTCTTCATGACATCGCGCATGAGAGACGAATCCTTCAGCGCCGTCTCGACGTTGCTCCCGCTCAACGCCGCCGTCTTGATGACCTCTTTGAGGCCGGCGGCGATCGCCAGGATCTTGGTGAACTGCAGCTTTTCCTTCTCCGTCAGATTTGGCGGCACGGTGCCCTTGGGGTCGGTCTTGTCGGCGGAGAGTGCATCCTTCACCGCGTTCCAGACGCCATCGGTGGTCTGGATGCCGAAGGTGCTGTAGGTAATGCCGGTGAGGACGGTCGGCACCATGTCGGCAGCGACCTGCCCCGCGGCTTCCTCGCTCTCCGGCGATATGTCGTCGCCGTTCTGAGAAGCATCGTATTCGGCGTCGATGTCGCTGAGTTCCTCCTCGAGGCCTCTGGCGGTACTGGCCGCCGTGATGCTACCTCTCGCTTCGGCCGCGCGGTCGGGGTCGAGCGCTTGCAGCGTGTTCAGATCATTGTTCAAACGCGTGGCGGCTTCGTCACCGAAACCCTTGTCACGCAGGTCTTCGATGGCATCGAGGTATTCCGCCCCCTTGTCGCCGGTCAACGAGTCGTAGATCTTGTCGGCGAGCCCGTCGCGATCCTTGATCTTGCTCTGGGCCTCCGTCATCGCCTCGTCGGTGAACTTGGCGATTTCCTCGTCCCCGAGCAGTTTCGAGAGCTCCTCGCCGAGCTTCTCTTCATGGATCAGGCCGCGCAGGTCGGCGGGATCCATGCCCTGGGTATCGCTGGCATAGTAGGTCCAGTCGCCGCCGTGATTGACCGTCATGTAGGGCAGATACTGGAAGCTGCCATCGTCCAGTTGGGATTTGAGTTCGAGCAGGCGGGCATACTTCTTGAAGTTCTCGTTGTCCGAGTTTTCCGCCTTCTCCTCCAGCTTCTCCATGTAGAGTTCGGTGACCGTCTTCGCCTCGCCGTCGTCGTTTTCGACGGTGGTCTCCTGCCCCATCAGGTTGGTCTCTTCCGACTCGGGCAGGTCGTGATCGGCAAAGACATCGTCGATGGCATCCTTGCTCGATGTCTGCTGGAAGCTGGAGGCCGCCTCAAAATGCTCCGGTGTCACCCCCTTCGATACCACGAACTTCTCGCCATCGACCTCGACCAGTTTGAGCCCTTCGATGACGTCACCGTGCTCGTCGGTGGCGCTCTTGACGCTGTCTCCCTTGCCGAGAACCGGGATGTCCTCGTCGGCGGAGCGCAGCTTGTAGCCGTCGTCCTCGAGCTCGTGGATCCGGTCCCAGGTTTTCTGTGCGTTGGAAACCGTTTCGAACAACGCTGGCGTCAGGGCCTTCGATACCACCACATTCTTGCCATCGTGGGTGGTGAAGCGAATGACGTCGTCACGCGCGTCGTTCTGCCAACTGAAATTCTTGAAATCGTTGAACTCGGGCGCTTTGGTATCGGCGCCGGCGATGGTGGCGCCATCCTCGACCGCGCCATCGATGGCATCCTGATGCTCGGCGTTACCGCCCAGGGTCGCGTACTGCTCGCTCAGGTAGTCATAGAGTTCCGGATTGTCGCTGCGCGCCACGACGAACTTCTCGCCGTCATGCTCGTAGCGAATCACTTCCGGGCCGACTTCACCGGGCGCGCCGACCTCGGTGTTGTAATAGGAGGGCGGGGTGGCGTCGCCGCCGATGCGCTTGTAGCCGTCCGATTCGCTTTCATTAATGCCGATCAGGCTTTGGTAATCCTTCTTGATGGCGGCGTAGAGCTCCGGGGCGGCGCGTTCGGCGACCACGACCCTGGTGCCGTTCTGCATCTCGTAGCGGATGACACCCTTGGCAACTTCGTCGGGCGGGGCGATGAACCGATAGTCGCTCAGCTTGCCGGGCGGCTCGGCATCCAGCGGCAAGACGCCATAGCCGTCCTCCCCGCTCTCGTTGAGTGCGGTCATCTGGGCGGCATCCTGCTTGACCGTCTCGAACAACGTCGGCGTGGAATGCCGGTCGATCTCTACGCTCTTGCCGCCCTTGGTCTCGTAGCGAATGAGATCATCGCCGATCGTCACTATCTGTTTGTAATCGTTTAGATTCCGGGGCGATTTAGTCCCGCCATCGGCCCGGTTCCACGTTCTGGATTCATCGTCATCGGATTCGGCGGCCTTCTTGCTCAGATTTAGGGTGTTGGACAATGTCGATACCCAACGCTCAGCGCTTTGCTCGCGAGCGGCCGGATCGCTGGTTTCAGGCACGTTATTTGATGCATTCTTCAGCGTGAGTTCCTGGGGCATGACAATGACCTCCCTGTTGTTTATTTAATACTCGTTCAATATCCGCCCGGATTCAGTGCTGATTGGATAAATGCCGTGTTTTTCTGTGGCTAAATCGTCAATGATTGTGGGGTTTGCGTAAGCTGCCGGGCGCCAGTCCGTATCTACGCCTTTTACTTCTAATCGCCTCCCGCCAATCGACGGCGTTCGACCGTTTTCGAATGTATTAATGGACTTATGTTGCCCAGGCGTTTTCTCGCCGCAGTAAGACGTTACGAACCCGCTCGAGCGGCTGACGTACTATTCATCGGGCGCTGAATAACAACAAACTGACGTTTAGGTCGCGACGCGGCCGGGGAGCGTTCATGCCGGGGTTCGTCGACGAAGTCACTCCGCAGTTCGTTAGAGGCTGGTACGTGGCCGATAACCGAGAGCCCGTCGAGCGGGGTGTGATCATTTCGGTTAACGGTGAAGTGCGCTACTGCGCGCTGTGTCAGGAGGCGCGGCCCGATGTGGTCGAAGCGGGTATCACGACCCGCCTCGAAGTCGGCTTTCGGGCGCCGCTCGCGTTGCAGATCGGCGATCTCGTCCGCGTGCGGGCGTTGGACAGCGGCCGGCTGCTGGGCAGCGGATTGGCGGTCGTGATGCCGGAATCCGCGCCGGACGGCTGGCTTTCGGCGATGTCTTACGGCGATCTTCCGGCGTTCCGCCCATTTTTGCAGCCGCTGGCGGCCAGTCTCGACGTTCAAGCGTTTAGGCCGTTGTTCGGGCATCGAGGCAACTTGTCGGCGGTGGGTGTTCGAACGCTGAGGACCTGTTATGTCATCCATCGCGCTCGCCCGCACCACCATGCCGCGTGGCTGGAACGGCTCCATCGTTGCGTGCTCGAGCCCCATGCCGTCGGTGCGCCGTTATTGGAAGCGGTTATCCGACGAGGAGAGTCCGCCAGTCTGATGGTCGAGCATATCGAGGGCCAGACGCTGGGCCCGTTTGTCGCGTCGTCTGTCGCTACGTCCAGCGACGGGGCAGATGACCCAGGCAATCGACCTGATGTCGCATCGACGGCGAGCAACGAGCAGGCGTATCGCGACACCATCGCCTCGGTCATTGCGTTATCGCGCGTCGGTTGGCCCGATGAAATGCGGAGAAGTAAGAGCGATCATATGACCGGCGCTGACATGACCAGCGCAGACACGACCAGCCCTGGGAGTGTCGGCGCTGGCCGAGAGGCAGACCGCCGAGGGCGCCATGCCCTGAGAAGAATGGTCAGAGACGTCTGTCTTTCCGCGTTGAACCAAGGGCGTTGGCTCGAGTTGGCGCTGCTACTGCGAATGGCAAGAATCCTTTACCGTTTACCCCGCGTCGTCTCCCATGGCGATCTTCATCCTCAGAACGTGCTGATCGAAACGCATACCGGCCGGCCGGTGTTCATCGACTGGGATCACGCCGGCATGCTGCCGCCGGGCCTCGATCTTGCTCGATTGCTGCTGAGTGTGCCGCCCGCGCTGGCGGAGCGCTGGATCGGTGATGATCGGGAACGCCGACTGGGATGGCTGATCATGACCTATGTCGCGCAGTCGCAGCGACAGCCTGACTTCCATGCGACCGATGCCGGCGTCTATCTGCGTCGGCGCTTTCGCGAACTCGCCAGTCATGCGGGACTCAATCCCGAGATGACCTCACCGGTTCGGTAAAACCTCGGCTTGCGCTGAGCGGAGTTGCAAAAAGAAGTATGCGAAGAGGACGCGAATTTAGCGATTGATTGGTCTCAATCTACCTTCATGCCAGGTCGGCGAAGCGCTCGATGGTTGGTTGGGCGCGGTGTTCGGCCTGCCATAAGTCGTAATCGCCTTGCACAGCCAGCCAGGTACGCGCCCGACCGATACCGGCCCGCTCCAGGCGAACGGCCAGGTCGGGACTAATCGGCGCCCGTCCGTGAAGAATCCGCGACAAGGTTTCCCGCGCTAGCCCCAGGCGACGAGCCATTTCCGTCACGCTGATATCCAGCGCTGGCAACACGTCTTCGCGCAGCGTCTCACCGGGGTGCGGGGGGTTGTGCATGTAAGTCATGTGCCACCTCCTAGTGATAGTCTAGGTAATTGACCAGCTCGACGTCCGGCCCAGTGAAACGGAAGATAATCCGCCAGTTGCCGCTTACCGTGATTGACCAGAACCCATTCTGTTCGCCCTTCAACGGATGCAACCGCCAGCCTGGCAGGTTAACCGCTTCTGGGTCTTCTGCGCGGTCGAGCATCGCAAGAATGCGCCCCAGTCGCTTAGCGTGATCGGAGCGGATCCCCTTGGTAGTGCCTGTTTCGAAGAAAGCGCGCAGACCTTTATGTCGGAAGCTGATGATCATGCTTGGAGTGTGATGTATTGCATCACGGATGGCAAGCCTTTACTTCACTCGGTAATCGTACCCGGCCCCAACAAGTCTATCTGTGTAATCCACAAGAGTTCGATGGAGCCTCACCAACCAGATATTCTGGACACCCGCAGCGGCGGCTCGGTGTTTGTTGCTAGAATAGCGCAGCAGAAGTTTGAATTCGGATTTATGAGCAGGTGACAACCATGCGTGCGATTGAGTTTGAAGTTGATATTCGAGATGGCGTGGTAAGAATTCCAGACGAGTATGCCCACTTGATGAACAGGCATGCCAGAATCGTCGTGCTCTATGGCGCTTCGGCCGAGGAGGATGGCGTCGCCCGGCAGCGGGAAGGTATCGATTTTTCAGGTGTCAAAGCCCCTTCACTGACCGCTCACGACGGAGTCGAGTATCAAAGGAGCCAGAGGGATGAATGGTAGCTATCTGCTATATACCAATGTCTTCATCAATGCCATTCGGGGTCAGCTTCAGTCACCAGCCGCTTAATGAATTTGACGCGCCGCTTATTAAGTCTATGCGGTCATCACGGAGCTTGAGCTCCTTCGCATCCACCCCTCGCTATCGTCCCGCCAGTTCGCTCATCTCATTGATCTCGTCATATCCTTCCTGAAACTAGCCATCGTCTTCCTGAGAAAAGCCGCACTGGTAGCCGCCATGGCTGGCGGCTTAAAATGCGACCAACGTGGAATGCGGCGGGGTTGTCGTCGACCGTTTTTCGATTACCGGATTCAGACGCTGTAACTCGGTGCAGCCCAGGCATGGAGTGGGAGGAATATGGGTATCGATGCCTGGTTGAGTATCACCACGGTCGTGGCCGTACTCGCTACGCTCGTGTTCACGCGAATCGCGCCGGACGCTATCCTGGTCGGCGCGATGGCATTTCTGATCTTTGCCGATGTGTTGACGCCGGAAGAAGCGCTGGCCGGCTTCGCCAACACCGGCGTGATGACCATCGCGGCACTTTACGTCGTTGCCGCCGCGCTCAAGGAGACCGGCGCGATCAAATGGATCGCGGCGATGCTGCTCGGCCAACCCTCGACCCTGCGTCGGGCGCAGTGGCGCGTCATGCTGCCAGCCTCCATTCTGAGTGCGTTCATGAACAATACCACCGTGGTGGCGATGTTCATTCCCGCCATCCAGGACTGGTCGAATCGCCTGCGGCTACCGCCTTCCAAACTGCTGTTGCCGCTCAGCTACATTTCCATTCTGGGCGGTACCTGCACCCTGATCGGCACCAGTACCAACCTGGTCATCGACGGCCTGCTGCAGAGCCGGCAGGGCGTGTCGCTGGGCATGTTCGAGCTGACCTGGATCGGGCTGCCGATCCTGATCGTCGGCGGGGGCTTTATCCTGATCTTCGCCAAATGGCTGCTGCCCCAGCGCGACGGCACTCACGAGCAGCTCGATCAGATTCGCGAGTACAGCGTCGAGGTGGCTGTCGAATCGGGCGGGCCGCTGGCGGGCAAAACGATCGCCGACGCCGGCCTGCGTAACCTGCAGTTCGGGTATCTGGCCGATATTGAGCGCGGCGATGAGCTGCTGACGGCGGTACCGCCGGACACCAGACTGCGCGACGGCGATACCCTGGTATTCATCGGCACCCCGGAGTGCGCCCGCGAGCTGCGCGAAATTCGAGGGCTGAGCCCCGCCAACGGCAACGTTCAGAAGTTGCAGGTGGCGCGGCATCGGCGCTGTCTGGTCGAAGCGGTCGTCAGCCCGGATTTCGTGGGGATCGGGCAGACGGTGCGGGAGTCGCGGTTTCGCTCGCGTTTCCAGGCCGTGATCCTGTCGATTTCCCGCCACGGGCTGCGGCTGAACGGCAAAGTCGGGGACGTCGAATTTCAGGTCGGCGATACGCTGCTGCTGGAAACCGGGCAGGAGTTCGTCGAGCAGTATCGCTACCGCAAGGATTTCCTGCTGGTCAGCCAGCTCAACGACTCGACGCCGCCGAACTTTCAGAAAGCACCGCTCTCGCTGGGCATCCTCGGCGTGATGGTCGTGCTCAGCGCCACCAATCTGCTGTCCATTCTCGAGGCCGCGTTTCTCGCCGCCGGGGCATTGTTAATGACCGGCTGCCTGACCATGGGCAAGGCGCGGCGCTACATCGATCTATCCGTGCTGATCGTGATCGCCGCGTCGTTCTCGCTCGGCGCCGCGATGACCCAGTCGGGCGCGGCGCAGACCATCGCCGAGCGGGTCGTCGCGCATATCGATTCCCCGTGGCTGGCGCTGGCGTTCGTCTATTTGATGACGGTACTGTTTACCGAGATGATTACCAACAACGCGGCGGCGGTGCTGATGTTCCCCATCGCGATCGCGGTTTCGCAGCAGCTGGGCGTGGATTTCATGCCGTTCGTGATCGCCATCACCATCGCGGCCTCGGCCAGCTTCATGACCGCGCTGGGCTACCAGACCAACCTGATGGTCATGGGCCCGGGCGGCTACCGTATGCATGACTATCTCAAGCTGGGCTTTCCCGTGAGCGTCCTGGTGGGGATCACCTCACTGTTATTGATACCGCGAATCTGGCCGTTCTAGCGCCCTGTACTGAGGAGAGTACCGAGGGGAGTGCAGAAGGGGCGAGCCACACCCACACTCACACCCACACCAGGAGCTCGCGCATGACGATCGATGAACCGCTCAGGCGAGAACTGATCCGCGGCGTGCTCGACGCTGGCCAACGCGTGCTGCAGATCTACGCTCAGGATTTCAGCGTCGAGACCAAGGCCGACGATAGTCCGCTGACCCAGGCAGACATGGCCTCCCACCACGCGCTGAGCGATCTTCTCCAGCGCCTGACGCCCGAGGTCCCGATTCTCTCGGAAGAGAGCGCCCCCATCGCCTACGAGACCCGCCGGCAGTGGTCGTGCTACTGGCTGATCGACCCGCTGGACGGCACCAAGGAATTCGTCAGAAGAAACGGCGAGTTCACGCTCAACGTCGCGCTGATCGACAACGGCGTTCCCGTGTTCGGTATCGTCCACGCCCCGGTCCTCGACGTGACCTGGTGGGGCGATGCCGAGCAGGGCGCCTACAAGATATCGACCGAAGGCGAACGGGCGATCCACGTTCGTAAGCTGCCGGCGGCCGATGAGCGGCCCTGGCGAATCGTTGGCAGCCGTCTGCATGGCGTCGGCGCGTTCGATATCTTCTGCGACCAGTTGCCCAGCCACGAGCGCGTCTCCATGGGCAGCTCGCTCAAACTCTGTCTGGTAGCGGAAGGCGCGGCCGACCTCTACCCGCGGCTCGCGCCAACGTGCGAGTGGGATACCGCCGCTGCGCAGGCCGTGGTCACCGCCGCCGGCGGCTACGTGCTCGACGCCGAAACCCTCCAGCCCCTTCGCTGCAATCAGCAGGACAGCACCCTCAACCCGTTTTTCATCGTCTGCGGGCAGCGCCACGAACGGTGGATCGAGGCTTTGAAAGCGGCGCTTCGCGGTTGACGTGAAGCGTGGCAGTTTTCGGTCGCCATTGAAGTCCTTGTCATTTGAAAACCACTTTTCCAATTATCGAGTAGATATTGGCTATTTTTGCTAGCCGCGATTTAACCGCGCATGACTTTACTGTTTGAGTTATTCGATAACTTGGTATGAGACTAGGTGTGAGATTACCGTTGTTATACGCATGGCTGAACTAATACTCCACCGATATGACTACAAAAATGATTTTGTGATTTCTTGTTAGCTGTTGGCGACAAATGTAATATTTTCGTGTTCGGCTTGGCGTGAGCCGATGAATGAAGATATTTCGTGAAGCTTCGTGCCTTAACGCGTTTGACGATAAATCACAGAATGGCAGCCTAAGCATGAACAAATTAGAAGGTTTGAGCGTACAAGCATCGAACGACGGTGAAGCTAACGATAAAAAGAGTTCATGCCTTGAGCTGGCGCACGATTTAAATCGTCAGAATAGCAAGCCGCAAAAGACATCGTCTGCCGAAAATGTTAAGGGGACAGTTAAAGCACTTTACAAGCATCTGTTTTTGAATCGATGCAAATCGACGAAGATGCGAGTTCAACCTTATAATCAGTTGATGCAAGCCAAGGGTGCGAAAAAAAACCGGTGGCAATCACTTGGCGAGGACCCCTATTTCATACTGTTTCCGACACGTCCTACGGTATTGGAACTGGGCGGCTGGTTTCGACTTGAATATGATTTCAAATGCCAGGAAACGGTAGTTCAACAAATTTATATCGATTATGGTGCGGGTTATCTGCCCGATGTGGCGATTACCTATACGCTGGAAAAAGATCAGCGGGTATTGATACCGTTATTTTTGCCGGTTTCCACTCGGGGTGTCCGGTTGGATCCGATGACCTCCGCTGTCGGTTTTCAAATCGACGATATAATGTTGAGGAAAATAGAGGAGCCCGTTTCGAGCGATAAAATCAATGCGTATCTGCAAACGATCGATCATTCTTCTTTCTTTTTGAGTGCCATGGGGCAAGTGACTCGCTGCCTCGAGGACGGCTATCATTGGAAATCCCTAGGTATCGATCCTTGCTTTTTTGCCAACCTGAAAGAACCGGGTGCCATTGCCGCCGGATGGTATATTGTTGAATTTTGTATCGAGAGCGAATGGGGCCAAGGAGACGCCAAGCTCTATTTTGATACAGGCGACGGATATAATGAAAAGGACTCCGTTATCGTGCCGTTTGAAAACCATAGCACAGCCGTACGGGCGGTATGGATTGACGGCGAAGTCACTGACTTTCGCTTTGACCCCCAAGAGGTGAAAGGCAGGTTTAGTATTCATGGTTTGGAAATGAAGGCCCTAGTCGAGGGACAAGCAATTGATATTATGTTGGCTCGAGTGATGGAGTGTCATACTGACTTTGCAGGACTCACCCAAAGCCAGGCGAAAGCTGCTATCGGTAATAAGGCGGTGGCGTCGCCGGATCGAGCATGGGTCGAATGCTTGCTTGCGCTCTATGATGAAACGTTCGTACTGAAAAGCGACATTGCCAACCAGCGACTCGAATACCAGGATTGGATCGAACGGATCGAGAATAAGAAATGGCCCGCGCTCGATAAAGTTCAGAGCTTCATAAGGCCATCCAACCGCTTGCCAAATATTTCTATTATCGTGCCTGTCTATAATACTTCTCGAAAACTGTTGGAGGCATGCATTGAGTCGGTGCTGGCGCAATCTTATCCCTACTGGGATCTTTGTATCGCCGATGACGCCTCTACATTGGGTTATATTAAAGAGCTGTTATTGAATTATGAAATGCGCGATGAGCGAGTGAAAGTTGTTTTTCGCGAAGAAAATGGTCATATTTCTAAAGCGTCGAATAGTGCGTTAAGTGTTGCTCAGGGTGAATATATAGCTCTGCTCGATCATGACGATGTTCTCTCTCCCCACGCTTTGTATTTTATGGCCACGGCGATCTGCGAAAATCCCAATGCTGCCGTTCTCTATAGTGATGAGGATAAGATCGACGGAGAGGGTAACCGTTTTGAACCTCATTTCAAATGCGATTGGAATTTGGATCTATTTCTATCTCAAAATTATATTTCTCATCTTGGCGTCTACAAAAAATCACTCATCGATAATATTGGCGGCTTCCGAGAGGGCGTAGAAGGAGCCCAAGATCAGGATCTTCTTTTGCGCTGTTTGCGATTAGTGAACCAAGACCATATCGTCCATATACCCCATGTTCTTTATCATTGGCGTGCGCTGGAAGGGTCGACAGCCTTAGCGACGGAAGCAAAAGACTACACCGCAACCGCCGGTATCAAGGCATTGCAAAGCTATATCGAAGAACAGGTTCCGTTGCAAGGAACCGTCTCTCCGGGGCTAGCGCCAAACACCTATCGTATTCAGTGGGCGTTGCCGGCAGCCGAGCCTCTCGTCAGCTTATTGATGCCCACGCGTGACCAGCGAGCGCTGACTGAGCTAGCGATTCGTAGCATTCTGGATAAAACGGTCTACCAGAATTATGAGATCATTATTCTGGATAATGGCAGCGTCGAACCAGAAACCCTTGATTTTTTCGAATCGATACAAAGAGAAGATCAGCGCGTTAAAGTCGTTCAATATGACCAGCCGTTTAATTATTCCGCTATTAATAATTTTGGAGCGAAACAGGCTGCTGGTGAATTTTTGGGTTTGATCAATAATGACGTGGAAGTCATTTCCCCTGAATGGCTAACAGAAATGGTGAGCCAAGCCGCAAGGCCTGAAGTAGGCTGCGTGGGAGCTAAGTTATATTACAGCAACGATACGATTCAGCATGCTGGCGTTATCGTGGGATTGGGCGGGGTCGCAGGTCATTCGCATAAGCATTTTCCTCGAGACGCTGCTGGCTATTTCAATCGATTGAAGTTGGTACAAACCTTGTCGGCAGTGACAGCAGCCTGTCTGGTCCTGCGTCGCGAGGTGTACGAGGAGGTCGGCGGGTTAAATGAAGAAGATCTCAAAGTGGCTTTCAATGATGTGGATTTCTGCCTGAGAGTTCGTGATGCAGGATACCGTAATATCTGGACGCCCTATGCGGAGTTGTATCATCATGAGTCCGTCAGTCGGGGCCACGAGGACACGCCAGATAAAATAGCGCGTTTTGCTAAAGAAATAGAGTATATGAAAGAGCGGTGGGGGGAAAGTTTGAACAGCGACCCCAGTTATAGCTTGCATTTGACGCGAGTTAGAGAGGACTTTTCCATTGGCGGGCTGAACGCGTAGCAAAATTGTCATCCTGGTCGATGATCGTTAGGCACTTTAGTATTTTGGAAGCTTCGAATGATGAGTGGTCCCAGACAGATAAGTCTCCTATCAGCGGCGTAATTTTCGCGAAGCGAGAACGGCGGGCCATATCGACGTCGATGCGGCAACGGAACTGGCCCCGGTCTCACGGCTACCTCGGCAATGCTGCCGATGTCGCTAGGGCAGGCCATCTAGTCTGGACTGACGACGCATGGGTATGCGGCAGTGCGGAGTGCTCGGTATGGGAGGGCACTTGGACGAAGTCCAGATTACAGTGTCAGTCTTGCCAGAGGTTATGTAGGTTTTGTAATAGCGTACTTTGTTAATAAGTGCTGAGAGCCGTTGGGGGTGGGATGAATTACTCGGTTAAATTGTGCGCAATTGCAAAAGATGAAGCGGCATATATTCCTGAATGGATATTCCATCATCTTTATTTTGGCTTTTCTAAAATAGAAATCCATTTGAATGGGACGACAGATAATGGCCGGTGTTTAATTGATGTTTTTCGGCACGTTGAATCAGTTGATATAATGGATTCTCAGGTAGATCTGGAATATTGTATTGGCGAAGATTTGCCGTTCCAGTCTTATATTTATAATAAGTCCATAGAGCTGGAAAGAGGGCGGAGTGAAGGGGCAGCCACTCATGTTATGTTCTTGGACCTAGACGAATTTTGGATTCCAAGAAATTTCGAAACCGGTATTGTAAATGCCATTTATGAAAATGGAGAAAAATCGTCGCTTTCATTTCTTTGGTATTGGAATGTTCCTTCTAGGGAAAAGTCACCTTTTTCTAACGCATTTGATTCTGAAAATTTAGTTCAAGCCAATAGGCACGTAAAATCGCTTGTCAATGTTCGGGCTGATATTTTGAGGTATGTCGTTCATAACGCCCTTCTTCGTAATGAAGACTATTGGTTGGAAAATGGTCAGCGATTCCAGCTGGGGGAACCTGCAGATGAGCACTTTTTGATCAGGAGAGATGTTTTCGAATCACGGTACCTGAATTCTATACCTCCCTATTTTATTTACCACTGTCTTTACCGCAGCGAGATGGAATATGTGTCATCGTTGTCTCGCGGTCGAGCGCATGCAAAAGACAATAGGCCTATTAAAGTTAATAGGTTTGGGTTTGTTCCCTATCCTAACGTGCCGACCTTGAATTTTTCTATAGGCAAGGAAAAACTAAAACGGTATTGCAAGCGATACGAAGAATTTTTAGAACAAATCGAACTGAAGGGCGTTGTAGAAGAATCTCGGCTGTTTGTTAGTAATAGATTTAGTGAGGTCAGCAATCTTGTTGGCTCAAACCCTGAGGTTTTAGAAACTTATGCTGCTATGTTTTCTGGTACTTCATTGGCCTATGCCGGCAAAAAGAACGCTCTTAAGGTTTGCGTCGATAATGCGCATGTAAATAAAGAGCGTCAGTGTATGGTGATTACTGGATGGGGGTATAATGTAGACACAAGCGAATTCGATTTGAACTTAAGTCTTAAGCTGGAAGGTAAAACTTATCCGGTTGATAAGACCTTTGTTAAGAGGATTAATCGCAAGGATGTCCAAATTGCTTATGCTAAAGCCCCCCTGAGCGCTGGCTTCGAAATGACATTTTTTTCTTCGGATCAGGACCTCCTTCATTCTATAAAAGAAAAAGGCTCATTGGTGTTTTCAGACGCACTGCTCTCAAAAGAGGTGCGGTTGAGCTAAGCGTGGCCGCAATTTTTTTAGACTTTTTATAAGCGCTCCAGCATCCAATCTTCAGGTAACCAGTATCGGTCAACTGGTGCCTTCCACGAACGAGAACATAGATCCCGAGCCACACCAAACTCTGCTTGAGAAGACGGCAGCTAGGTCGGGATCGCTTTCCTATCTGCCACATCGTGGCGTGTCACAGGCTCGGCCTTTGCCTGCCTTGCTCGATATCGAATTTGTGGCGGCATCATATTTGATGCATGATGGCATCAAATATGATGCGAGGGCCTAGCGGTGCGAACGACTGTCACTATCGATGATGCTCTGTATGAGCAAGCGTTGGAGTTTGCTGAGCCGGGTATGGACAAACCATCGGACCTCTTTCGTGAGGCCGTGAAGACTTATGTACGGGTACAGGCGGCCCGTCGCCTTGCTGCCTTGGGTGGCACCGCTCCTGAGATGCCAGACATACCACGCCGTCGCGGGGAGCCCGAGGCGCAATGAATGTGCTCATCGATACTTCGGTATGGGTGGATCATTTCAGGAAGCGAAACGACACTCTGGTCGGGTTGATCGAAAAAGATCTGGTATTGAATCATCCAATGGTCCTGGCGGACCTGACTTGTGGAACACCTCCTGAACCACGTGCTCAAACGCTGCAGAACATTGGTCTTCTAAGATCCTGCTATCAGGCTAGCTTGCACGGGGTGATGGGTTTCATCGAGCGCGAAAAGCTGTATGGCCTTGGGTGCGGTTTGGTCGATATGTGCTTGCTTACCTCTACACTCATCATGCCCGGTATACAGCTGTGGACGCTCGACAAGCGTCTTGCCGATATGGCGGAGAGGTTCGGCGTAGCCTATCAGGTGCCAGTGCTTTGACGCTCGGAGCCGCCAAGCTTGCAGGCTCAAGTGGCCTGCGTCATCGACATCGGCGAGTTCGACGTCCAAGACGCCGCTAATGGCGTCACTTTCAATCCCAATCCCAACCCCAACCCCAACCCCAACCCCAACCCCAACCCCAACCCCAACCCCAGTCGCCTACGCGCCATCGCTTTAGCGCTCGCAGCACTCCTCGCAACACCGTCGCAGTAATCCTCGTGATACGCCCCCACCGCCGTCGAAATGGATACTCTCGCTTTGATTTGTAAGAGATTTGCCATGGTTGGCTGAATAAAGTCATGTTCTAATAGTTACCTAAATTAACGCTGTCTATACACCCCCTCCTAGAGATGCACCATTTTGGTTGTAGGCAAGCTGCTGCTGGCACCATACAATCGTAGGGTTATCAGGCAACGGATTGAGACTACTTTTCAGCTCGCTTGATGATCGCATCAGTCAGGGTGTGATGGATGAGATTTCTCAACCACTCTGGCGACTCGCGGATCGCGCGGGGGTAGATCGATCCACCGGCAGTGGCCCCCGAGGGGGAGCCACTGTCGGTTTTCCAGTTTTCGTCCATCAGGTTGAACAGACAACATGCCAAACGTTTTCAACGGGGTGTCCGCCGGTTGCGGTCGGCTAGGAAGGTGGTTAGCGGTGGGGGCCTTGGCCGTGACCTTCGCGGGCTGCGCTTCCCAGAGCCACTACGGTGGCGACAATGTCGGCACCATGGAGGGCGGCGCCGCTCTCGGCCCCGAGATATCCAGCTTTCTAGACAACGCCACCCCCGGCAGCATCACGACTTTCCCCAAGAGCCCGTGGGGCTCTAACGTTTCCGTCATCGTTCAGGAACGCTACTTCGCCGCCAGTGGCCGGCTCTGTGCGCACCTGGATGTCGCAAGAGACGGTGCGCCCGCGAGCGCCAACCGCGCCCAGGTAGCATGTCTCGTGAAAGATAGTGGCTGGTACGCCCAGCGCTTGGTCACGCAGATGTTGGTCAATCCCAGCACTCCGTAACAAAAATCCCTGCTTGAGCGTCTGCGCTCGCGTGTATCGTTTTCGAACAGCCAGATCGTTTGTCGAACCGCTGGAAAGCAGGCCTTGAGCCGCGCGAATACAACAGGAAGTTTCGCATGAAACATGCAGCATCGTTTTTCCGGGCCGGGTGCCTGGTGGCGGTAGCGTGCCTGAACGTCAGTTTGGCCAACGCGCAATCTTTCGGATCCGGCAGCATCGTCCCGCAGGACCAACAGGCCCAGTCGATGACCTCCCAGGTTCAGGGGAGCGACGGTCAGCAGTCCCAGCAGCAGGCGGGCCAGCAGGCGGTCGACGATCAGCCGCGAGCCAACTGGAACAGCTCGAATTACGGTCCGATCGATCCCAACTCAAGCCAGGTCGACCCCAACACTTTGCCGCCGTTCGGGGCCAACCTGTTCACCGGTGGTTTCCGCGGCGTCATGGCCGACGGTCTCAACCCCGGTTACACCATCAAGCCCGGCGACCAGATCAATCTGCGCGTTTGGGGCGGCACCGAGATGCAGAGCGTGCTGACGGTGGATTCCCAAGGCAACATCTTCCTGCCGGGCATCGGACCGCTCAACGTCCAGGGCACGACCAACAGCGGGCTCAACTCGCGAGTCACCTCGGCGATCAAGTCGGTCTATCCGGAAAACGTCGAGGTCTACACCAACCTCCAGGGCGTGCAGCCGGTGGGCGTGTTCGTCACCGGTTACGTCAAGAATCCCGGCCGCTATTCCGGTACGCCCAGCGATTCGATGCTCTACTTCCTCGATCAGGCCGGCGGCATCGACCAGGCGCTGGGCAGCTACCGTCAGATCGTGGTCAAGCGGGGCGGCCGCACGGTCGACACCATCGACCTCTATGACTTCCTGATCAACGGCGAGATGCCGCATCCACAGTTCCGTGACGGCGACACCATCGTGGTCGAAGAGCGCGGACCGGCCGTGGCGGTCGTCGGCGATGTCGAGCGCCCGTTCCGTTACGAACTGGCGGGTGAAACCCTGACCGGTGGCGATGTCAGCAATCTGGCCCGGCTGCGCGCCGGCGTCTCTCACGTGCTACTGCGCGGTGATCGCCCCGACGGGCCAATGGCACGTTACCTGACGCTCGATGAATTCCGCACCGCCACCATCGAACGCGGCGATGAAGTGCTATTCAGTGCCGACAAGCGTAGCGAGAGCATCGTGGTGCAGGTCGAAGGCAGCTTCTACGGGCCTTCACGTTATGTGCTGCCGCGTGACGCCCACCTGGGCGAGTTCTTGAACGCGATCAGCGTACCCAAGAACATGACCAGCTATCAGGACGTTTCGATCCGGCGCGAGAGCGTGGCCGAACAGCAGGAAGAATCACTCAACGAAAGCCTGGACCGGCTCGAGCAGACCTACTTGGGCTATCCGGCGAGGACAACCGGGGAAGGCGAGATTCAGGTACGCCAGGCCGAACTGATCGAGAAGTTTGTGCAGAAGGCTCGCCAGACTGAACCGACCGGCCGTCTGGTCGTCGCTCGCGGCGACAACATCGCCGATATCCGCCTGCAGGACGGCGACGTCGTCACCATTCCGGAAAGCTCGGATTCCGTACTGCTGAGCGGCGAAGTCACCATCCCGCAGGCGATGGTCTACACCCCCGGCATGAACGCGGAAGACTATATTCGACAGGCCGGTGGCATGACACCGCGTGCGGACGACGACCAGGTGTTGGTCGTGCATCGCAACGGTGCCGTGATTCGCGCCGGCGATACCGACGTTCGCGCTGGCGACGAGATCATGGTGCTGCCGGCGGCACCGACCAGCAATATCGAACTGGCCACCAGCATCACCCAGATCCTCTACCAGGTTGCGGTGGCGACCAAGGTCGCGCTGGATCTTTAATCGTAATCGGCTGTACCCAGGCCCCGCTTATGGCGGGGCTTTCTTTTAGTTCTCTCTATTTCGACTCTTTCTACTTTAGCGTTTACGAGAGAGTCATTTTTTAGAGGAAAAGTTATTTGAATCACCTACTGAGGCAAAGTCATGAGTGACATGACTCACCCTTCTCAGCATCAACCCTCCCAGCATCAGCCCATGGAACACCAACCCCGCAGCGCGCTGCGCGTCACGTGGGATGTCTGGTCGGCAATGACGTTGCGCGAATTCATCGCTCGCACCACGGCGGACCGCATGGCCTGGTTCTGGATGATCTTCGAGCCGCTGGCCACCATCGGCCTGATGATTTTCATCCGCACCTATATTCGAAGCTCGAGACATATTTCGGGGGCCGAGTTCATTCCTTGGATGATAGTGGGTTTGATGGGATTCTATATTTTTCGCGCTTGTATGATGGCGCCGATAGGAGCGATCGATGCCAACAAGGGGTTGTTTACCTATCGGCAGATTACTCCAGTTGACTCCGTCCTAGTGCGCTGCTATGTCGAGGGCATGCTGAGAAGTTTTATTTTCCTGGCGTTCATCCTGATCGCGATGCTGTTCAAGATCGATATGACGGCCTATCACGCCGTGGGTGTATTGATGGATTGGCTCTCGTTATGGGCCTTGGGTTCGGGCCTTGGAGTTCTGTTCTCGGTCGTGTGCGGTTTGGTGCCGGAAGTGGGCAAGATCATCAGGTTGATATCATTCCCGCTATTGATTCTTTCCGGCGTTATCTTTCCAGTTACCTACTTCCCCCATCAGGCGCAGGAATACATGCTCTACAACCCGATCCTGCATGGGTTGGAAAGCATGCGGATGAACTACTTCCAGTATTACCATTCCATCGAAGGCATCGATATGACCTACGTCTGGTACTGGGCGCTGACCAGCATGACGTTGGGTTTGATGATGCATATCCGCTTCGCACCGCGCCTCAAGATGCGCTAATCGGCGGAGCCCGAAACGACATGATCGAAATTCGTAATCTGTATAAGCGTTACCACGGACCGTTTGGCGGCAACTGGGTACTCAAGGATATCAACCTGACGTTCCCGACCAATGTGAGTGTCGGCCTGATCGGCCGCAACGGGGCGGGCAAGTCGACCTTGCTGCGCTTGATCGGCGGCATGGATTTTCCCGATAAGGGCGTGATCGACCGCAAGGCTCGCGTTTCCTGGCCGATCGGCCTCGCGGGCGGCTTCAAGGGCAGCATGACCGGGCGCCAGAACGTCAAGTTCGTCGCTCGCATCCATGGGGTCAGGAAAGACATTCATCAGTTGATCCAGCGAGTGCAGGATTTCGCCGAGATCGGCAAATCCTTCGATGAGCCCGTCAGTACCTATTCCTCCGGCATGCGTTCGAGGCTGGCATTTGGCCTTTCGCTAGCGTTTGACTTCGATGTCTACCTATCGGACGAAGCCACGGCGGTGGGGGATAGAGCGTTCAAGCAGAAAGCCAAGGATGCGTTCAACGAACGGGTCAACTCCGCCAGCCTGATCATGGTCTCTCACGGTGAAGGTATTTTGAGGGATCTATGCCAGGCCGGCGTCCTACTCGAAGATGGGCACGCCACCTGGTTCGACGATATCAACGATGCCATCGAGCATTACCACAACACCTCGGGTAAGAAGTAAGCCTTCCTATGACGCAAACAGCTACCACGGCCAGCGCGCCGCATCGATGGTTGGATTTCGCCAAGCGCCAGATCCACTGGACTCTCTGTATCGTCCTGATTCTGCTCGTCAGCTTTTATTGGGCGATCTGGGCTTCTGACCGTTACGTTTCTCATGCTCACGTGATCCTGGAAAGTCCGCAGATATCCACGCCCGAACTCAGCTTCAGCTCGATCCTCTCTGGCGGTGGCGGTACGAACTCGGCGGATATGCTGTTGCTACGAGACTACATGCTTTCCACCGATATGCTGCACTTCCTGGAGAAGAATGCGGACTTCCGTGAGCACTATGCCAATAATGGCGATTTCTTCAGCCAGCTAGGTGACGAAAACGCACCGACGGAAAAGCTGCTGAAATACTTCCAGAGTATGGTTTCTGTCGAGCTGGATGAATATGCCGGTGTGCTAAGAGTTGACGTGAACGCCTTCACGCCGGAAGAAGCCAACAAGATCGCCAAGCTGATGTTGCAGCAAGGCGAGCGCCATATGAACGAGATGGGTCAGCGCCTCGCGCAAGAGCAAGTCAAATTTCTGGAAGAGCAGGTGGGTGTACTCGAAAAGCGCTTCGAAGAAACCCGGCAGGACCTGCTCGAGTTCGAGAACGAGAATGGCCTGGCTTCGCCGACCGCGACGGTTCAGAGCCTGGGCACCGTCGTCGCCAAGCTGGAAGGCGAGCTCGCCAGCCTAAAAGCACAACGCGCTGCCATGGGCAGTTACCAGAGCAAGACCTCATCTCAGATGGTCCAGGTGCAAAGCCAGATCAGTGCACTACAGAGCCAGATCGAAGAAGAGAAAGGCCGCCTCGCGGCGCAGTCCGGTGACGCGCTCAACGCGGTTTCCAGCAAGTACCAGACGCTGCAGCTACGCGCGCAATTCGCACAGGAAGCCTACTCCGGCACCTTGGCGGCCCTGGAAAATACCCGTGTCGAGGCCGCGCGTCAGTTAAAGCAGCTATCGGTACTGCAGTCGCCGACGATGCCGGAGTACCCAGAAAAGCCTGAACGATTCTATATGATTGCGGTGTTTTCTGTTATTGCGCTATTCGTAACACTGATCATTAATATGCTGATCTTGATCGTTAAAGATCATAAGGATTGATTGCTAGTGTTTTGGTGTGAAGTTGATTTTTGGAGAGGCTGTTATGAAAGACTTTAATGTGGTTGGGATAACTAGGTTTAATATAGTTACGAAAGAATCTAGAAGTTGGTTTCATGGGACACGAAATCTTTCTCTTGAAGAAGCGGAAAATAAAGCCTTTGAATATCATTCGATGAAGCATCGGGTTGATTTGCTTAGCTCTTTTGCTCTTAATACATACCAGCATCTGAATTCTGCAAGCGACACATCTTATGGCGTTGTCGTTATTTCCGATAACATGCCGAAAGAGTGGAAAGAGAGGGTGTATGATTTGGTTTCTGTAGTTAATAATGTTGAAATACTTGAAATTCCTGTTGAGTCACAATTTAAAAGTGAGGTATCAAAATACGTAATCTCAAGATTTTCTGGTCGTAAAGTGTTTAGTTATAGGCTAGATGATGATGATGTGCTTTGCGGTGATTACGTGGAAAAAATCCACGAATTATTTAAAGATGCAAGGCACAAACAGGTGATCTGTTTTTCTGACGGTTACCAAATGACACGATACGGAGAGAATGATTTCAGAATAGTAGACAGGAATTGGCCAAATATAGGGCTTGGTATGGGCGTTTTTAACCTTAAAGACGATGGCGAAACTATATTGCATATGGGTAGTCATGGAGATATGGAGAAAAGGCACGATTTTATATCAATTCAAGGTGGGCATCATTGGATCAGAACGTTACATTCAAGCAACGATTCTAAAACAAATAGAATGAAGTCTCCGGCGTTAACGTTGCTTGAGGCAGAAAAAGTTTTGAAAGATAGGTTTCCGCATATTGATCGTTACGTTTTAGAGTCAATGTCAATACGTGACCGCGATCTAGTTACCTAAGGCTAAGACGATTGAGGTGGAATTGTGGCAATAATTAATTTTGCTAATAATAACCCTGAGCTTTTTCCCGAGAAAGTCGTAGATCACGATGAAGGTAGTTACTGTATAGCCTTTGCGTTTGACTATGGCTATTTAAATTGTTTTAAAACAATGATAGCCAGTTTAGCAAGAAATGGAGCATTTTTAAAAAATCAAGTAGTTGTTTACACCGATGACCCTTTAGTTTTAGAGGATTCGTTTGTTAAGTTTGTTGCTGATAAGTTAATTCTTGTCAAAGGGGAAAAGAAAAATATTCTGTACGATTTAGCAGAAAATAACGTAAGGCGCCCCGAGAAAGCAGGTTGGAATAGAGGCACATTTTTAAAATGGGCAGCGTTTGAAGAGCAAGATGTTAAGAACTTGATTTTTTTTGATGTCGACATGATTTGCCTCCAGGAAATGTCTGGTCTTACAAAATTGAACGAGTCAGCGGACTTTTTATGCACTCCTCAGTTTCAAAGGAAACTATTTCCAGATGCAGATTCAGATAATCTGGCTAATTTGAAAAAGATGGTGCGTGGCAGCTATTGGGGGGCGCACAAATCTCGAGTTAATAGCGGTGTAATGATTCTACGGCAAGACCTTTTAAGAAACGATTTCTTTTACGATATCACTAAGTACGTCTCAGAGAGAAACGAGATACATGAGCAGGGTCATCTAAGTAGATTTTTTTCTGAAACAAATGATTTTAAAAGATTTATGCTGCCTGCAGCATATAACTTTCAGGAGATATACCTCAAGCTCCTTGACGACTCTCAGCAGCGCGAGGTTTTGTCTGGGATTAAAATGCTACATTACGCGGGAGGACAAAAACCATGGAAGTTCAAGCCAAATTATGATACCCGAATATCTTTCTTGCTATGGTTTTACTATTCATCTTGCGCAAGCGCTATCAATGTAGTCGGCTAGACTTGGGGTTCCCAAATGAATAAAACTGATTACTATGCTGTAAAAAAATCAAAGCTTATTAATTCGGCTTGGTACTTGCAGCAATATCCTGATGTTTCTATGGCTGGAATTGATCCGGTTCGGCACTATATGAAGTATGGGTGGCGTATGAAGCGTAATCCATGTCGCCGGTTTGATAGTGAGCTTTATTTATCCGATAACCCTGAAGTTGCAAGTTCAGGCCAGAATCCCCTGTTGCACTATATATATCATGGGCGAAAAGAAGGTAGGAGGACGAGTCTTGAATATCTTAATGATTTCGAGAGGGATTTAGAAAAACGGCTAAATGAACACCTATGGGGAGCCTACCCAAGCCATGCATCCAGAGATCTGCAAAATATTGTAGATTTAGAATTCTATGCAGCGTCTTTAAGAGCTAGGGCGGCGTGGAGTCTTGCTAGATGGGAGTTTTTTAACGCTAATTACGAGCGTTCTCTTTATCTAGTAAAGATTTCTGAGGAGCTAGATACAAGTAGTGCGAGTTCAAAAAAACACACCATTTTAAAGTCTTTCTGCTACCTCAATTTAGGTAAAGATGCTGCGGCAGCTCAGGAAATAAAGCGATACGAACAAAAGTATGGATACGATTCGGATTTGGGTCTTGTGTATGCTAATACATTGAATGGTGATTTGGTACGGCTTGAAGCGATAAATAAGTGCTTTGTTTCAAATGGGCTTTCGCCAATTAGTTTGCTTGACCCAAAAAAGGGGTTAAATTTTGAAAACTTGACTTCAATGGTGTTGGGTTCTGGCTTCGACTGCGGAAAAGTTACCGTTATTTTGCCGGTATTTAACTGTGAAAATAACATTGATGTTGCTCTAAGCGGGTTGGCATCACAGACTTATAAGAATATTGAGGTTATAGTAATAGACGACAAAAGTGATGATAATACTTACCAAAAAGCGCTAAAGTGGGCTGAGCTGGATTCTAGGTTTAATGTTTTCAAAGTTGACGAAAATGGAGGGGCGTATAAAGCCAGAAACGTCGGCTTAAAGTATATGACAGGAGATTACTTTACGACCCATGATGGAGACGATTGGTCCCATCCGCAAAAACTTGAGCTCCAAATTCGCTTTTTGGAAGAAAATCCCGATGTTGAAGCTGTCATGCTTCATTGGGTTAGAGCTCTTGAGGGGTTGTATTTCACTCCTAATTGGCGCCCAGGTAAAGAAATAATACACTGGAGTCATTCGTCTTTTCTGGCAAGGCGCAGAGTATTTGAAACATTAGGTGGTTGGGACAATGTTCAAGTTGGTGGTGATACTGAGTATATCTGGCGCGTCCAAGCTAAGTATGGCAAGTTGAGTGTTAGAAAGATACACCCTGGTATGCCTTTGTCATTTGCTATGGATGATGCTGGCTCTTTGACTAGAAATAAGGTCACTCACGTAAAAAGTATCCATTTCGGCCTTAGGCATATTTACCGTGAAATTTGCCGTTGGCGACACAAAAAGTCTAGTATGTCTCCTGTCTCAGGACATGTAGAACACTTCGCTAGCGGGTTTCCTAGCCCTAACAGAATGTTTTCACGAGATCCCATTATGCTCTCTTTTGATGAGCTATATGTTTCTGATTTTTCAGATAAGAAGTTATCTCAGCCGGTTTTCGACGCTATTAGTCAGTTGGATAGAGACGAAGTTAGCAGAGTGGCGTTTTTACATCTGCCTAAGTACGAGACTGTGCCCGGCAGGTTGTTGGATTCTTATTTCAGTGCGCTTGAAAGTGGAGTCGTTCCAGTTGTGCTTGGCGAATACATTAACGCCGAAAAAGTAATGGTAGCTTCTAACCTGATGGAGGGCGGAGCTTCGGAGTTGCGTTCGTCTATTTCAAGTTTTGGGAGGTGCTATTATTTTGGTGATGACTCATTTGAAGAGTATGCTGTGCATACTTAGTGCCTGTTTTTATTTTATTGACTTTGCCATTAGATTTTGCAGACTGCTTTGGTCCACGTAAAAGTGAAAATCGCTCATCTTTTGGGTCTGCACGATTTTTAATGCTGGGACTCTGCTTTTTGGTGTTGCAAGTTTTGCTTTAATTTTGTAGTGGTTTGTTGTTGGTGGCGTCTGACGTTAAAATAGGTTATATCTTTTATTAAAAGCAGCTTTTTTGTTAGCGCCAATGACGGCTGTAGTTTATTTTATCCAATGGTTCGAACTGCATTGACTTGCTGCTCAACAAGCTGGGTTGGTAAGTCGGCTGGCGCTGTGATCTGTGCGTAAGCTAGTTGATATTTCCATAAAATACCTAATGCACGGCGTTTTCACGAACAGGTTAAGGTGCGCGCTGAGTCAGAACGTAGTTGTGAAATAAATGAGTAGTCCTGTAGCCTTAAAGTATCTGGTCGATACTGACAACGCCTCGTGGAAATCATGGTTTTCTATAGAAATGTTGTCAGTAATCATCAAGTTCGCGACAATAATCTACGACAAGTAGGCATCGAAAGGCTACCAGTAGACACTGGACAACATTGATTACCAGGCGGCACAGAGTAGTGATCCTCTAATCCAGCCGTCGGTGAAAGAAGTGGTCGGTGCAGTAGGTAATGAGCTGGGGCATGATGTTCGTGTTTTGCTGCGTAAATCCGGCACCGAGCCCCCCATTCGCGTTATGCTCGAAGCGACCGACGCCGAGACTGCCGAAACTGCAGCCTCGAAAATTGCAGAGCAGATTCGCCACTCCGTAGACTAGGCACTTTGATGCGGTGCCTGCGCTACGGGTGAGCCAGCTAGCTGAAAAATTGTAAATAGTATCGATAAGGATATTGAGTATGAAAGTCGCTGTTGCTGGAACAGGCTATGTAGGTCTATCCAACGCCGTATTGCTGGCTCAGCACCAGGAAGTGGTGGCAGTGGATGTCGTTGCCGAAAAAGTAGAGCAGATCAATGCACGCCAGTCGCCCATTGAAGATGCTGAGATCGAATCGTTCTTTCGGAACAAGAAGTTGAACCTCACCGCGACCTTGAACGGTCAGGAGGCGTATCAGAACGCCGAGTTCGTGATCATCGCCACACCAACGAACTATGACCCGGTCAATAACTACTTCGATACCTCCAGTGTCGAGTCGGTCATTCAGAGCGTAATGGCGGTCAACCCCGAAGCGGTGATGGTGATCAAGTCCACCGTCCCGGTGGGTTACACCAAGGAAGCCTGCGAGCGGTTCGGCACCAACAACCTGATCTTCTCGCCGGAGTTCCTGCGTGAAGGCAAGGCACTTTATGACAACCTGCACCCGTCACGCATCGTCGTGGGGGAACGCTCCGAACGCGCCGAGCGCTTCGCCAACCTGCTGAAGCAAGGCGCGGTAAAGCAGGACATTCCCACGCTGTTCGTGGATAGCACCGAGGCAGAGGCGATCAAGCTGTTCGCCAATACGTATCTCGCCATGCGCGTGGCTTACTTCAATGAGCTGGATACCTACGCCGAAACCCATGGTCTGAACACCAAGCAGATCATCGAAGGGGTGGGGCTCGACCCGCGTATCGGCACGCATTACCACAACCCGAGTTTCGGCTACGGGGGTTATTGCCTGCCCAAGGATACCAAGCAGCTGCTGGCCAACTACGTAGACGTGCCCAATAACCTGATCGGTGCCATCGTCGAAGCGAACCGTACCCGAAAGGATTTCATCGCCCAGGCGGTGCTTAAGCGCAACCCCCAGGTCGTGGGTGTCTATCGCCTGATTATGAAATCGGGTTCGGATAATTTCCGTGCCAGCGCCATGCAGGGCGTGATGAAACGCATCAAGGCCAAGGGCGTGGAAGTGGTCGTGTACGAGCCGGTGCTGGAAGAAGACGAGTTCTACGGTTCGAAGGTGATGAGGGATCTCGAGGCGTTCAAGCAGCGCTGTGACGTTATCATCGCCAACCGCCTGATGGATGACATCGCCGATGTGCGGGATAAAGTTTACACACGTGACCTGTTCGGTAACGACTGACTCGATTAGCATCGAGACTTCCTAATGCTTCCGGGGCCACGGCATGAGCCAGAATAAGACTAACGCAAGCCCGTCAGACAAGCTATCGCCCGCCGAGGCCCTAGAAACGTCGCGACTTGCAGCCTTTAATAAGTCGTTGGAATTCCGGCTGGGGAAGCTCCAGTCCTCCTTGCTCTCAAAGCAGCAGGAGATGGATCGTCAACTTTACCGGCAGTTCGAGGCGTTTCACTGGCTCACAAAGCGGCTCAAGATTCAGGGTCGCTTGCCCCCGTTACGTGGTTGGCCGCTGTCGCCAGATGTGCTGCTGGAACTCCATGAATGGATCATGGAGACTCGGCCCAGGCTGATCGTGGAGTTCGGCAGCGGTTCGTCGACGCTGGTGATTGCTGATGCTTTGTCCCAGGTCGGTGCCGGTCGGCTGGTTTCGATCGAACATTCCGCGCATTACGGCCGGCAGACGCAGGCCAATCTCGAGCGAGAAGGGCTGAGCGAATGGGTCGACTTGCGCATCGGCGAGCTGGAACCGTGGCAGGGTGAGCATCTCAACAACCGAGAAGACCAGACCGTCAGCTGGTATCCGGTGGCGCTGCTCGAGGATCTGCAAAATGTCGATTTCGTCCTCATCGACGGCCCGCCGGCCAAGACGTGCGAGTTCGCCCGCTACCCAGCGGTGCCGGCGTTGATCGATAAGCTTTCCCCCAACGCGGCGGTCTGGCTGGACGACGCCGCGCGCGGTGAAGAAAAGCGGATCTGCCAGAGTTGGACCGAAGTTTTCGGGGGCTCCTTCGAGATGGTGCCGATGGAGAAGGGGCTTGGCGTGTTTACCTTCGAGCGTAAGCCTTCTGTCGATACCGATACCGATACCGATACCGATACCGATACGTCAGGCAATACCAATACCCGCATCGAAACGCCGGACGATACCGATTCCGATACCCGCACCGAAACGCCTGGCGATGCCGAGCGATGAACTTTCCTTCCTTGTGAACCCTGGCCGATCCGGCCAGGGTAGATGATTTCCCTATGAGTCTGACTTTTCTGGTGACCGGTGGCGCGGGCTTCATCGGTTCCGCCGTCGTTCGCGAGCTGATCGGCAATACCGAGCATCGTGTCGTCAACGTCGACAAGCTCACTTATGCGGGCAACCTGGAATCGCTGCCCGCGTTCGTGACCGATAGCGCGCGTTATCGTTTTCATCGGGCCGATATCGGTGACCGAGAGGTGATGGCGCGCATCCTCGAAGAGGCGCAGCCGGACGTGATCATGCATCTGGCGGCGGAAAGCCATGTCGATCGCTCCATCGATGGCCCGGCGGCCTTCGTTGAAACCAATATCGTCGGCACGTATCAACTGCTGGAAGCGGTGCGAAGCTACTGGCAGGCGTTGACCGAGCGAGACGCCAGCCGCGCTCAGCGGTTTCGCTTCCACCATATCTCGACGGACGAGGTCTACGGCGATCTCGCGCCCGAAGATCCGCCGTTTGCCGAAGCCCACGCCTACGCGCCGAGTTCCCCCTACGCTGCCAGCAAGGCGAGCGCCGATCACTTGGTGCGGGCGTGGCGGCGCACCTACGGCCTGCCGACTCTCGTTACCAACTGCTCCAACAACTACGGCCCGTATCACTTCCCCGAGAAATTGATCCCGCTGATGATTCTCAACGCGATCGCCGGCAAGCCGTTACCGGTCTATGGGGATGGTCTCCAGGTACGGGACTGGCTCTACGTCGAAGATCATGCGCGGGCGCTCGTCCATGTCGCGACCCAAGGCGAAGTTGGGGAGACGTACAACATCGGTGGCTGCAACGAGGTTCGCAACATCGATGTCGTTCGAACCGTCTGCCAGTTGCTGGAAGTGTTGAAGCCCGAAAAACCCGCCGGGGTGGGGCGTTACGCGGACCTGATCACCCACGTGACCGATCGCCCGGGTCACGATACCCGCTACGCGATCGACGCGGGCAAGCTGGAGCGCGAGCTGGGCTGGCGCCCGCAAGAGACGTTCGAAAGCGGCCTGCGCAAGACGGTGGCGTGGTACCTGGAAAACCCGCAGTGGTGGCAGCGCATTCAGGATCAGCGCTACCAGGGTGAGCGGCTGGGGCTGGCTGCTACCGTGGATGACGCCCCCGAGACTCCAGCCAAGAACGGCGGGGCGAATGACGCATGAAGATTCTGATTACGGGCGGCAGCGGCCAGGTCGGGTTCGAACTGTGCCGAACGCTTGCGCCATTGGGGCCCATTCTGGCCCCGAATCGCCAGGCGCTGAATCTGGATCGCGCGGATGACGTTGCGGCTTATCTCGAGCGTCATCGGCCTGATTTGATCGTCAACGCCGCCGCCTTCACTGCGGTGGACGCAGCGGAAAGCCAACGGGAGGCCGCCGAGCGGCTCAATGTCGGCTTGCCCTTGCAACTGGCGACCCACGCTCGTGAGCATGGCGTCCCGCTGGTTCATTACTCTTCCGACTACGTCTATCCCGGTAACGGCGACACGGCCTGGCAGGAAGGCGACGCTACCGGGCCGTTGTCTCATTACGGGGCAACGAAGCTGCAGGGTGACGAGGCGATCCAGCAAAGCGGCGCGGCGCATCTGATTCTGCGCACGAGCTGGGTGTACAGCGCGCGCGGCAGGAACTTTCTCGATACCATGCTGCGCCTGGGCCGGGAACGCGAACGTCTGTCTATCGTCGATGACCAGATCGGGGCGCCTACGCCGGCTCGGCTGATCGCCACGGTGACGCTGCTGGCGTTGCGCGAATGGCAGCGCGGTGCGTTGGAAGGCGGTCTCTATCATCTGGCGTCGCGAGGAGAAGCCAGCTGGCATGAGTTCGCGAGCGAGATTTTTCGCCAGGCCATCGCGGCGGGGGAACCGCTGGCAATCTCGCCTGAGGCGGTCTCCGCGATCCCGACCCGCGATTACCCGACGCCGGCCCCGCGCCCGCTCAATTCGCGCCTGGCGGTCGACAAGCTGGAAACCGCGCTGGGGATCACCTTACCGGATTGGCAAACGCAATTGGCCTTGACGCTGGAAGAGTACCTCGCACCCTAGCAGCCCGGTCCATGCCGGGCTTGGCATCTCGACGAAAATGCTACAGTGGGTTCGTTTTCGCCCTTGCTGAGGAGGCATCATGCGGCTTTCAGACAGAGAGATCGGCGCCATCAAAAATGCGGTAAGAGACGTCGTTGGCCGAGATGCACAGGTCAGGCTGTTTGGTTCTCGTACCGATGACGCTGCCAAGGGAGGAGATATTGACTTGATGATTACGGTAGACCGTGCCATCGAAAATCCCGCGTGGGCAATCGCCAGGGTCGAAGCCAAAATTATTCGTCAACTTGGTGAACGCAAGATAGATGTCGTTCTCAACGCGCCTAACATGACCAAGGCATTGATTCATCGCATTGCCCAGGACAAGGGGATGCTGTTATGAATCTCGCGCCGGAAACACAGGCTCGATTGGCCTTCCTTGTACGGGTCGTTGATAAGGAAATAAAACATCTGGACTATGCAGATAGCCAGACTTTTTCGCCCTCGCTTAGCTTGAAGGCCGTAGAGGGCCTTGACGAGAATCCAGAGCTGGCGCTTAGGCTGGAGGCTTTTACCAGCCGGTTTTGTCGGCTTCAAGATACGCTCGGTGATAAGCTTTTGCCGGCACTACTCGATGCTCTCGGTGAACCCGTTAAGGCCTTGCTTATCAATCTGGATAAAGCGGAAAAATATGGTTGGCTGGAATCAGAGGAAGAGTGGTTAAGCCTACGTCAGCTGCGCAATAAAATGATCCATGAGTATATTGAAGATGCTGATATTCTTCACAGTTCACTGATCACCGCTCACGAAAGACTGGGTGTGCTGAAAAAGTTTGCTGGAAATCTGACTTCGCAGGTTCAGCAGTTACAGGAATGGTAATTACACCCTTAGAAAATCCGCAGATTCATGTGGCGACGCACACGGAAGTCGTGAAGGCGTACCATCTCGATGGCCGCAACTAAATCCGCCATATCGAAGTCGTTTGGGCCGTCTGAGAGTGGTGATTGATGAGCCCGAAAGCCAGAGCGAATTGGCCGATCGATCGGATCACCGGCTGTCTGATCAGTATGCAGAACGCTCTAGTGATGAATAAGGATTCAAGATGACACGCAAAGGAATTGTGCTGGCCGGGGGCACCGGCTCGCGTCTCTTTCCGATGACGCTAGGCACGTCCAAGCAGTTGCTACCGGTTTACGACAAACCGATGATCTACTATCCGATCTCGGTGCTGATGTTGGCGGGTATTCGCGAGATTTTGATCATTTCTTCACCGGATGCACTGCCGCAGTACCGCCAGTTGCTGGGTAGCGGTGAGCAGTTCGGCGTCAGCTTCGAGTATGCCGAGCAACCGGCGCCGGAAGGGCTCGCGCAGGCGTTTTTGATCGGGGAGTCGTTCATCGGTCAGGATTCGGTGTGCCTGGTGCTGGGCGATAACGTCTTCCATGGTCAGCACTTCTCCGAGCAGTTACGCGTTGCCGCGCAAAAGCCGCATGGTGCGACGATCTTCGGCCAGTGGGTCAAGGATCCGGAGCGCTTCGGCGTGGTGTCGTTCGATCACTCCGGCCAGGTTAAAAACATCGAGGAGAAGCCCGCGCAGCCGCAATCTCCCTATGCCGTTACCGGGCTCTATTTCTACGATAACGACGTGGTCGAGATCGCCCGCGGCGTCACGCCCTCGGCGCGGGGCGAGCTGGAAATCACCTCGGTCAACAATGCCTATCTCAAACGGGGCGATCTGTACGTCGAACGCCTGGGCCGGGGCTTCGCCTGGCTGGATACCGGGACGCCGGAAAGTCTGATGGAAGCCAGCCAGTACGTACAGAGCGTGGAGCACTGCCAGGGATTGAAAGTCGCCTGCCTCGAGGAGATCGCCTGGAACAGCGGCTGGCTGGATGACGATGCACTGCTGGCATGCGCCGCGATGTTCGAGAAGACCGGCTACGGCGAGTATCTGGCACGTCTGATTTCTCAGCAGAAGGCAGGTTTCGCATGAACTATGAACCGCAAGCGATACCCGAAGTCGTCCTGCTGACGCCGCGCCGTTTCGAAGACGAGCGCGGCTTCTTCATGGAAACGTTTCGTCAAAGTACCTTTCAGGAACACTGTGGCGAGCACACCTTCGTGCAGGACAACCACTCCCGCTCCGCTCGCGGCGTGCTGCGAGGGTTGCACTATCAGATTCGTCAGCCTCAGGGAAAACTGGTGCGCGCCGTGGTGGGTGAGATTCTGGACGTCGCGGTCGACCTGCGAGAACAGTCCAAGACCTACGGCCAGTGGGTCCGCGCGCGCTTGAGCGCCAGCACCGGCCAGCAATTGTGGGTACCGCCGGGCTTCGGTCACGGGTTTCTGGTGCTGAGCGAGGTGGCCGAGGTCGTCTATAAAACCACGGATTACTACGCACCTGACGCCGAACGTGCCGTTCGCTGGGACGACCCCGATCTGGCGATCGACTGGCAGCGAGAGGCGTGGTCCTGGCATGGCGAACCGGAACTCTCGGCCAAGGATCTGGCTGCTCCCGGTTTCTCCACGGTCAGTGATTCAAGAACGTAGCCACCGTTCGAAGCGATGCCGGCTCATGAGAGCGGGTAAAAGCTCCGAGTGGCGCTTGAATCCATTCATGTTATCGAAGCTGGGCAACGAGGAAGATGCTTCCATGTATTTGAAGAAAATCGAGTTTGTCAGAAGTTCAGGGTTTTTCGATGAAAGCTGGTACGTAAAGCAGTACCCGGACGTGAAGAAGTCCGGCCTCGACCCGGCTCTGCATTATCTGAAGTACGGCGAACCGTGGGGACGGCAGCCGTCGCGCTTCTTCGAGCCCAACTACTATCTGAGAAACTATCCGGATGTGCAGTTCTCGGAAACCGGGCCGCTCCTGCACTACCTGATGCACGGCATGAGAGAAGGTCGTCGGCCGGCGAGTAAAGTCTCGCGGCAGTCGGTAGAAAACGCGAAGCAGCAGAGCCGGCGTTCGAAGAAGAAACAGGCTCAGCGCATCAAGGACATCGTCGCGCGGATCTACGATCTCGAATTCTCGAACGTGGCGGTGCCGGAACTCGAGGCCATCGTTCGGGATGAAATTGGAACTTCGCGCCAGCTCGCGCTGTGGGAACTTGGGCTGTGGTACTCCGCGCAATCGACCTCGGCGAGCTTGAGCAAGGCCGGCGCGTTCCTCGAAGCCTTCATCGATTCCACCAAGGATGAAGCCTCGCAAGCGCTGGCGAGAAAGCTGCTTTCGCAGGTTCATGCCAAGTCCGATCGACCTGTGCAAGCGCTCGCCGTATTGGCGGAAGTGCCGGCAAGTCTGAGAGACGACGATTGGCGCCTTTGCCATATCAACGCCGAGCCGGATTTGCTGGCACGGCTGGCCGTCGTCAACGAGCTGTATCAAAGCCACGGGCTCGAGCCGATTCATCTATCGGGAAATGAAACGGCGGGTTTCTACGAGCGTGTTCGGGCCCGGGCCACTACTGCCAGTCCATCGAACTCGCTGGTAAGTGTCATCATTCCCGCTTACAACGCGGCCCAGACGCTGCCGACGGCGATCGAATCACTGCTGGCGCAATCTCATCGCGAGTTGGAGATCATCGTCAGCGATGATGCCAGCACCGACGACACGGTGCAGGTCGCCGAACGTTACGCGGCGAAAGACTCTCGTATCCGTGTGCTGCAAAGCGAGATCAACCAGGGGCCTTACGCCGCGCGTAACCACGCTCTGGATCACTGCGCCGGCGATTACGTCACCACGCACGATGCCGACGATTGGTCACACCCACGCAAGCTCGAAATTCAGGTGGCGCATCTGGATGCCAACCCGCAGATCGTTGCCAACTGCTCGCGTCAGATACGTCTGGAAGAAGATGGCCGTATCTATCTCCGGCCCAAGTCACGCACGTTTGTGCTGATGAACCTCTCGTCGCTGATGTTCCGCCGGCAGCCGGTGGTCGAACGGCTCGGCTACTGGGATAAGGTGCGTTTCGCGGCGGACTCGGAATTCCTGGCGCGCATGCGCGAAGCCTTTGGGCGGGAAGCGGTGGAAACGCTCGACGGCGCGCCACTGTGCTTTCAGCGTCAGGCCGAGGGTTCGCTCACGGCAGACAGCGCGTTCGGCTACCTGGGCTTCAAGACCGGAGCTCGCAAGGAGTACGACGAATCGGCCGCTTATGCGCGCAAGCAGAGCCACTCGCTTCGCTACGGCGCGGAAGGGGCGGCGAAGCACTTTGCCAGACCCAGCCCGATGTTGCCGGACAAGGGCGTCAGCCGAACGCACTACGATGTCATCATCGCGTCCGATTTTCGTCTGCCAGGTGGCACGAGTCACTCCAACATCGAGGAGATCAAAGCGCAGCGCTATTTCGGCCTCAAGACCGGGCTGCTCAACCTGCCGCGTTACGATCTCAACCCGGGCCGCAAGATCAACGACAACATTCGTAACCTCGTCGACGGCGAGTCGGTGTCGTTCGTGGTGCAGGGGGAATCGGTCACCTGTGACCATCTGGTGATTCGTCATCCGCCGGTGGTGCAGCATCTGCAGGATCGTATCCCGCAGGTCTCGGCCAAGCGCGTTTCGGTCATCGTCAATCAGCCGCCGAAGCGGGAATACAGCGAAACCGGTGCGACGCTCTACGATATTCCCACGTGCCATCGCAATATCGTCAAAGCCTTCGGCGTTGAAGCAAGCTGGCACCCGATCGGCCCGCTCGTTCGGGCATCGCTGTTCGACCATCACGCGGATGAATTGGCCAACATCACCCTGGGCGACGAGGACTGGGTCAATATCATCAACGTTGCCGAGTGGCAGCGGGCGCCTCATACGCCGGGCGACGGCCCGATCCGTATAGGCCGTCATTCTCGCGATCAGTACGTCAAATGGCCGGAATCCGCCGAGGTACTACGCGAGCTATACCCGGCTGACGAACGTTTCAGCATTCACGTACTGGGTGGGGCAAAAGCCCCGGCAGAAGTGCTGGGGCATCTTCCGGACAACTGGGTCGTGCATGAATTCGGCTCGGTTCATCCCGCCGAATTCCTCAAGGATCTGGACTTCTACGTCTACTACACCCACTCGGACTGGATCGAAGCCTTTGGCCGCGTGATGTTCGAAGCCATGGCGGTGGGCGTGCCGGTGATCATCGATCCCAAGTACAAACCGCTGTTTGGGCCGGCTGCTATATATGCAGAGGCCTCCGGCGTTACCGAAGTCATAGGTAGCCTAGCGTCTTCTCCTGATCTGTATCAGCGACAGGTTGATATTGCCCATAATTTCGTAGTCCAAATGTTTGGCTATTCTGCTCACAAGAAACGCTTGAACCTACTAACGGAGCGAGAAGAGTGAGAAGTAAAGGCGAACTCTTTTTCGAAGAACTGGCTGAGAAAAGGCCTCTGGAAATAGCGACGAGAAAGAACCTCGACGCTATAGCGAACTTATATAGTCGGGTAAAGAAGCAAGGAGCGCAGTCGTCCGGTTTGGAAGAAGTCTTGTCTGCTGGCTACTGGGCTCAAAACTCTCAGGTTGCAGATGAAATATTAGGATTTCTTAAGATTTATAATTTGATAAAGCTATGGTTTGAGAAAGGCAAGTTGGCCAAGCTTAAGTTGTCTGACGTCAACTCTAAATCTCGAAAAGAGCTGTTTGACTTGGCGAGTCGCGCAATTGAAGGCGGTGATGTTCAAGAGCGGGCTCCAATGGCAGCTGAATTCTTTTGTGGTTTGTTAAAAGAATTTTGTTTTGGCGATGTGGTCGCTCTAAAGCGAGCAGTGACGCGCATTAGTTGTAACGAAGAAGTGTTTAAGGTTTTTTGTTCTCTCGAACAGGGAATGAGTACGTTTTTGCCTGTGAAGCATGAGTTATATTCAGTTGCTGAATTGGGAGATATCCAAAAATTACATTCCTCAGCGCCAGCAGATCCGCGATTTTTGTGTCTTTATAGCGTAAACTTGGGATATTTTAACAAATATTTTAACCAGATAGTGGCAGCATCAAAAGCTTCGTCCGCAACTGGCGGTTCTGTAACTGTCAATGTGGTAAGAGAGAAGGGGGGGGAAGCTGACAAAGATATAATGGAGTATGAGAGTATCGTTGAGACAATACGTTTAACATCAGTTGGAAGTTCGAGGTACAATCTTCAGATTAATGAGGAGTGGCGATCCTCAACTTGGCGAAACGCTAAAACATACTATGCATGTAGTCGTTTTTTGAGGGCCAGGGAGAATATTGAAGATTTGAAATGCCCTATCTTTTTCCCGGACGCTGATAGTATGCCAATGAATTCAATTCAAAAGTTTTTGAAAAGCTTTGATAGTTGGTCTTGCGGAATAGGTGTGACTCGTGGCATTAGGGCCATTTATCCATGGCGAAGAACATTGGCTTCACAGCTGTTTATCAATAAAGAATCTGGTTTGGATGTTTTGCACAATGTGGAAAATTTTATGCTAAGTCAGGGTGGTGCTGAAAAAAACTGGTTTTTAGATCAGAACGCTATTTTTGACGCTGTTAGCGGTATGTGCGGGCAGACCAATGACTTTAAGGTCTTCGATCAGGGCGAATCGGGTTTCCCCTTTATACAAAAAAGAAACACGACTAGTTTCGCTTGAGGTGAATGATATGGCACATGGATGGTTGGCATCGTCATCTTTTTCCAGCAATCCAAATCATTTCAATGGGGTGGCATACACAGAAGATAGTGCCATACTTGGTACCCGAGGGTTCAATAAATATGTCCAAGAAAATGGGGTAGAATCTTTCCTGGACGGGCACCGGGGAGGCAGGTTTTTTGCTTTCTTAAAACATGGAAAAACCGCTTTTGCGATAGTGGACTCCATGGGGCAAGATACACTTTTCTATTATTCTAACGGCGCTGATTGGGCTATTTCTAATTCAGTGCTAACTCTTGCAGAGTATCTCAAAAGTATAAGCGTTCCTCTATCCCTTTATGTGCCTGCATTTCTTTCGTTGCTGACAGGTCAAAATAGCGGAGTTGGTTCTCAATTGGTGTCTAATAACACTCCAATTGCTGAGATCAAAGTGCTGCCTATAGGCAGGCGTGTAGAAATAAATGATTCGGGGTTCTCCATAAAACAAGACTCTGATCTAATTGTGGCTTCAGAGAATAGTTATCGAGATTTGCTAGTCAGCTCCTTGGCGGATAGTGTGCATCAGATAAATTCCTTGCGTGCTTCAGGTATTTCAATAAAGGCTGATCTATCAGGAGGGCAGGACTCGCGCGCTGTTTTTGGTCTCCTAATGCATTCGTGTTTCAATCATAAGCAAAAGCCTCGCATTGTATCCAATCCAAGGAAGAAAGACGATTATGTAGTGGCGCAGTCACTAGCCAAATATTATGGCTGTGATTTGTATTCTAATACTGGTGGAGCGAGGTCTGGAAAATTAAATGATGCTTACAGTGCTTGGAAGACGGCCAACTTTTGCAATTACTTGCCTGTCTACATTCCGAGCTCGGATGAGCCAGATTATTCGTCTATAAAAGCAAACGGTGCAACAGCTTTAGTCAAGAATTTTGCACGTATGAGCCCATTAGAGCATTCTTATAAATTAAAAGAAAAAGCGATTGACTCTGATGCGGCCGAGTTAATCGCTAACGAGTTTCTAGGCTCTTTCGATTCTCTTGACGTTGATAGAGAAGATCCTAGCGCCATGGATTATTTCTATCTGAACTTCAGGTCGCGGTTCCATTATGGTAGAAATTGGTATGCATCACTTATGACCCCGCTTTTTTCTCCACTAATGGATCCCAGGCTTTTTAGAGCATCTATGCTTACATCATTAGAAAAGCGCCGGCGCGGCACTTTGTTTATGGATATTCTTCTAGCAATTGATCCGATATTAGCGCTCCATCCTTATGATCAAGCAGAAAAAGCTTTTTCTGTAAGCAGTATTAGTGGTTCAGAGTTTTGGGGGAAGTCAGCAGGTGTCAATTGGAAAGATGTTAATGAAAAACCTTTTCTGAAAGTCTATGCAGGCGCTGCAGTTGAAAGTCGTAGTGACGTGCCTGCGAAGCATTCATTTGTAGAGAGCGCTTTCGTGGAAAAGATGAGGTCGGATGTCGAGTTTTATTCAAAAAGCTCCGGGCTTGTTAATAAGTATTTTGGCCGTAAGATGATTCAAACTGCTGTGAGTGAGTTGAGTTCAAGCAAAAAATTATCGGATAAAACGCGTCTTGCCTCACAGCTAATTTTCTGTGGAATGCTTGATGAGTTGATTTCTGTATAAAAGAAGCTTTTGGTTATCGACATCTTTTGGTATTGGAAATTCAAGTCAGGGGTAAGTGATGAAGTTAAGCAAACAGGATGGTGGTGACCTTCGCAGTGCTCCGCTTCAGTCGCTGGCGCAAGGATCCATGTTCTGGCGTCCGGATCATGTAGAGCAGTCGCCGTGGCTGGATCACCTGCCCTTAATGTTCTGGTTGATGGAGGCAATGGCTCCCAAGAGGTGTGTGACTCTTGGAGTTGGGCCGGGAAGTCCGCATCTGGCTTTCTGTCAGGGTGTTCAGCGGCTGGGGCTCGACAGCGAGTGCCTGTTGATCGCTGCGGACCAGGACGAGATGGCAGGTGAACTGCATGCCAGGGCGGACCGCCGTTATGGCGCGCTGGCGGGGCGAATCAACGTGTCGCCCCGGCGTGGCGCCAAGCAGCTGGAAGAGGGGAGCATCGATATCCTGGCCTTGGATATTCCCCCCGACGACGAGGACATGGAGGATGTGCTCGAGCGATGGCTGCCTCGTGTCTCCGAGCGTGGCGTGATTCTGATCCCGGGTATCAATCGTCGTGAACCGGGCTGCATCGCACATCAAAACTTCCTGGCGCTGCAGAATATTTATCGCTCCATCACCTTTCATCATGGAGACGGGCTAGGGGTCTTGATCGTTGGCGAGAAGCCCCCCGCGTTACTGGAAACATTAATGTCTCGCTGGAATTCGCCGACAGCGGCACGAACCGTTCGTGAGGTGTTCGCCAGATTGGGTCGCGCTTCGGTGGACCAAGCCATGGCCGATACGCAGAAGGCGCGTTTGCATAGTGTCAAGGAGCGCTTGGAAACCGTCGAGCAGGAACGTCTCGAGCGAGTTGCGCTACTGGCGCAGTTACAGACCCAGTTGAAAGAACGCGACGATTATCTCGAAGAGCTGGAAGCTGATAAGCTGCATTTGGCAGAAGAGAACGCCGATACGCAGCGCAAGATTCAGGGGTTGCAATCCGAGTTGGCGCAAGTCCGTATGGAACTGAGCGACAAGGACTCCGCCTATCAAGAAGTCGAACAGCAAAGGCGCGTGCTCGAAACCACCGTGGCTGAGCGTGATTCTTTGATTGCCGAGAAAGAGGCCAGTATCCAGACGCGGTTTCGTGAACTGGCAACAATGACGAATATTGCCGAAGAAGCCGATCGTCAGACGCAGGTCTTCAAGAATAAAGCAGATCTTTTCAATGAGAGAAACGAGGCTAAGAAACCAGAATTAAAGGCACTGAGAAAACAGCTTAGAAAGCTGGACAGCGAAAAAGCCGCTTGGCAATCAGAGAAGAGTGAGCTTTTAGCTCAGGCCCAGACGACCGAGAGCCTCCAGATCGAGTATGAGCAGGCTCTCGTTAAAATGGCCGAGCTGGAAGCACTGGTTAGCTATCGTGATGCCGATTTACAACAGGCAGAAGAAAGCCTGCGCGAGACAAATGCGAGGAGAGGGGAAGTCGTTAGCCAACTCGAGGAACGGTTGGCATCATTAAAGGCGGACAAGAAAGTCTCTGATCGTAGCGTGGCCGAGCTGGAAGCACTGGTTGGCTATCGTGATGCCGAGTTACAACAGGTAGAAGAAAGTCTGCGCGAAACGAAACAGGCAGAAGAAAGCCTGCGGGAGACAAATGCGAGGAGGGGGGAAGTCGTTAGCCAACTCGAAGAACGGCTGGCGTCATTGAAGGCGGATAAGAAAGACTCTGATCGCAGCGTGGCCGAGCTCAAGAAACTTCTCAAGAAGCGTGAAAAGTCCTTGGCGAGCCGTTTTGATGAGCTGGGTTCGCTAACCGCGGCAATGGAAGAAAAGGATAAAGAGCTTACCCTGCTGAAAGGGGGGGCTGACGGGCGGGCGCGTCAAGGCCAGGCAACGACGAAACCGGGTTCTTCCGCTGGCTTGTTGCACTTCCCTACGTTCAGGGGCAAGTCCGAAAGGCGAAAAGATCTGGAACGCAAGCGCCGTAAACAGCAGGAGTCGCTCGCGGAACTCGAAGCCAGCGAATGGTTCGATTCTCAATGGTATCTCAAGCAGTACCCGGATATCGCCAGCGATGATAGGTATAGCTCGAATCCCGCGCTTCACTATTTGAAGTTCGGCGGTTTCGAAGGCCGCGATCCTTCGCCGCATTTCGACAGCGCGGGTTATCTGGAAGCCTATCCGGACGTGGCGTTCACCGAAATCAATCCGCTGCTGCATTTCATTCGAGACGGCATTGGAGAGGGGCGCTCCCCGCGACCGTGACTCATCCCATGATCGGACATCTCAAACGATGGTTCGGCATCGGCGGTCAGAGACCCGACCCTGACGCCACGCTCGTGGCGAACTCCGGCTGGTTCGATGCCGATTGGTATCGCCTGCAGGCCCAGTCGGCGGGAATGACGGTTCGCGCTGACGATGCCGTGCGTCATTACCTGCGCGAGGGCGGCAACCGTGGGTTGGCGCCATGCCCGCTGTTCGATGCCGCGTGGTACCTGAGCGCCTACCCGGATGTTGCGAACGCCGGGCTCAATCCGCTGGTTCATTTCCTGAAGTTCGGTCAGATGGAGGGGCGGTTGCCGCGACGTAACCGCGCGCTCGCCCGTGATTTTCATCTCTGGCGTGGCGCCGGCCCGGTCATGCTCGAGCGGCTTCAGCGGCTGAGCGAAGCCGAAGATGCCACGGAAGAAGAGCGCCACCACGCACGTTGGGCGCTGGCGCGCTGGTGGGCGTGGCAGGGCGAGCCAGGCAAGGCGATCGATTATCTTCTTCGTGACGGGGAATTGATTGCCTGGCCCAGAAGTCCGGCGCCGGCGTTGCTCGCGCTGGAGTGTCTGGCTCATGTGGGCGCGGATGTCGAGCGGATGGCCGTGCCCCTGGCCGTCCTTGATCGTGATTGGCCGCAAAGCGCAAACACGGCGCTGGCGCATGCCAACGTCTCGGCGGTGTCAGGAGCGGCGCTGGAAAAACGTCTCGAGTGGATCAATGCGCCCTGGCGGCTTCGGGCGTTGCCGACGGTCGGCATCTCGCCCGGCGATGAGGCGCTGATCGATCGGCTCGTCAGCGACACGTCGACGTTCGAGCCGATCCGCACCGAGCGCGGGCCGTTGGTCAGCGTGATCTTGCCGATCTTCAATGCGTCCAGAACGATCTCGACGGCGATCCGCAGTTTGTTCGCGCAGCGCTGGGGTCGGTTGGAGATCATCGCGGTCAACGATGCGAGCACGGATGACACCTCGGAGGTGCTCTCGCGGTTGCAGCAGGCGTGCCCGCCGGGCATGTCGTTCCGGATCGTCGATCAAGCGGAAAATCGCGGTGCCTATGCGGCGCGCAACGCGGGCCTGGCGGTGGCGCAAGGCGAGCTGATCACGACGCACGACAGTGATGACTGGTCTCATCCCGACAAGCTGGCACTTCAGGTGGCCGCGCTCGTGCGGGGCGCTGGCCCGGCGAACATCAGTTTCTGGTCGCGGGCGACGCCTGCGTTGATGTTCCATCGTTGGCGTCTCGAGGACGAAGGCTGGGTGCACCGTAACCTGTCGTCACTGATGTTTCGCCGCGAGGTGTTCGAACGGCTGGGGTTCTGGGACGAGGTTCGCGTCAACGCGGATTCCGAATACCTGGCCAGGATCGAGGCGGCCTATGGAGCGGATTCAGTCGCAGAGGTGGAGCCGGATCTGGCGCTGGCATTCGGCCGGGCTTGCGAGTTTTCGTTGAGCCAGCATGGTGAGACGCACCTCAGCACGCAGTTCGAGGGCGTGCGGGCGCAATATATGGCCGCCGCCCGGCGCTGGCATGAACGCGCCAGGGCGAACGGTGATTTCTATCTGGCGGCGGGCGCCGAGTCGCGGCCGTTCCCGGCCCCGCTGGCGTTTTTGCGTGGCGAACCGAGTGTGGCAAGCGATGACGATCGAGATCTCATCGAGGACTCCGGCTATTTCGACGCCGGCTGGTATCTGCGGCGCTATCCGCAGCTGCAGGACACCCGCATCGAGGCATTCGATCACTACTGGCGGGAGGGTCGGTTTACCAGTCACGATCCGGGTCCTGATTTCAGCCAGTCCGGCTATGCCCGCCAACTGGGCGAGGCGATTGCCCTCGAAGACGCTCTGGTGCATTTCCTGCGCAACGAGCGCTCGGCAGGGTTGAATCCGCTGCCGGTGATCGACGGTCAGCAGACTCGCGGTGGCGATGCCACAGATGCCACGACCGTGTTGCTTTGCGGGCATCAGGCTGGAACCGAGCTCTACGGCGCCGAGCGGAGCCTGATCGACGTTGCCAGCGGCCTCGATGAGTTGGGGTATCGCGTTCTCGTCGTGCTGCCCACGGCCGTCAATGCGTCCTACATCGAGACCCTGCGCCAAAGCTGCAGCGCGATTGCGATACTGCCGTTCGGCTGGTGGCAAAAGGGGCGCCCGCCGGAGCCTGTCACGGTCGGGCATTTCGAGCGTTTGATCGAGCACTACGCGGTTGACCTGGTGGCCATCAACAGTCTGGTTCTGGATGAGCCGTTGGCGGCGGCCCGGCGCCGTAGCCTGCCGGTCGCCGTTCATCTGCGGGAACTGCCGCGGCGGGACCTGGCGCTCTGCGACACGCTCAATGGCGATGCGCAATGGATCATCGAGACCGTGCGACAACGCGCGGATCTGTTGATCGCCAACTCTGGGTTCACGGCGTCCCAGTTCGTGCTGGAGGGCGAGCCGGCAATTCGGATCGCGACCGTCCCCAATACGATCGACATGGCGCCATTGCTGGCGCTGCCGTCTCCCGACATGACCGAGGCGGGTGAGCTGGTGGTCGGCATTCTTTCCAGCGGCCACGCCAACAAGGGGCTTGCCGATCTTGAGACACTAATGGCAGCGCTCGACGAAAGAGAGTTGGCGGTGCGAATCATCGTGTTCGGGCCAGTCACGCCGGCGCTGGAGGCGCTCTGCCAGCGCCGCGGCGAAGACACGTGTGCGAAAGTCGAGCTGGCCGGTTACGTGACGTCTCCGGCGGCAGCATTAGCTCGCGTCCAACTAGTATTGAGCCTCGCACGTTTTCAGGAATCTTTTGGTCGGACGGCACTGGAAGCAATGGCGGCCGGACGGCCGTTCATCGGGTATCATCGTGGCGCGCTGCCCGAGGTGGTGGGAGAAAACGCCGGCGTACTGGTGCCGTTTGGCGACATCCCTGCCCTTGCCGATGCGCTCGCCGGTTTTATCGAATCGCCTGCTCGGCTCTTGTCGATGGGGCAGCAAGGCCGGGAGCGCGCCGTGGCACAGTTTGGATGGAAATCGTTCGTGGCTTCATTGGAAGAAGCCTATTCAGCAGTCTCCCGCAAGCCGGGAGCGCGACAGATGTGATTGGAGTCATTGGTGAAGCTGGCTATCGCTGCAATTGTCAAAGATGAGATCGATTCGCTGGCCGAATGGATTGCTTTTCACCGGGTCATCGGTGCCGACTATTTTTTGATCGCCGACAATGGCAGTACGGACGGTACCAGGGAGTATCTCGAATCGCTGAGCGGCGGCGACTGGTTGCAGACCATCAGTGTGGCGACACCGCCGGATCGGGCACCACAGCTCGTCGCCTATCGCGAACTCACGGCGCTTTGCCCGGAAGACGTGGATCTCATCGCCTTCATCGATGCCGACGAATATATCCTCCCGGTACCGGCAGCGGGTGAAGAGACTTTTGACCCGCGTGCCAGGATGCATCGTTGGCTCGAGGTGCGGTTCGGTGACGGCGAGGTCGGTGCCATCGCACTCAACTGGTGCTGTTTCGGCTCGTCCGGGCATCGATTTCGCAAAGAAGGGCTGGTAATCGAACGTTTCCAGCAGCGCGCCAGACAGGGCTTCGGCCCCAACCATCACTACAAATCCATCGTGCGGCGCACGGCGCTCGACAGGATGCAGAACCCGCACCACCCCGGATTGACCGCCGGCACGATGCTCAATGCCAAGGGTAAGCCGTTCGAGTACCGTCTTTCCCGCGAAGGCGTGCTACGCCGGGGCCTGTCGGAAGAGATCGTGTGGGACGAAGTTCGCCTCAACCATTATCTGGTGAAGTCGGTCGAGGAGTTCGTGCTCAAGAAGGCGCGTCGGGGCAGCGCGGCGACCGTCGGCTACACCAAGACGGCGGTCTATTTCGAACGTCACGACAAGAACGACGAGCCGTGCGGGATGGCCGCCGCCCTGGCGCCGCGGGTTCACGACGAATTACGGCGGTTGGAAACGATCGTCGAGCTCGATCGTCGTCTGGCGGGTGTCGAAGCGCCCGCCGAACCCAGGAAGGATCGCCCGTTCTTTCAGCGCAAGCGTGCCGAACCGTCGTCGCCGGTTCGGCGCCTTGTCGTGGATTATCCGCAGGAGGAAGGGTTGGCTCGGATCGAAGGCGGCCAGACCCTGGTGCAGGGCTGGCTGTTTCTGACCGACGAATTCGCCGATTTCAACCCGGATGCGCGTCTGATCGCGCGCTGGTCGCCGGAATTCGAATTGCGGCAATCGCTATCCAAAAAGCGTGCCGATGTGGTCGCGCACTTTGGCTACGAGAACCCGGAGGATCACCCGCAACTGCAGTGCGGTTTTCAATTCTTTTTGCCGTTGGGTATCAACCACTGTGAACTCGAGCTAGAGCTCGGGCACCAGCGCTGGCCGTTGCAGACGCTGAAAATCCGAACGAAAGCGCAGGCGCCGCAGGAATCCGAGAAGGTGCTGATCGGCAAGAACGACTGGCTCTTTCTGCGGGCGGATACCAACCTCAGCCTGGAGCAGCACCGCGGCAACCTGCTGTTGACGCCAGCCGGCCTGCAGAGCTGGAGAGCCTATTTCCATGCGCTGGAGGCGATTGCCAAGACGCACGAGGCGGAGTGCCGGGTTCTGGTCACGCCTTCCAAGGAGACGGTGCTGGAAGAGGCCTACGGGACGCCCCGGGCAAGCCGTACCGCGATCGACCAGATCCTGCAGCTGGCGTCTAGCACGACGCTGTATCCGGTCGACGTCTTGAAGGCGCTCGGCGATGAGAGCTTCTATCGAACCGATACCCATTGGACTCACAAGGCGGCGATGAAGACATCGGTCGAGCTGGCGGTATCGTTGGGTATCGATCGCAAGGCGCTCGAAAAGCGGTTCGAAAAAGACCGCTACCGCGAGGTCTCGCACAAGGGGGATCTCGGCGGCAAGCTCGAGCCGCCCGTTCTGCAGCCGGTGAAGATTCTCAAGACGTTCTCGAATCAGCGCCTTAAGGTCTACGATAACGCCATACCCAATTTTGGCCGTCTCGCCATTTTCGACAACGACGACCCGCTCGACGACGGCGTTCTGCTGCTTTGCGGGGCATCTTCTAGTGCCGGGCTGTTCAATTATCTTTCGCGAATCTTTGCCCGAGTGATCTTCGTACACACCGCCGGCAATCTGGATGTAACGCTGATCGAGGAGTTCAAGCCGGACTTTCTCATCATGCAGACGACGGCCAGGTTCGCGATTCGTCCGCCGATCACCGACTTCTCGTTCGAAACGTCGTTGAGACAGAAAATCGCGTCACTGGATTCGGAAGCACTGCAAAAGATCGAAAAGAAACGCGTCGTCGCCGATGCTGCGACGGCCAATCCGCCTTGGGAACGCTGGGAAAATCTCTATCAACGCTATGCCACCGAGCGACATGCTCAGCAACATCGGCACGGAGGTGATGCCCCATGAAACCCGATCGTCGTATGGCTATCCGATCGCGCCAGTTCAGACTGCGCTATCCCCGTTTCAGGACCCGCCCCGGGCTGATGCCCATGGGGCAGATGCGTCCGGTCGTCGATAACGATACCCCCGAAAGCGCCGACTACGATTGGCGCGTCGGCGAAGGCGAAGGCAATTTCATTCTGCTTGGGGATCGGCCGACTGCAGGCTGGAACATGATCGAGCTGGGGATCACTCACGATCAAAGATCGGCCGCGGCTTGCATCACATTTGACCTTGGGCGCGGTTTCGAACGGCGCCACAGTATTTTTCTGGTCATTCGGCGCGGCAAGGTCTCCAAGCGTGTCTGCTTCGTGCCTTACGGGACGAAGCGCATTCGGCTCGAGCCACTCGTCGGCCAGCAGGGCCAGTTCCGGATCGAGCATTTCAACTTCGTCTGGCTGACGCCGCGGTTCGCCTATGGCCGCATGATCAATCGGTTGGCGTACGCCGATAAGCGTTTCCACGAAGTCGACGAGAAAGCGATCGTCCGCTCGCTCAAACAGGAAGGCAAGGAAGAGGGCATCAGCTGGAAAAAGCTGATGGGCGCCTACTACGAAGCGACGTTCATTCATTGCGCACCGGAAACCAGCTACGAGTACTGGCAGGAACATATCGAAATTCTGCGGGAGCCTTCGGCGAACAAGGTCGCCCGGCAACAGGCGCAGTTTCAGAATCCGATCGAGCTTGCCGTCGTTCTGATACCCAGCGGTAAAGAAGCCCTGGCGGCGGGGGACCATCATCAGTTGCTCGAGTCGGTTCGCTCGATAACCGAGCAGCGTTATCCCCACTGGCATCTTTACCTCGCGGAGTCTCTACTCGAGGCGCACGATGGTCAGACATGGGCAGAACGCGTGGTGGCTCGAGACGGCAGAATCCGCCGAGTCACCGGTGGTGTGGGCGAGGCAGTCAAGATGGCCTGCGATCCGAACGGCGAGTCCTGTCACTACGTCATGTTCGTGCGCGTTGGCGATCGATTGGGGCTTAACTCGCTTTTCCATATTGCCAACCACTGCCAGATAACACCGGATGCGGCGCTCATCTACGGCGATGAAGATATCATCGACGCCAGCGGTCAGCGGACGGCGCCCAACTTCAAACCGCACTGGAATCTCGATTTTCTGCTGGCCACGAATTACATCGGCCATGCCGCCGCCTTTGCGAAGGATCAGCTCGAATCACGCTTGCAGGTATTCTCGCGCGAAGGCGGTCTCGAGCTGCATCGACTGCTGCTGGAGCTGATCGTTGGCGTGGACGAGACCAGAATTCATCACGTGCCGTTCGTGATCTACCACAACGCCGAAGCCAACCGGGTTTCGCCGGAGCGGCGCATCGACGAGAGCCGTGAAGCCATTTCGGCCTACGTCGAAAGCGTGGATCCTCAGGCGATGGTCAGCCCGGCCGGGGACAAGGGCTGTCGAATCGCCTGGTCGGTCCCTGAACCCGCGCCGCTGGTTAGCCTGCTGGTGCCGACGCGAGACCGTGTCGAGATTCTCAAGCCGTGCGTGGATACGCTGCTGGCCCTGACGAGTTATCCCCACTACGAGGTAATCATTCTCGATAACGGCTCCACCTGCGTGGAAACGCTGGCCTACATGGAGGCCATCGAGAACGACCCGCGTGTTCGCGTATTACGCTACGACAAGCCGTTCAATTACTCCGCCATCAACAACTTCGGCGTGCGGCATGCCAAGGGATCGATCATCGGGCTGGTCAACAACGACATCGAACCCATCAACCCCGACTGGCTGACCGAGATGGTCGGCCATGTCTGCCGACCGGATATCGGCTGCGTGGGTGCCAAGCTCTATTACCCCAACGACAGCGTGCAGCATGGCGGCGTGATCCTCGGTTTGGGGGGTATCGCCGGCCATGCCCATCGGTTTTTCCCGAGAGCGCATCCTGGCTATCAGAACCGGTTGAGCCTGGTCCAGAACCTGTCGGCGGTGACGGCGGCCTGTCTGCTGGTGCGGCGTGAGGTCTACGATGAGGTCGATGGACTCAACGAACGCGATCTCACGGTCGCCTACAACGATGTCGATTTCTGTTTGAAGGTCCGCGAGAAGGGCTATCGCAATCTGTGGACGCCGTTCGCCGAGCTTTATCATCACGAATCGATCTCTCGCGGGGCCGACGACAATCCGGTCAAGCAAGCGCGCGCCAAGCGCGAGGTGGATTACATGCGCCGCCATTGGCGCGAGGCACTTCAGCAGGACCCGGCTTATAATCCTAATCTCACGATGAGCTATGAAGATTTCTCGCTGCGCTGATCGCGATCAGGCCGTTGCGTCACTCGAGGGCCTGGTTTGAAGCCGTATTTACCGTGTCGGTGGCTGGTGTTGAGCGACGGCGCGCATCCGACGGAAGATATCTATTTCAGCCATGTTGCGAAGTGGTTGGCGTCTCGTGGCTATCGAAGCGCCTACGTCGATACCCGCGAAATCTCGCCGTGGCGCTACTGGCCCTGGCAAGGATATGCCTGGCATCGCGCGAACGTGCTGGTTACGCGCTCGCTCAAGGAGCCTTGGCTGGGCTGGCTGGAGCGGCATCGCGACTGGTTCGGCGAGATCTATTATCTGCTCGATGACGATCTGCTGGCCGCGGCGCGGGATCTTTCCGTGCCCGAAGAGTATCGCCTACGCATGCGCGATCTGGTCTGCAATATTCAGCCCAGGCTTTTTGCGCTGGCGGATGAGGTGGTCGTCTGTAGCGAGGCGCTGGCAACCGTGACGCGACACCACCATTCTCGCGTATCGGTGCTGACACCGTCGTTGATTTCCGAATTGCCGGACCTCGACCATCACAAGCGCATTCGCCGCGATATCGGGTTTCATGGCACGCGTGCGCATATCGGCGATCTGGAGGCGATCACATCCGCGATCCAGGCCGTTCATGGACACTATCCACAGAGCGATTTCGAGATCATGCTGGGTGACAATACGCCCGATTCGCTCAAGGCGCTGGAGCGAGTCGAGTGTCCGACGGCGCTGAAATGGCGCGAGTTCCTCGACTATCAGCGAGGGCGGCGATTACATATCGGCCTCGCGCCTTTGTGGCCCTCGGCTTTCAATCGGGGCAAGTCCTGGATCAAGGTGTTGGATATCGCGGTCATGGGTGGGGTGGGTATCTACAGTGCCCGTCCCCCATACTCCGACGTTGTGACTGATGGGGAAGATGGCCTGTTGGTCGAAGATGACCCGCTGGCCTGGCAGTCGGCGCTGGAGCGCCTGTTGGACTACCCGAGCGATACCGAGCGTATGGCGAAAGCCGCAGGCAAGACGGCTGCCGACATCGGCAATACGGTGCAGGCGCAGGAATTCTGGTGGCAACGGACCAAAGGGTAGCTTGGCGATACTGGCTTCAACAGTGAGAGGCTACACGGCATGAAATTCTGGACTCGATATCCGCTCTGGCTCGGTGAACTTTTCACCGGGGCGAAATCGTTCAAGGCCAACCCCATCATCGGTAGTGAGCGGTTGAACCGCTACGGTCTGCACGCCGGTCGGGTATGGTCCGCGTATTGGCTTTCCCGCCTTCGTATGGCGTGGTTCGCACCTGGCGTACCCAAAGCGGATCGCGCGCATTTCCGACAGTACGGCTATGTGCTCAAGGAAAACTATCTGCCCGAGCAGCAGTTTCAGGCTCTGATCCAGGAAATTGGCGCTTTCGAGGGCGAAATTCGCGAGTGCTGCCAGGGTGACACCAACACGCATCGGATTCTGCTGGCGCCAGAAGTCGTCGATCAACTACCGATGGTCAAGGCGGTACTGGAAGACTCCAAATTGAAGCGGCTGTTCCGCTACTGCGCCGGGCATGCGCGCCTGCCGATCTGCCATATCGAGAATGTGCACAACGGCAGTCGGGATAGCGTGACGGAGCGCGACCCGCAGAAGAATCTGCACGTCGACACCTTTCAGCCGACGATGAAGTTCTGGCTCTATCTCGAAGACGTGACCGACGAGAATGGTCCATTCGTTTTCGTGCCCGGTTCCAATCACCCGCATCGTGAGCGGTTGAAGTGGGAATACCAGATGAGCCTGCGAGCCAAGGAACACGCGGACCGTTATACGGCGCGCGGCTCATTCCGGGTGAGCCAGGAGGAAGCCGAACGGCTGGGGGTTTCCGGGCCGCAGCCGTTCCGGGTCAAAGCCAATACTCTGTTGATCGCCAACACTTTCGGTGTTCACGCCAGAGGCAATGCCGAGCCAGGAAGCTCGAGACTGGCGCTTTGGGGCATGAGCCGGACCAATCCGTTTCTGCCGTTGCCGGGGCTAGGGTTCGGTTATTTCAATCGCCTGCAGTATCGCGTGCTTCAGCGTATGCGTCGTCAGGAAGACGCCAGGGCTGCCGCCAAGGGGGGGCAGTCCTCCTGGCACGTGATCGAGCAAAGACGAATCTAGATTTCGCACAAATTTCATTCGTTTTAAAACAAAGCCACCTTCGGGTGGCTTTTTTTGTTTCCGGGCTAGGTGTTGGGGCAAGCGCAGACCGTGAAGCTGTCGAGCTGATTCAGGCGCGAAGAATATTACAAGTCGATTAATCAACGAGCTTATTTTGAGCCGGAGAATAAGTGCTAGAGAAACCATCTTGCTGGTTATTTGATGTTCCGCGATGCTGCTTTGCGCTTTTCCCGAATCCAAAGCTGTTTCGGCCCCCCGAATCCGGCTCATGTTAATCGTCGATATTCAGCATCGTTTTAATAACAGCCAAGCGCCGTGGCGCTTGAGGGATCCATTCATGAAACCGCTTTTCAAAGTTTGCGCCGTTGCCAAGGATGAAGGCCCATATCTGGCGGAATGGGTCTTCCATCACCTGCATTTCGGGTTCGATTTTATCCATGTCTATATCAATCGGACTTCGGATGCTTCGGCCGCGGTACTTGAAAAAATCAATCAGTCACATCCTCAGGTGACGTTCGAGTTCATCGATTGGGTCGATCTCTGCGATCCCGGCGTTAGTAGCAAATTGCAGACCATTGCCTACGCCAGGGAGCTCGACCGGTCCCGGCAGCAGGGCATGGATTGGCTGCTGTTTCTGGATATCGATGAATTCTGGACGCCCGACGACTTCGCTACGCCCGTTGATCGCTTCGTGGCTCGAACGTCTGGTGACCAGAAGCCGGCGCCTATCTGCCACCTGTGGCACTGTGAACTGGGCCAGCACGCGCCGTTTACGCCCCTTCAACGAGGCGCAGGCTACGAGTTGTCTTCGCATTTGAAGACGCTGATTCCGCTCGACGGTGTCGAGATAAAGCACGTGCGGGTTCATCATCCGATTTTTGGAAAATCGGTGGTGCCGGTTGGCGCGGATGGCGAGCCGATGGTTTTCGACGAAAAGCAGCCTGAGCTGGCAAATCGCGCTGCCATTCGCCCCATGAGTGCCTATGTCATTCATCGAATGTATCGTTCAGAGGACGAATACATGGCGATGATGCTGCGTGGCAGACCCTCCCAGAGAAAGCAGTTGAAGCTGAATCGACCGGGTTACCGATCGCACCGGAACGTGACCGTGCGCCACCGTTTCTTCTGGCCCGAACATCCATTTCAGGATTACGATCTGGCCCGCCGCAGCTTCCTGGAAGCGAACGATATCGACAGTATCATCCGCGATGATCGGCGCGCGATTCTCAACAGGGCGAAACTCGCCGTATCGATGATCAAGGAGCTACTGGAAACGCCGGATCGCGACCGCGCCGTCGCCTTCCTGAGAGGCACCCGCCACGCCGTCGTGGCCAGCGACGAAGCGCCGGCTCCCGCACCGGCGGCGATTCAGCCTGTCGCCTTCGAAGGGCAACTCCCGTCCCGATCAGTCCAGGCCGCGCCGGATCATCCCGAATCGGTTCATCCAGAGCCAGTTCAGATAGATTTGACGCAATCAGAGCCGACGCTTTCCGAGTCGGTTCGTCCAGAGCCAATTCAGGCCAAGCGCGCGGCCGAGATGTTACCCGTCGGTGAAACGAGGAGACGGCGTTCCTGGTTTGCAGCGCTGGTAGGGAGGTCTTAAATGAGCGGATATCAAGAAGAACGATTGCAGGACAAGCGGTAGCTGGCGCGTCGAGTTTTCAGGCGCGACTTCAGCAACAAAACGGCCTTGTCATCCATTCGGATAACAAGGCCGTTTTCGTTCTCGCTCTGCCGGTAGCTTGGCGTCAGCCAGTTCGCGCTTTCCACTCGGTCTCCAGCACGTCGAGCGTCTGGTCGATCTGCTCGCGAGTGTGGTCGCAATTGAGGAAGAAGCGCAGGCGCGCGCTTTTCTCGGGCACGGCGGGGTGAAGAATCGGCTGGACGTTGATGTCGTGCTTGAGCAGGGCGTCCGACAGCCCGGCGGCGAGCACGGAGCTACCGACGATCACCGGCACCACCGCGACACCGATGCTCTCGCCGATGTCGAACCCTTTGACCTTGGCCTGCTGCAGGAAGTAGCGCGAGATGTCGTGCAGCCGCCTCAGGCGCTCGGGTTCATCCTTCATGACCTGCAGGGCGGCTAGCGAGGGTCCGGCGACCTGGGCGGGCATGCCCACGCTGTAGAGGAAGCCCGGGGCGAAGTAGCGCAGCATTTCCACCAGTTCCCGACAGCCGGCGATGTAGCCGCCGCAGCCGGAAAGTGTCTTCGAGAGCGTACCCATCCAGATATCGACGTCCGTCGATGGCACGCCGCAGTATTCCCGGAGTCCCAGGCCCTGATCGCCCATTACGGCGAAGGAGTGGGCTTCATCCACCATCAGCCAGGCCTGGTGGCGCTGCTTGATCTCGACGAAGCGCTTCAGGTCCGGGGCGTCGCCGTCCATGCTGTAGAGCCCCTCGATCACCACCAGCACGCGCTCGAATTGGCGGCGATGGCGCGCCAGCAGGTTCTCGAGCGCGGCCGGGTCGTTGTGCGCGAAGCTCATGCGGCGGGCGCCGGATAGCTGCGCGCCGACCACGGTGCTGTTATGGATGTATTCGTCGTGAAGCAGCAGGTCCTTGGGGCCGAGCAGGTAGCCCAGCGTCGACACGTTGGTGGCGTGGCCGCTGACGAAGACCACCGACGCCTCGACCTCGTAGGTCTCGGCGATGGCCTGTTCCAGCTCGTGGTGGATCGGGCGTTCGCCGGATACCGGCCTGCTGGCGGATACCGAACTGCCGTAGCGCTGCAGGGCATCGATGCCGGCCTGAATCACCGCCGGGTGGTGGGCCAGGCCGAGATAGTTGTAGCTGGCGAAATTGATGCATTCGCGCCCGCCGATCACGGTGGTCGCCCCGGCGGTACTTTCGTGGACCTTGAAGAACGGGTCGGGAATGCCGAGCCGCTGGCCGCCTTCGCGCATCATCTTGAGCTGCTGATAGCCCGGATGCCGATCGAAGCGAGTGAAGCGCTCGTCAACGCCAGCAGTCGCCGATTTGGGGGCGGTGTCGCCTTCGGGGCGCTGCTGGCGGCGCTGGCGCGCCTCCTGCAGCAGGCGCTGTTTCAGCGCGTCGCGGGATTGGCTCACGATTTTGCCCCGCCGTCTTCCTGTGATCCATGGCCGTTCTGAAGCACTTGGACACCGTTCTGAAGCACTTCGACGCCGTGCTGAGCGGCCAGACCGCTGAGCGCATCCTCGTCGCTGTCGGATTCCGTATCATCGCCGCGCAGTTTGCCCATCAGGTAATCGCACAGCTTGGCCAGCGTACCAGCTTCACTGAGCACCATCACCGGAACCTGGATGCCCAGGCGGGCTTCCAGTGCGGTGACGAGTTCGACCCCCATCAGCGAGTCGAAGCCCATGTCATAGACGGATTTGTGGATATCGATCTTCTCCTCGTCGATCAGCAGAATCTTGGCGAGTTCCTTGCTGAGCACATCGATCAGGGTGGCGTAGAGCGCTTCCGGCGCCAGACTGGCCAGCAGCTGCTGCAGGTCGTCGTCGCCTTCCTGACTGCCATCGTCCTTGGCCGTGCGGGCGATCTCGCGATAGCGCGGCGCTTCCGCGGTGGGCAGGAAGCGCGCCAGGGCGTGCCAGTCGAGCTCGAGAACACCGAGCGAGGCCACGTCGGCCACCAGCATACGCTCGAGAACGCCCAGCGCGTCGGCGGAGGTCAGTGCCTGACCGCCAAGACGCTCCTGCAGGCTGTCGCGGGTCTGGGTATTGCGGGCCAGGAAGCCGACGTCCTCGATCGCGCCCCAACGGACCACCGTTGCCGGTCGACCTCGGGCGCGACGATTGGCGGTGAATGCTTCCAGCCAGTGGTTGGCGGCCACGTAGCTCGCCTGGCCAGGATTGCCGAACAAGGTAGTGGCGGAGGAGTAGACGACGAAGAATTCGAGCGCATCGCTTGCCGTCAGCGTATCCAGATGACGCGCGCCTTCGAGCTTGGGTGCCATGGCGTGACGAATGCGCGATTCGTCGAGATTGCGGATCAGGCCATCGTCGATGACGGTCGCCGCATGCACGATGCCACGAATCGGCCCAAGGGTCTGACGCGCGTCTTCCAGCACGTGCTCGAGCGCCTGGGCATCGGTCACGTCGCAGGCGCGGACCGCGACCGTGACGCCGAGCGCTTCGAGCCGCGCTACGCCGCTTTTGGCTTCCTCGGTGGTCGCACCACGGCGGCTCAGCAGCAGCAGTTGGCGGGCGCCCTTGGCGGCCAGCCATTCGGCCGTCGCCAGCCCGAACCCGCCGAGACCACCGGTCACCACGTAGGTGCCCGCAGCGTCCAGCGTCAGCGGAATGTCTTTAGGCGCGGCAGCGGCCATCTGCGGCGGGCGTTCGTAGGTGACGACGACCTTGCCGATCTGGCGGGCCTGCTGCATGTAGCGGAAGGCCTCGACTACCCGGTCGCTGCCAAAGGCGATGTACGGCAGCGGCGACAGCGTGCCGTCGGCGAACAGCGCCATCATCTCGGCGAACAGCTCACCGGTCAGCTCGGGCAGCTCGCTCATCAGCTGGTCGGAGTCGACGCCGAAGTAGCTCAGGTTGTTGCGGAACGGGCGCAGGCCGACCTTGGTGTTCTCGTAGAAGTCACGCTTGCCGAGCTCGATGAAACGACCGAACGGCTTGAGCACCCGCAGGTTCTGATTGATCGCTTCTCCTGCCAGTGAGTTCAGCACGACGTCCACGCCATCAACGCCGGTACCTCGGCCGTTGCCGCCGTTCTCCAGGGCCTGTCGTTCAATGACGTTATCGTGAAGAATCTCTTCGGCGAATGTCAGGCTGCGCGAGTCGTAGATGCGCTCGACGCCCAGCAGGCGCAGGAAGTCCTGTTTTTCTGGCGAGCCGACGGTGGCGTAGATCTCGGCGCCCAGCCAGCGGCCGACCTGAATCGCGGCCAGACCGACGCCGCCGGCGGCGCCATGAATCAGCAACCGTTCGCCGGGCTGCACGCGGGCCAGATGCTTGAGCGAGTAATAGACGGTGAAGAAGGTCGTCGGGATCGTCGCTGCGGCGGCGTAGCCGATCTCGGCGGGGATCGGCGCGACGGCGTTGACGTCGGCGATCAGCCGGTCGCTGAAGCTGGCCGGGCCGAAGCCGACCACCGCGTCGCCGGGGCGCAGCGAGCCGTTCGGGTCGCCGACGCTGATCACTTCACCGGCGAACTCCAGACCCAGGGTGGGCCCGGCGAAGCCGTTCTCGATCGCTTCGTCGGAGAGCAGGCCGAGCGCGTACATGACGTCGCGGAAGTTGAGCCCGGTGGCCTTGACCGCGATCTCGACCTGCCCGGGCTGCGGGGCGGGTAGATCATGCGGCTGCCAGCGCAGATGGCGCAGCTGGCCCGGCAGTTCGAAGCCGAGGCTGACGGCGCGATCGCTGGCAGGTTCTTCGGTGCCGACCGGCGTGCCGGGCGCCGCTGCCAGACCCAGCCTGGGTACCCAGCGCTGACCGTCGGTATCCAGCACGATCTCGGTTTCGGCGTCGGGTGCGCTGAGCTCGAACAGCAGCGCATCCAGCACCTCGTGGGGAAGCGAATTCCGGCTCGAGAAGGGAAGATCCAGCAGCCGTACCTGACGATTGCCCGCCTCGTTCTGTAGCGAACGACCGAAACCCCATAGCGCTGCATCTTCGGGGAGCATGGAAAGTGCTGCATCTTCGGGCAGCGTAGAGAGCGCAGCATCCGCAGTGGTGTCGGACGGCTTGGAGAGCTCGGGTAGTGAAGACGAATCGACTGCGGCACCGGGCAGGGTAAGCGAATTGACTGCGGCACCGGGCAGTGTAGAAAAATGCGCTCCCACGCCCAGGGTGATCCACCACAGCGCGGCGTCACTTCCTGCCGATTCCAGCGTCTGCAGCCACTGGGCGGCCAGCACGCAGCGATCTTCCGCTGCGGTTGCCAGCCCACGCAGGTCGACGATCTGGCTCGGGCTGATGCTCTCCAGCGCCAACGGCAACAGATCCCCGGGGGCCAGTTCACTACCGGCCAGGTGCAGTACCGGTTCGTCCAGCGAGCCGAAACGTGTCACCAGTGCGGCGGCGAGCCACGCTGAGGCATCGTCGCTGATCACCAGCCACTGTTCGGAGGACTGGGCTTCGGTGTGCCCGGCAGCGCCAGTGTCGGACCGTGTTTCCTCGGCCGCCAGCGGCGCCTGGGCGGTCAGCAGCTGCAGGCCGCCCTGTTCGTTTTCCAGCGTATGCCGCTCGACCTGACGATAGCCCAGCACGTTCAGCTGCTGGATGACGCTTTCGAGATCAGCCGGGCGCGACTGGGGTTCCATCGGCAGCGACAGGAACGACTGCCAGTCGGTGTCCCCCAGCGCCAGAATCGCGATCTGGGCGTCCTCGGCCAGCTGTGGCGGTAGCCACTGCAGCAGTGTGTCGATCTCGCCCTGGGTGCCATCCAGCGTTACCAGCGCGACGTTGGCGCCGATCTCTGGCGCGGCGGCACCGGGCGTCAGCAGGTCGACGCGCGGATCGTGTTCGGCCAGAGACTCCGCATCGCTCAGCGCGCTGTCTCGCAGCGCGACGAAACGATACTGGGCACGATCGCCTGGAAGACCGCTCATCAGTCGTTCGCCGAGCTGCGGACGCAGCGCCGAGGCTTCGAGCATGATCAGACGCTGATGGGGCGGCAGCAGCTCGAGCGACATGGCGTATTGCGCCAGCCAGGTCTCAGCCAGCGCGTGCCAGCCGCGCTCGCCGACGGCGGTTTGCACCAGTCGGGTCAGGCGCGGCGCGTCCAGCGCCAGCGTGGCCCGGCTATCAAAATGATCGTCGAGGCGCTCTTCGAGCCAGTCCGTCAGATGGAGACCGAAGCGGCCGATGCTGTGGGTCAGCGCGGCGTAGTCCGGGTAGTCCCGGATCAGCAGATTCCAGACCGTCGGCGCGTCGATATCCGGGGTTTCCTGCAGCTGCCAGCCGGCCGGCGTTTCCGACACGATGCCGGTGGCCAGCGCCAGCTCGATCAGCGCATGACGGCGCTGGCGGGCTTCGGTCGCTCCGGCATCAAAACGCCCGGCGAGCAGTTGCCCGTCGCTATCGGCGTAGCCCCGCAGCGCCTCGTCGAGAAATGCGGAAACCAGCGTTTCCAGTAGCGGCTCGACTTCATTGCCATAGCGGCTTTCGGTCACGCGACGATAGTTGTCGACCAGTTGAGCCAGCGCCAGCTCGGCGGTGGCCTCGTCCAGCGGCAGCGCGGCGGCTTCGCGCGGTGCCGGCACCAGGCGATGATCGAGGTAGCTCAAGCGATGCTGAACGGCGTGACGCAGTCGGGCGGCCTTAAAACGCGCGCCTTCGACCACCGCCACGGCATTGCCGGCGGCGTCGAACAGCGCCACGTCGGCGCACAACGAGTGCGGGGCGCGGCTGGTCAGGCGGACTTCCATCGACGCCGGCGGCGCGGCATCGACCTGGAGCTGCAGGCGTTCCAGACGCACCGGCACGAAAGCCAGGCCGCCGGCTTTGGCGAGTTCATCGGCCAGCAGCGGGATGAAAAGCTGAAAAGCGCTGTCGAGGATACCCGGCGCCAGCAGGCAGTCGCGCTGATCCTCGGCAATCGCCGAAGGGAGATCGATGCGAGCCATGGCACGATCTCGTTCGATCCAGACCTCGCTGATCGCCTGGAAGCCGGGGCCGTATTCCAGCCCGACGTGAGCGGCCATCGCCAGATGCTGCGCTCGCGTGACGTCCGCCGGCCGGCTCGGCAACGGCGTGCCGCGACGTGTCAGCAGCAGGCCACGGGTCTGCACGGCGATGCGGGCGCGGGCGTTGAGCGTCCAGGCGTCGTCGCTCGCCGGCTCGCGGGTCTTCATGGTCAGGGTGCCGTCGGCGTCCTGAATTTCCACCTGCATCTTCTTGCCATGGGTGGCATCCAGCAGCAGCGGGCTGAGGATTTCCAGCGCTTCGATATCCAGCAACGGTGACGCCTTGGCGGCCGCTGCCGCGGCGAGCGCGAGTTCGGCGAAGCCGGCCCCCGGGAACACCGTGGCGTCGCCGACGCGGTGATCAGCAAGCCACGGAAGGCGGCGAGTATCGAGCTGGCTTTCCCACGCCATGCCTTGACGTGGCAGACGATAGCCCAGCAACGGATGTTCGTAGTGCCGCGCCATCAGGCCCTGGGAGTCGCCAGTCGTCTTGACCCAGTAACGCTCACGCTGCCATGGGTAGTGCGGCAGGTCGACGAAGTGCCCGATGACCGGGAACCACGCCCCGGGAGAAACGGCGCCGCTGACCAGCAAACTGGCCAGGCTGGACTCCATGGCGCTGGCGCCGTCGTTGTCGCGGCTCAGCGTGGCGATGACCTTGCCGGTAACGGATTGCGCGGTGAGCGCATCGGTCAGGTAACGCCGCAGGATCGGCTGGGCGCCGATCTCGATGAAGGCGCGGGCACCGGAGTCGATCAATGAATCGATCGCCGGCGCGAACTGGACCGGCTCGCGGATATTGAGCCACCAGTATTCCGCACCCAGTTCGCTGCCCGCCAGCGCCTTGCCGGCCACGGTAGAAAGGAACGGAATGCGGGCGTCGCGGGGTGCCAGATGCGCCAGCGCGTCGATGACGTCCTGGCGGATCGAATCCATGGCGGGGCTGTGGAAGGCGTAATCCAGCGCCAGGCGCTTGGCGAAGATACGCTCGCCGGAAAGCGCCGATTCCAGACGCTCCAGCGCTTTCGTCGGGCCGGCCAAGGTCACGCCCTTGGGGCCATTGACGCCGGCGATCACGACCTCGGCATGCGCGGGGTCTTTCAGCCATGCCTGCATCGCTTCGGCGCCGAGGCCGACGGCGGTCATTTCGCCACTGCCACGGGTACGCCCCTGACACGCGCTGCGGTGATAGATGACGCTGACCGCTTCGGCGAGTGTCAGGGCGCCACAGGCCCAGGCCGCCGCAACTTCACCCACGCTGTGGCCGGTCACGGCGGCGGGATGCACGCCTTCGGCTGCGAGCACACGGGTCACGCCGACCTGCAGCGCGAACAATGCCGGTTGGGCGATCTCGGTGCGAGCCAGCCGCTCGTCACCGTCGGTCGAATTCTGTTGATTGGAACCGTCCAGCTCGGCACGCAGCGAGAAGTCGGCATATCTGACGAACAGCGCGTCGACTTCGTCGACGGCGGCGGCGAACACCGCCGATTCACTCAGCAGCGTGCGGCCCATCGCTTCCCACTGGCAGCCGTTGCCGTCGTAGACGAATACCGGGCCGTAGCCGGTATCGACCCGCTCGCCGACGGCGGAACCGGGCACGCTCTCGGCGGCAGCCAGGGCGTCCAGCCGGGTAATCGCATCGGCGGCGTTGTCGATCAACAGCACTGCGGCGTGGGGATGGCTCTCGCGACGGAAAGCCAGGCTGTAGGCGGTGTCGTAGAGCGACACGCCGCCCGCGGTCAGGTTGTCGCTGAGGCGTGCCGCGAACTCGCGCAGGGCTTCCGGGCTGCGCGCGCTCAGGCACAGCGGCAGTCGACGCACGGGTGCATCGACGGCCTCGGATGCCGGCGTTTCGAGCGCAGACTGTAGGATGACGTGCGCATTGGCGCCGCCGAAACCGAACGAGTTGATGCCGATGGTCAGCTGGCCTTCGGCCTTCAGCTTGCGCGGCTTGTCGACGATGTCGAGATTCCAGCCTTCGAGGTCGATCCGCGGATTGACCTTGCGAATGCCGATGGTGGCCGGGACTTCGCGCTCGCGCAGGGCATACAGCGCCTTGGCCAGGCCGGCAACGCCGGAGGCGGTTTCCAGGTGACCGAGGTTGCTCTTCACCGAACCGATCGGCAGCGGCGTCTTGCGCTTCTGGCCGATAGCCGCGCCAATGGCGCGGGTTTCCAGCGGATCACCGACCGCGGTGCCGGTGCCGTGGGCTTCCAGATAGTCGATATCGTCCGGCGTCAGCCCGGCGCGTTCCAGGGTCTGGTTCATCAGCGCGACCTGGGCGTCGGGGTTGGGGACCGTCAGCCCCTTCTTGTAGCCGTCGGTGTTGACGCCGCTACCGGCGACCACGGCCAGTATGCGATCGCCATCGGCGACGGCCGTGTCGTAATCCTTGAGCAGGAAGATCCCGCCGCCTTCGGAACGCACGTAGCCGTCACCGGCTTCGTCGAAGACCTGACAGCGCCCGGTGGGCGAGAGCATGCTGGCCTTGGCGAAGATGATGAAGCCGAACGGATGCAGGTGCAGGCTGATGCCACCGGCCAGCGCCATCGTCGTTTCGCCGCTGCGGATCGACTGGCAGGCCTGGTGAAAGGCGACCAGCGACGAGGAGCAGGCGGTATCCATCGACATGCTCGGACCGTGCAGGTCGAACAGGTAGGAAATCCGGTTCGAGGCGATGCTCGAGGTATTGCCGGTCGCCGTCGAGGTGTCGATCGCCGACATGTCGTCGGCCATGCGATACGAATAATCGAGACTGGCAATGCCCAGGAACACGCCGCACTGGCTGCCGCGCAGCGCCTGCGGCGGGATGCCGGCGTCTTCCATCGCTTCCCAGGTCATTTCCAGCAGGATGCGCTGCTGCGGATCCATCTGGGCGGCTTCACGCGGCGAAATACCGAAAAAGCCGGCATCGAAGCCGGAAATGTCGCCGAGGCTGCCGGCGGCAAAAGTATAGCTGGTGCCCGGATGTTGCTTGTCCGGGTGACGATAGGCTTCCAGGCCCCAGCGGTCTTCGGCGACCGTGGTGACGAGGTCTTCGCCGGTCTTGAGCGCTTGCCAGAAACGTTGGGATGTCGGGGCGCTCGGAAAACGGTGAGCCGCGCCGATGATGGCAACGCGTTTGGTCATTGGGACTCCTTGCTTCGTAGCGCGCGGGCTACGCCTTTCTCAATTCGCACCAAGCTTGCCTGCGTGGTCGATAATTCTGTCGTAGATTGTGGTTCCCAGCTTATCGGCTGGGAGCGTCATCCGCACGTTATCCCCTGAACGGGGCGCTGTCTGCCAGATGAAATAGTTCGTGAAACCATCCGGCTCGCCATGCTGTGCGTAGACTTTCGGCATGATCGGCACATGGTCGCCGTAGAAACCCAGAATGCCGTGCCGGCTGCTTTTATGAAGCTCGTTGTTATCCTGCAGCTCGCTGTTTTGTTGCAGAGAGTCCCTGAGTCGTTCCAGCATACTATCGGTATTGCGTAGATGCCTCAGATAAACCGTTAGCTCTTCGCAACCGGGAGTAACGCCGCCTTCGACCCACCGCTCGGCAATGGCCGGGTCCGGCGTTTCGAGATGGAGCGGGCCGTGATTCTCCATGCTGATCACGAAGATGAACAGCGGTTTTTCGTCCGCCGTTGCCAACTGTTTCTGAACCCGCTCTGCCAGCGCCAGATCGCCGGTGTACTGACCGTCGCGCTCGCTGAGATCGAAATCGGCGATATCGATGAAGGTGTCGAACCCGAGATTAGGGTAGACCCGATCGCGCAGGTAGAAACTGACGGGATACGGATGGATACAAACCGTGCGATAGCCCAGACGTTTGAGGGCGCCGGCGAGATTGTTGACCGGCAGCTTCGAGAGCTGGTGGTAAGGATTGAAACGATGCACGCCGAGCCGTGACGGGGTGAATCCGGTCAGGACCGCGCATTCGGTGCGCACGGTATTGGCGCCCCAGGCGGGCACGTCGAAGCGTCCCGACTGCAGAGATTCGGCCATCAGCGCATCGTATTCACCCAGCAGTTCGCGCCGAATGTCCGGGTGCCAGTCGCGGGGATCGAAGAAAGATTCGCTTTGAACCAGCACGACATTGGGCAGCGTAGCGGGATCGACGGGTTCGGATTCCAGATCCCAGGGGGCGGCGAAGGCGCTGTCGTTGTCGTCGCGGTCGATGGGCAAGCGAGTCATGCGTCCATAGGCCCAGAGATAGGGATAGAGGCCGAGTCGCACGAGATCCTCGTTGGGTTCCAGCGTGCATGCGGGCAGCCGGGGCAGTTGCCAGCTCAGCACGGCGACGGCAGCCGCGGTCAGCGCCAGCGTTCCCGCCAGCGACCAGGGCGCGTCGGCGTGACCGAAGAGCGACGGCTCGAGCCAGAAACCGATGCCGATGGCGATGGCGCCGGCCAGGCTGGCGCCAATCGTCAAGCCGACACCAAAAAACGGGATATAGAGCCGCGGATGGCGAATGGCGTCGATGAAGTATTCGAAATCCTGGCACAGGAAGGGCTCGCGCAACGATGTTGACTTGGTGTTGTTGACCTGGATCACCACCATCTGCAATGACGCGGCGATGACCAGCGCAAACCACGGCCGCTGGACGATCAGAAGCCAGAATGTAAAGTGTAGGGCGGCCGTTGCCAGGTGCACGGCAACCGCGGCTGGCGGGCGTTGCCACAGCGGCTGCGGGCGCGGTTTCAATATCATTTCGCACAGGCTGGTCACCACCAGCGTGGCAATCGCCGCCCAGAACCCGTTCCAGAATCCGTGAATCATCGATGCGCTCCGTCGCCGTGGTCGTGGTCATAACCGAACAGCGTCAGCAGGCGCTGCGAGATCGCCGCCGGTAATACGGCCAGCCACCAGCAGCCGAAATTGAGCGGAAAGGGGAAGCTGATCCTGGCGCGATTCCTTTCGATGCCCTGGGCGATGAACCGGGCGGCGCGCTCGGGCTGCCAAAGAAACGGCTTGGGGCCGGGCATCTCATCGCACATCTTCGAGCTGACGTAGCCCGGCATCACCACGCTGACGCCCACACCGTGCGGCGCCAGCCAGCCGCGCAGCGCTTCGCCGTAGGCCTTGACGCCGGCCTTGCTGGCGCTGTAGCTCGGCGTCACCGGCAAGCCGTGATAGGCGGCCAGCGAGCTCATCAGCACCAGCTGGCCGTGACCGGCGGCGCGCATGCGTTTGCCGAGGTGGTTGCCCATAGCCATCGGCACACGCAGATTGATTTCGAGCAGGCGGCTGGCGTCGTCCCAGTCTTCGCCGCTGGCATCTTCTCCGATATCGATGTTCATGCCGGCATTGACGATCACGATATCCGGCACCGTCGGCGTGCATAGCGTTTCCAGCCAGGCGAACAGGGCATCGTCGTCTTCCAGTGCGACCTGATCCAGCTCGACCTCGGCACCGGCGTGACGACACGTGGCCGCCAGGGTCTCGAGCACGTCGAGCTGGCGGCCATGCAGGATCAGTTGGTTACCCGGCTTCGCGTAGACGGCGGCCAGTGCCTGACCGATGGCACCGGTGGCACCGGTAATGACGACTCGGGTCATGACGCGATCTCATCCATGAGTTGTTGTAAGGGGGAGCGTTCCCGCTGTAACGCCTGAAGGGCGTTTTTCGCCGCCAGGTCGATTCCCGGACGGCAGTAAAACCCGCCGTTGATCTGAACCGTCTGGGCAACGGTCCGGCGGTAGGCCCGGAACAGTTCCGCGTCCGGTTTGGGGACATTGTGCCAGAATTCGTCCAGCGTGCCCTGATGGGTCAGGCCGGCCATGTCATAGACCGGCGAGGCCAGCGTGTGGGTCGGGCAGTCGAAACCGAGCGAGACGTTGCCGGCGGTGCTGTTGACCGTCACCAGTCCGCTGGCGTGCTTGAGCAGTGCCTCGAGATTGCCGCCTTCGAGATAGACGAGGCGGTCGCCCAGATCGTATTCGTGCGTCAGTACCTCGATCAGGCTCGCGTACTGGGCCAGCCCCATGTCGAGGGGATGGTTCTTGATTACCAGGAAGGCATCGCGCGGGGCGTGGTAGGCGAACGATGCGGCCACCTTGCCGATCACTTCCTGCATGTTCTTGTAATCGGAATGGTAGCGAATCTGGGCATCGCTCTTCAGCTGCAGGGGCAGCAGGTAAAACGGCCGTTTGGCGTCCAATAGCGCTTTCACGCGCTCGTTGTCGCGCCGTTTCAGGTACGGCATGCGCATCTTGCGCAGCAGAAAGCCGGCGTATTCCACCGGCGCGGTGACCAAAGCGTGGTTGCGGTAATGCGGGTGGAGAAACGGATTGGCGATCCCCGCCAGATGATAGATCACATCGTGGCGCGCCCGGGTGTGGAACTGGTTGGGAAACGCCATGGGTCGCCCGGCGCTGGGCAGCCGCCTGCCGGCTTCGCGGTACCAGTCCGGATCCCGCGGCAGCAGCGAATGGGCGTTGACGCCTTCGCGCTCCAGCGTCACCCAGTAAGGCCGGAAATAACCTTCCTCGAAGACGTGATTGCGGATACCCCGGCGCCGCGCGGCCAGAATGGCGCGTCGATGCACCGGGCGACGGTCCCCGAAGACGACCTGATCGGTAATTTCGTGGCGATCCCATATCTGCGAAAGATATTCGGGTATGTCCTTCGCCTGTCCGCGGTAGGCGTAGGTATTGCCCTGACGCCAGAAAGCGCTGTCGCCGACGGTGAAATTGATCTTGATCACCTCGTGTCCCGCGGCCAACAGCTGTTCGCCCAGCCGGTCGAAAAACGGCGAGCAGACACCTTGCAGCAACAGAAAGCGTTTGTGCGCGCTGCTCAAAGTCGAAGCACTCAATTCATTGCCTTTGGGAGAACAGGTTGCGGTACAGACGATACAGACGCACACGAAAGGGCAGGCCCGAGCGCTGATCGCGTTGCTGTTGCATCAGCTCGACGGCGGTGTCGGCATTGCAGAATTCGCCGCTCAGAGGATCGACATAGGTCGGATAGATCAGCAGCGCGCCGGCGATCAGGGCATCCAGTGTCAGCTGTCGTTGGCGACGCGGGGAGGATAGCCGATCCTGCGTCAGACCCCAACCGGCATAGAAGGGGAGGCCGTAGGTATGCACATCCACCTCGCGCATCAAGCCTTCGAAGCCCGTCAGCGAACACATGGTATGGATCTCGTCGGCCAGCTCGATCAGATCGATGATGTCGTAGTGAACCAGCTCGAGGTCATAGAGTTCGCTGGCACGCTTGTCGAGCAGACCGACCCGCGCGCCGGAGACCACATCCGGGTGGGGCTTGTAGATGATGAACGCATCGGGTCGGTTGTGCCTGACGGCTTCGAGCAGCGCCTGGTTGGTCTTGATTTCGGGGGAGCCATGCGCGATCGAGGCGTCGCTTTCGACCTGGCCCGGGACCAGCACGATGGGCCGCGAACCCGCTACGCCTTCGGGCAGCGTGGGTAGCGTCTTGCCGCGGACGTTGTATTTCGACAGCTTGAGCTCGGTCAGGCGTCGGCGCAGGCGCTCGGCGCGCGCCAGTAGCGCCGGCTCGAATTCCGTCTCCGTCAGCAGCCGTTCGAGATCGCTTTCATGATTGGCGTCGTAATAGAGCCCGCGTGAATCGAAGGCCAGCGACAGCGGCCGGGTCAGGTCGACCCCTAGCCCGACCGAGCGCACGAACCCATCCTCCATTCGCCACAGTTTGAGTCCGTGCTGACGGCATAGCGCCTTGAGCTCATCGGTGGCCTTCTGGCCCCACACCACCAGACTGTCGCGACCCTCGAGTTCATGGGGCTGCGGCCGGTCGCTCTGAAGGAAGCGCACGCTCGACGCCGGACCGAGAAAATCGGTAATGAAAGCCCGCTTCCAGCTGGAAAAGCCGACTGCCAGCCAGCGTCCGGCGAGGCGATCGCGCTGGCGCTTCTGATCGGCGATCAGATCGATGGTGGCCTCCAGCGTCGAGGGCAGACCGGTGTAGGGGTTGGCATAGCGGCAGTAGCGCAGATAGGCCGCGGCGAAGAGTTCCGGCAGCGAGCGTTGTCGCTGGCGGCGTTCGCAGTGGAGCTCATCGAAGGTCAGTCCCCAGCCGGCATAGAACGGCATACCGAAACAGTGCACCGGCTTTTCCGCCATCAACGCTTCGAATCCCAACTGACTGGTGACCACGTAGACCGCGTCGACAGCGTCGATCAGCGCCCACGGGTTGATGTCGTCGCCGATCAACCGGCAGCGAGGATGTGTCGAGGCCTGAGTCAGATACCCCTGCTTGCGCCCGGCGATGACGTCGGGGTGGGTCTTGATCAGGATTTCGGCGTCCGGATGATCGGCGATCGCGCTCTCCAGCATGCGCTTGAACGAGCTGGCATCGGCCATGCCATGGGTAATCGAGGCGTCGTCGCGGGTCTGGTCGATGACCAAAACCCGCGGCCGATCAGAGGTCGGCAGGGGCCGATCCGGCGCATGGTTGTACTTCGACAGACGACACCGGCGCAGACGCTGCATGGCCTGGCTGGCGCGTGCCAATTCCTCGGTCTCGAAGACGGCCTCGGCCAGCAGTGTTTCCAGATCGGACGGCCGGGTCGCATCGTAGTAGATACCGCTGTAGTCCACGACCAGGCTGTGGGGCTGGGAGTAATGGACGCCCAGCCCCAGCGAGCGCAGGAAGCCATCCTCGATCGCGACATAGGGCAAGCCGCGGCGGGCTGCCATGCGTCTTGCCCGGGTCGATGTGGGCTTCAGTCCCCAACCGAGAATGGCATCCACGGGCTGGCGGCTGCCCGGCTTGAGGCGAACCTGGCGCGAATATTCCGGTAGCAGGCAGCGGATGATGTGCCAGCGTGCCAGGCCCTTGGAGAGGTAGCCGGCCACACGCGGGGAGGACGGTCGCAGAACTGTCGAATCGTTATGCATGGGTCACGAAAAGCCAATGCGGTCCGTCGTCGAAGAGAATTGCGGCATCGCTATTCCTGGGCCGAAGGCCCGACGCGCCGTGAATGTGAAAAGGCGCCAAAGCTACTCAAGTCTGCCGCTTTAGGCAATCGAATGCGCAGTGTACCGCATACCAGGGTGGGCGAGCGCTTTTGCGCTGTAGCGAAATGATAAGAGCAGACATGTCGTGATCACATTCGCAATTGTTAGGTGAGTAGTGAATGCGGCAAATGTAAGCAAACTTTTCTCATAGAAAAATCGATGTTTACGGTATTAACAAATTCACACTTTTCCCGGTGCGGGCGATGTATTTATTTCCTCGCCTTTGTCTCTAAAAACAGGAGGGAGAGCGATTTCAGGCGCTTAACATTTCCCTTTGATGGTTTTATTGAACGTCGTTAATGACGTCCGATTAGCATTTTCTAGACGGGGTTTCTATCGAATATAATCAATAAAAACAATGGTTTACTGAAAGTACTAGTTCGCCGTTTTTTAGCATGATTCCTTCCCGTGTAATGTTTTATTCGACGCACCCCGAAAATGAATTTTGACATTTACATGAGCTTACTTTTGGCGATTTTAATATTTGACTCGAGGGTCTCGTTTGACCGAAAAGGAGTCTCGAAACAACAAATCAAGGCAACGATCGTTGATGTCTGGTCCGTTTCAGGGCCAAGGACTCGGGTTTCGTTACTCTCGATCGGCTGCACGGGAACGTTATGCGCGAACTCACACACAGGGCTCACATGCACCTTCGGCAACTCGAGGCGGAGTCGATCCAGATCATCCGGGAGGTGGTTGCGGAGTTCCGCAACCCGGTAATGCTCTATTCGATCGGCAAGGACTCTTCGGTGATGCTGCATCTGGCGCGTAAGGCGTTCTATCCGGGAACGCCGCCGTTCCCGCTACTGCATGTCAACACCACCTGGAAGTTCCGCGAGATGATCGAGTTCCGCGATCGGACGGCGGCTCAGGTCGGTATGGAACTGATCGAGCATGTCAACGAGGAAGGTCGCGCCGCAGGGATCAATCCGTTCGATCACGGCAGTGCCAAATACACCGACGTGATGAAGACCCAGGCACTCAAGCAGGCGTTGAACCAGTACGGCTTCGACGCCGCTTTCGGTGGTGCCCGCCGCGACGAAGAGGCTTCTCGGGCCAAGGAGAGAGTCTATTCGTTCCGGGACAGAAACCATCGCTGGGATCCCAAGCAGCAGCGCCCGGAACTGTGGAATCTCTACAACGGCAAGGTAAGCCAGGGCGAATCGATCCGGGTGTTTCCGCTCTCCAACTGGACCGAGCTGGATATCTGGCAGTACATCCGTCTCGAGTCGATCTCGATCGTGCCGCTCTACTACGCCGCGCCGCGTCCCACCGTGGTTCGTGGCGGCATGTTGCTCATGGTCGACGATGGTCGATTGCCGCTCGCGGCCGGGGAAGTGCCCGAGGAGCGCTGGGTACGCTTTCGCACGCTGGGCTGTTATCCGTTGACCGGCGCGATCGAATCACGGGCAACCACCTTGCCCTCGATCATTCAGGAAATGCTGCTCACGCGGACCAGCGAGCGCTCCGGGCGTGCCATCGATCACGACGGCGCCGGGTCGATGGAGAAGAAAAAGCGTGAGGGATATTTCTGATGATCCCTCATTCCGCACGGTTCACCCCCAACCTCGAAGGGCATCTCGCCGCGCATCCGGAGAGTAAGACTCACGAGGGCAAGGATCTGCTGCGCTTCATGACCTGCGGCAGCGTCGATGACGGCAAGTCCACTCTGATCGGGCGGCTGCTGCATGACTCCAGGATGATCTTCGATGATCAGCTGGCGGCCCTGACCCGTGATTCGAAGTCGCGAGGCCACCTCGGCGGCGAGCTGGACCTCGCTTTGCTGGTCGATGGACTGCAGGCAGAAAGAGAGCAGGGCATCACCATCGATGTCGCCTATCGGTTTTTTTCCACCGACAAGCGCAAGTTCATCATCGCCGATACGCCTGGCCATGAGCAGTACACCCGCAACATGGCAACCGGGGCGTCTACCGCCGATCTGGCCGTCATTCTGATCGATGCCCGCTTCGGGGTGCAGGTGCAGACGCGCCGACACAGCTTCATCTGCGATCTGCTCGGTATCCGGCATTTCGTGATTGCGATCAACAAGATGGATCTGGTCGGCTACTCCCAGGCGCGATTCCAGGAGATCGTTGCCGACTACCGCGGCTTCGTCAGTCAGCTGGGCGTTTCCGACGTTCGCTATCTGCCGATATCGGCACTGGATGGCGACAACGTGGTCAACTCGAGCCCGCATATGAGCTGGTTCGACGAGCCGCCGTTACTGGCCCAGCTCGAGCAGATCGAGGTGCTGTCGGCGCGCAGCCTGCACGAGCTGCGCTTTCCGGTGCAGTACGTCAACCGGCCCAATCCCAACTTCCGCGGCTACTGCGGGACGTTGGCCGCCGGTGCCGTCGAGGTGGGTGCCGACATTCGAGTCGAGCCTTCCGGCAAGCGCTCTAGCGTCGCTCGAATCGTCACCAATGACGGCGATCTGGACGTGGCGTATGCGGGGCAGTCGGTCACGCTCACGCTGCAAGATGAGATCGATGTCTCGCGCGGGGACGTTCTGGTCGCGGCCAACAGCGACATCGAGCCCTGTACCGCTTTCGTCGCCGACGTGGTGTGGATGCACGAGACGCCACTGGCAGTGGGGCACGAGTACGAATTCAAGGCCGGCGCGCGCGTCGTGCCGGGACGCGTCGTTCGTTTTCTCTATCAGGTCGACGTCAACACCCTCGAGCACCACCCGACCGAGACGTTGCCGCTCAACGCCATCGCCCGCTGTCAGATCGAGGTTGCCGAGCCGCTGGTGCTGGATCGCTATCAGCACTCGCCCGAGACCGGAAACTTCATCTTCATCGACAAGCTGAGCAACCTGACCGTGGGCGCCGGCATGGTGGCCGACGTACTGAATTCGGGCCATGTGGTCTGGCACGACATGGCCGTCACCAAGCACCGGCGCGCAGAGCGCAATCGTCAGAAGCCGAGCATCATCTGGTTCACCGGGCTCTCCGGCGCAGGCAAATCCACCGTTGCGGATGCGCTGGAGCGGCAGCTCTTCGGCATGGGCCACAACACCTACCTGCTGGACGGCGACAACGTTCGCCACGGTCTTTGCCGTGACCTCGGTTTCAGCAATGCGGATCGTCAGGAGAACATTCGGCGCATCGGCGAGGTGGCCAAGCTGATGGTCGACTCGGGGATGCTCACGCTGGTCTCGTTCATCTCGCCGTTTCGTGAAGATCGTCTCGAGGTTCGCCGCATGGTCGAAGCCGGCGAGTTCATCGAGGTCTTCGTCAATACCCCGCTTTCGGTTTGCGAGCGCCGGGATCCCAAAGGGCTTTATCGGAAGGCCCGCCGCGGCGAGATTCAGCAGTTCACCGGTATCAGCTCACCTTACGAAGCTCCCGAGTCACCGGAAATCGAAATCGATACCTCCGCCTGTGATCTCGAGGAAACCGTCAGACGTCTCATCGTGGCGCTGCGTCGCCACCGAATTATCTAGCGGTCATCAATATCCGGAATTCGACATTTCAGAAAGAGAAGTTCACGTCAGGAAGAGAAGTTCACGTGGAAAAGGCGGCAACGACGTTGGGCGCTACAGACACATATCAGGCTAGGTTCTCGGCGATAACGCGCGAGAAATCGAGGGGAAGGGTGGTCGCGATGAGACAGGAAAAAGAGCAGGTCATCAGCAGGAAGTCCGTAACCCGGTGGATGGCTTTGACGTTGGCACTCGCCGCCGTTTCGGGGTGTGCCACGTCACAGCAACACGGTGACTCGATGGCGGCGATGCCCATGGATGGCGCAACGCCGGTAAGCGGTCCGCTCGCCAGCTTTCTCGATCGTGCCGCGCCTGGCAGCGTCACCACGATGGCCACTTCACCCTGGGGTGCCAACGTCTCGATACACGCCCGGGAGCGCTATTTCTCGGCAAGCGGTCGGCGCTGCCTGCTCCTCGACGTGACACGCAATACGGCACCGGCCGGTCTGCCGGTAGGCGAAGTGACCTGCCTGGTGCCGGAAAAGGGATGGTATGCGCAGCGATTGGTGACGGAAATCATTCGCTGAGGATCGATGCCGACGCGCAGTCGGACATGTCCTCGACGAAGCCGTCGAAAGCCGTCGTTCCCGATGCCGGAACGACCTATCTGCCAACGAATCACTGAGTGCCATTAAAGGCATTCAAGCGGATCTCAGTTACCGAAATCCGACGTTCGATGGCCTGAAAACGTGAGAAAGGGAAACATCATGAAGCGGGCAGCAATGATTTTCCGGGCCGTGTGCCTGGTGGCGGTAGCGTGCTTGAGCGCCAACTTTGCTCACGCGCAGGCGATCGGGCTGAGCAGTAGCTCGTTGCTTGGCGGCGACCAGGAGGCCCAGGCGTTGACCTCGCAGTCCGACGATGCCCAGGGTGCCGAGGCCTCGCCGAGAGCGGATTGGAACAGCGGAACCTATGGCCCCGTCGATCCGAATGGATCAGTCGATCCTCGGTCGCAAGCCGTAGTCGACCCCGAGAATCTGCCCCCGTTCGGCGAGAATCTTTTCAGCGGCGGCTTCCGCGGCATGATGGCCGATGGCCTCAATGCCGACTATCTGATCAAGCCCGGCGACCAGATCACGATTCGGGTCTGGGGCGGGGTCGAGATCGATCGCGTGCTGGCCGTGGATGCTCAGGGCAACATCTTCCTGCCACGAATCGGGCCGTTGCAGGTTCAGGGAATATCCAACGCCCAGCTCAATGCCAAGGTGCGCGGAGCGATCAAGTCGGTCTACCCGGAAAACGTCAGCGTCTACACCAACCTCCAGGGCGTGCAGCCGGTGGGGGTCTTCGTCACGGGTTACGTCTTGAATCCCGGGCGCTACTCCGGAACGCCCAATGATTCGGTGCTCTACTTCCTCGATCAGGCGGGCGGTATCGATCAGGCCCTGGGCAGCTATCGTCAGGTCGTGATCAAGCGGGGAAGCCAGGTCGTCGATTCCGTCGATCTCTATGACTTTCTGATCAACGGCGATATCGCTCGGCCCCAGTTTCGCGACGGCGACACCATCGTGGTCGAGGAGCGCGGTCCTGCCATCAGCGTCGTCGGCGCTGTACAGAAAAGCTATCGCTACGAACTGCTTGGCGATGCGCTGACCGGGCAGGACGTGATCAATCTGGCTCGCTTGAAATCCGGCGTCTCGCACGTGCTGCTGCGTGGCAGTCGTTCCTCGGGGCCGATCTCCCGTTATCTGCCACTGGCCGACTTTCGAAGTGCCGAAGTTCGTCGTGGCGATGAAGTGATGTTCAGCGCCGATCAGCGTGACGAGACCATCGTGGTTCAGGTGGAAGGAAGTTACTACGGGCCGTCGCGATACGCGTTGCCCCGCGACGCCAAGCTGGGTGAATTCCTCGACGCGGTCAGCGTGCCGCAGGGCATGACCAGCTACCAGGATGTTTCCATCCGCCGCATCAGCGTGGCTGAGCAGCAGGCGCAATCGCTGAAGGACAGTCTGCGGCGCCTCGAAACCACCTATCTCGGCTATCCGGCGCGTACTGCCAAGGAAGGGGAGATCCAGGTTCGTCAGGCCGAACTGATCCAGCGGTTCGTGCAGAAGGCCTCTCAGGTCAAACCGACCGGCCGTCTGGTCGTCGCTCGCGACGGCAATGTCGCCAATATTCGGCTGCAGGATGGCGACGTCATCACGATCCCCGAGAGTTCGGACTCTGTGCTGCTGAGCGGCGAAGTCATCATTCCTCAGGCGATGGTCTATACGGCGGGCATGAGCGCCGAGGACTACATCCAGCAGGCTGGCGGATTCACGCCCCGCGCCGACGAGGGGCAGGTGCTGGTCGTTCACCGCAATGGTGCCGTCATCAAGGCCGATCAGACCCGCATGCGTGCCGGCGACGAAATCATCGTTCTGCCCGCGGCGCCGACCAGCAACATCGAACTGGCCACCAGCATTACCCAGATCCTCTATCAGGTCGCCGTGGCCACCAAAATAGCGCTGGATCTATGAGCGCGCTCGATCCGCGGTCCTGCCGCGCCCTTGCTGCGGGACAGGGTTTCCGCGGCACCTTCGGGGGGACTCCGTCATGGCTATAGATTCTTCACGATCGGGGCTTTTACCACCGGGCTTCCCGCCGGGGTTTCCCGGGCCGGGTTTCGCAGGACCTCCAGGGGGGCCTTCGCGGTCGCCTTGGCGAGTCGCCCGAAGCGTCTGGTTCGCCATGTTCATGCGTGAGGCGATTTCTCGGACCATGGCCGACCGCATGGGCTGGTTCTGGATGATCTTCGAGCCGCTGGCGATCATCGGCGTGATGGTATCGGTACGCGGGCTATTCATGTCCGGCCGGCATATCGCCGGCGCCGACTACGTCGCCTGGATGGTGGTCGGGCTGATGGGCTTCATGTTGTTTCGCGAGAACATGATGCGTTCGATCGGCGCGGTCGAGGCCAATCGCGGGCTATTCGCCTATCGCCAGGTCAAGCCGATCGATCCGGTGCTGGTGCGCTGCTTCCTCGAAGGCATGCTCAAGTCGCTGATCTTCATCCTGTTCATCACCATCGGCAGCCTGCTCAAGTTCGAGCTGATGCCGGACTACCCGGTCGGCGCGATGATGGACTGGATGTCTCTATGGGCGCTGGGCTGGGGATTCGGGCTGACGCTGTCGGTGCTGGGCGATCTGGTGCCGGAAATCGGCAAGATCGCACGCATTCTCAACCTGCCGTTGCTGTTGCTTTCCGGGGTCATTCTGCCGGTGCTCTACGTGCCCCATCAGTATCGGGAATATCTGCTGCTGAATCCGATCGTGCACGGTCTGGAGAGCATGCGGCTGAACTTCTTCGCCGGCTACCACACGATCGGCGGTATCGATATGACTTACCTGTGGCTCTGGGCGCTGGCGTCGATTTCGCTGGGGCTGGTCCTTCACCTGCGTTTTCGCGATCAGCTGAAAGCGCACTAGGAGATCTGCCCACATGATCGAGATCCGCAATCTCTACAAGCGCTACCACAATCATCACGGCAGCCAATGGGTGCTCAAGGACATCAACCTGACCATCCCCTCCGGTGTCAGCGTAGGGCTTCTGGGCCGCAACGGCGCCGGCAAGTCGACCCTGCTGCGGCTGATCGGCGGGATGGACTCACCGGATCGCGGCGACATCATCCGCAACAGTCGGGTTTCCTGGCCGATCGGTCTGGCCGGCGGTTTTCAGGGATCGATGACCGGTCGCCAGAACGTCAAGTTCGTGGCCCGTATCCACGGGGCGGAGGAAGAAATCGAACGGGTGATCGAGGAGGTCGAGGCCTTTGCCGAGATCGGCAGTGCCTTCGACGAGCCGGTCAAGACCTATTCGTCGGGGATGCGTTCGCGCCTGGCATTCGGCCTGTCGCTGGCCTTCGATTTCGATGTCTACCTCTCGGATGAGGCGACCGCGGTCGGTGATCGCGCGTTCAAGGCCAAGGCTCAGAAGGCATTCAAGGATCGTATCGGCAAGGCCAGTCTGATCATGGTCTCCCACGGCGAGGGGGTCCTGCGGGAGTTCTGCGAGGCCGGCATCGTGCTGGAGAAAGGGCAGGCGCAATGGTTCGACGATATCGAGGATGCGATCGGCGCTTATCACGAAGCGACTGATGGCAAGAAGACCGCGCCGCCGATCGTGCCCCAATCGCTCTCCGAAGCGAAGCAGGCGCTGATGCAGGCCAATCGCGAATTCGAGCAGGTGCGTCTCGACTACCAGATCGCCAGCGACGATCCCGCTCGCAACGATCCGGATGACACCCTGCGCTGGCGCATGGAAGAAGCCCGCGAGCGCATGCATGAAGCGCGCCGCTATGTACAGCAGTTCCAGGCGCAAGCGAAGCCCAGGCCCACGCCCAAACCTCGTAATCGAACGACAGCGCCTACGACACAGACGCCGAACAAGACCCCGAAAAAGACTCCGAAAAAGACAGGTCGGCCATGAACAAGTCAGCTCATACCCATAAGTCATCCCGGTTACGCAAGTCATTCCACTGGATCGTGTGCTTCATCGCGATCGTCGTCGTCTCACTCTACTGGGCGCTATGGGCCAGCGACCGTTATGTCTCTCATACCAACGTGGTACTGGAAAGCCCCCAGCTCGCTTCGCCGACCTTGAGCGTGAGTTCGCTGTTGAGCGGCGGCTCTTCCAGCAATCTCGCGGACATGCTGCTGCTGCGCGATTACATGCGCTCCGTCGACATGCTGAAACTGCTCGTCGATGAGGCGGATTTCCGCAATCACTACGCCAACTCCGGCGCCGATCTCTTCAGCGCGCTTAGCGACGAGAACGCACCGCTAGAGGAGCTGCACGACTACTTCCTTTCGCGGATATCGGTGGAGCTGGACGACTACGCCGGCGTATTGCGGATCGACGTCGAAGCCTTTACCCCGCAGGAAGCCAACAAGATTGCGCAGCTGCTGCTGGAAGAGGGCGAACGCCACATGAACCTGATGGGACAGCGGCTGGCGGAAGAGCAGGTGCGCTTTCTCGAACAGCAGGTTTCGCTGTTGGAAGACAAGTTCCAGCAGACCCGAGACGCGCTGGTCGATTACCAGAACTCCAATGGCCTGGTCTCGCCGACGGGCACGGTGGAGAGCCTGAGCTCGGTGGTTTCGACCCTGGAAGGACAGCTCGCGGTCGCCAAGGCGCGCAAGAGTGCCCTGGCAAGCTTCCAGAGCGTTCGTTCTCCGGAAATCGTGCGCGTCAGCAGCGAGATCAAGGCGCTCAACGATCAGATCGTGCAGGAGCAGGAGCGGCTGGCCCGCCAGTCGGGTGACGCGCTCAACAGCATTTCCTCGAAATACCAGACCTTGATGCTGCGCGCCCAGTTCGCTCAGGAGAGCTACTCCGGGGCGCTGGGGGCACTCGAAACCACCCGTATCGAGGCTGCCCGCAAGTTGAAGCAGGTTTCCGTGCTGCAGACGCCGACGATGCCGGAATATGCCGAGCAGCCGGAGCGCGTCTACAACTCGGTGGTTTTCGCGGTGATCGCGCTATTCATCACGCTGATCATCAACATGCTGATCCTGATCGTGAAAGACCATCGCGACTGACGTTCGCCATCGATCCAGCAATGAGCGTTGCACGACAAACCCACTATGGGTCGTGGCGCTATCAACAGTAGTTTCGACGGGGGAAATACCATGAGCATGACATTCCTAGTGACAGGGGGAGCCGGATTCATCGGTTCGGCAGTGGTGCGCGAATTGATCGAAAAAACGCCACATCGCGTGGTCAACGTCGACAACCTGACCTATGCGGGCAACCCGGAATCGCTGGCTCGCGTCGATAGCGACGAGCGCTACGAGTTTCGTCTGGCCGACATCTGCGATGCGGCGGCGATGGCCAGAATCTTTCGCGAGTATCAGCCGGATGTGGTCATGCACCTGGCGGCTGAGAGCCATGTCGATCGCTCCATCGATGGGCCTGCGGCGTTCATCGAGACCAACATCGTCGGCACCTATACCTTGCTGGAGGCGGCGCGCGTCTACTGGAAAGGGCTTCAGGACAGCGCGCCGCAGAAAGCGGCGAATTTCCGGTTTCATCATATCTCCACCGATGAGGTCTACGGCGATCTGCACGGCGTCGACGACCTGTTCACCGAGACGACACCGTACGCGCCGAGCTCGCCCTATTCGGCCAGCAAGGCCAGTTCCGATCACCTGGTGCGCGCCTGGAATCGGACCTTTGGTCTGCCGACCCTGGTGACCAACTGCTCCAACAATTACGGGCCGTTCCATTTTCCGGAAAAGCTGATTCCGCTGATGATCCTCAGCGCGCTGGCGGGGCAGTCGTTGCCGGTCTACGGCGATGGCAAGCAGGTTCGCGACTGGCTGTTCGTCGAGGACCATGCGCGGGCGCTGGTTCAGGTCGCCTGTGAAGGCAAGATCGGCGAGACCTACAACATTGGCGGCCATAACGAGAAGCAGAATCTCGAGGTCGTCGAGACGATCTGCGACCTGCTCGAGGAACTCGCGCCGCGCAAGCCCCCTGGCGTCGAAAACTACCGGGATCTGATCACTTTCGTTGCCGATCGGCCGGGACACGATCAACGCTATGCGATCGATGCGTCCAAGATTCAACGGGAGCTGGGCTGGACCCCCCGGGAAACCTTCGAAAGCGGCATGCGCAAGACCGTGTGCTGGTTCCTCGAGAACGAGGTGTGGTGGCTACGTGTGCAGAACGGCAGCTACCAGGGCGAGCGACTGGGGGTGACCGCATGACCATCCTGATTCTGGGCGGCAACGGTCAGGTCGGTCACGAGCTGCAGCGGGCGTTGGCTCCGCTCGGGAAATGTGTCTCTCCCGGTCGCCGATCGCTGGATCTGCAGGATGCCGGTGCCGTGGCTCGATTGCTGGACTCGCTACAGCCCAGCCTCATCGCCAATGCCGCTGCCTGGACTGCCGTGGATGCGGCCGAAAGTTCGCGTGACGAGGCCTTCCGGTTGAATGCGGCGCTGCCGGCGCAACTGGCCGATTACTGCGCATCGACCTCGGCGCGGCTCGTGCATTACTCGTCTGACTACGTCTATCCCGGCGATGGAGAAAAGCCGTGGCTCGAGAGCAGCGAGACGGGTCCGCTCTCCATTTATGGCCAGAGCAAGCTGGCGGGTGACGAGGCGATACTGGCCAGCGGTGCCGACGCGCTGATCTTTCGCACCAGTTGGGTCTACAGCGCCCGCGGCCACAACTTCCTGAAAACCATGCTGCGCCTGGCCCGGGAACGCGAGGCGCTTAGCATCGTTGGCGACCAGATCGGCGCGCCGACGCCAGCGCGGCTGATCGCGGAGGTCACGTTGCTGGCGGTGAGGGCACGGATGGAAGGCCGCCTGGCCTCCGGCCTCTACCACCTCGCGCCACGTGGCGAAACCAGCTGGCACGGCTTCGCTCAGACGATCTTTCGCCAGGCCGAAGCCTTCGGGGAGACGTTGCGGGTACAGCCGGATCGGGTGGTTTCGATTCCGACCGCCAATTACCCCACACCGGCGCGACGGCCGCTCAATTCGCGCCTGGCGCTGGAGAAACTCGAACAGGCGCTCGGCATCACGCTGCCGGACTGGGAGTCCCAGCTGGAGCTGACGCTGGCGGAGCTGCTCGAAGCCGAGTAGAGGCCTCTCGTGCGGGAAATTCTCTAATTATACCGTTATCTAACATCTGAATCGATCCTGGCATCGAATAGGAGCTTAACCATGGCACGTAAGGGCATCATTCTGGCCGGCGGTTCCGGCACACGGCTTCACCCGATCACGCAGGGCATCTCCAAGCAGCTGCTGCCGGTCTACGACAAGCCGATGATCTACTATCCGATTTCGGTGCTGATGCTGGCCGGAATCCGCGAGATTCTGATCATCTCGACACCGTCCGATCTGCCGCAGTATCGGTATCTGCTGGGTGATGGCACCCAATTCGGGGTGCGCTTCGAATATGCCGAGCAGCCGTCGCCCGATGGCCTGGCCCAGGCGTTTCTGATCGGCGAGTCGTTCATCGGCAGCGACTCCGTGTGCCTGGTGCTGGGAGATAATCTCTTCCATGGACAGCACTTCACGGAGCAGTTGACCCGGGCCTCGGAAGCGAAAAAAGGGGCGACGGTGTTCGGCTATCTGGTCAAGGATCCGGAGCGCTTCGGGGTGGTGGATTTCGACGCCTCGGGCAAGGCGCTATCGATCGAAGAGAAGCCGATCAAGCCGAAATCGCCCTATGCGGTCACCGGTCTCTACTTCTACGACAACGATGTGGTCGAGATCGCCCATCGGGTCAAACCGTCCGAGCGCGGCGAGCTGGAGATCACCAGTATCAATAACGCCTACCTCGAGCGTGGCGATCTGCGCGTCGAGCGGCTGGGCCGCGGCTTCGCCTGGCTCGATACCGGGACCCACGACAGTCTGCTGGAGGCGGGTCAGTACGTGCAGACGATCGAGCACCGTCAGGGGCTCAAGGTTGCCTGTCTGGAAGAGATTGCCTGGAATCAGGGCTGGATCGATGACGCGACACTGGCCGAACGCGGCAACGCGCTCAAGAAAACCGGGTACGGCCAGTATCTGCTGGAGCGCCTGGAGGACTCGCGACGTGGAGCGACGGTAGCGAAAGCGGCAGCCGTTGGCGGTCAGTAACCCGACGCGCCCCATCGTAGTCTAAGGAACGAATGACATGAATTACGAAAAATTGGCCATCCCTGACGTCGTGCTGATGACGCCCCGAACCTTTGGCGACGAGCGCGGGTTCTTCCTCGAAACGTTTCGTCACAGCGAGTTCATCGAGCACTGCGGCGACTGCACCTTCGTACAGGACAACCACAGCAAGTCCGGCCAAGGCATTCTGCGGGGCCTGCATTATCAGCTGCAACGGCCCCAAGGGAAGCTCGTGCGGGTCACTCGAGGCGAGGTCTACGACGTCGCGGTCGACATGAGGCGCAGCTCAGCCACTTTCGGCCAATGGGTCGGAGCGCTGCTGAATGAAGACAATCGCCAGATGTTATGGGTGCCGCCAGGATTCGCTCATGGCTTCTACGTGACCAGCGACGTCGCCGAGTTCCAGTACAAATGCACGGACTACTATGCGCCGGGCGACGAATACAGCCTGCACTGGAACGATCCGCAGCTGGCCATCGACTGGCCATTGGTTGGCGACAGACCGATGACGTCCGACAAGGACGAGCAGGGGAGTTCTCTGGCTGACGCGGCGACGTTTGCCTAGGCGTCAGTCAGCCTGGATTTCCATCGAGCGCTCACCTGAGCGTTCGTCTCGACGGGATTCGGGCTCTTGGGTACTCGCTATCAGGCGTCAGGCCATCCGGTCTTGCCATCTCGACTTTCTGAGCTGCCCCGCAGGCAGCATCGCACACTCTTGGGAGTTTCTCGGATGAAGATCACCGTTTTCGGTACCGGCTATGTGGGCCTGGTTACCGGCGCCTGTCTGGCGGATGTTGGCCACGACGTGGTCTGTGTCGATATCGATCAGAACAAGATCGATCGCCTGGTTCAGGGAGAGATCCCGATCTATGAACCCGGCCTCGAGTCGATGGTGCTTCGCAACGTGGAAGCCCAGCGACTGCGATTCACGGTCGACGCTGAAATGGCAGTCGCGCATGGGGCCCTCCAGTTCATTGCCGTTGGGACCCCGCCGGATGAGGACGGCAGCGCCGATCTGCAATATGTGCTCGCGGTGGCCGCCACCATTGGCCAGTACATGAATGCTTACAAGGTCGTCATCGACAAGTCGACCGTCCCGGTCGGTACCGCCGACAAGGTCCACGACCGTATTGCAGGCATCCTTGCGGAACGCGCCATCGAACTCTCGTTCGATGTCTGTTCCAACCCCGAGTTCCTCAAAGAGGGCTCGGCTCTGGAGGACTTCACTCGAGGCGCTCGTATCGTTGTCGGCACCGACTCGGATCGCGTCAGCGACCTGATGCGTGAATGTTACGCGCCCTACAACCGCAACCGCGAGAAGCTGATGTTCATGAGCGTCAGGGCGGCGGAGCTGACCAAGTACGCTGCCAACGCAATGCTGGCGACCAAGATCAGCTTCATGAACGAAATTGCCAACCTGGCGGAGCGTCTGGGGGCAGATATCGAGGACGTTCGTCGCGGCATCGGCTCGGATCCTCGAATCGGCTACCACTTCATCTACCCAGGCTGCGGCTATGGCGGCTCCTGCTTCCCGAAGGACGTCCAGGCGTTGGCTCGTACTGCCAGCAAGGTCGGTTACGAAGCCGAGCTGCTCCAGGCGGTCGAAGCGGTCAACAAACGTCAGAAGTCGACGCTGTTCGAGAAGCTTTCCCATGCCCTGGGCGGGGAGCTGGAAGGCAAGACGATCGCGGTCTGGGGGCTGGCGTTCAAGCCGGAAACCGATGACATGCGCGACGCGCCGAGTCGGACGCTGATGGAAGCGCTATGGGCGCACGGTGCCACGGTACAAGCCTACGATCCCGAGGCGATGAAAGAGTGTCGTCGGATCTACGGTGAGCGTGACGACCTGGTGCTGGTGGCAGACCGTATTCAGGCCGTCAAGCGAGCCGACGCGCTGGTGGTCTGCACGGAATGGAAAGAGTTCCGCACACTCGATGCCGAATGGATCCGTGCGCAGTTGACCTTTCCGATCGTGGTCGACGGCCGAAATCTGTTCGATCCGGAAGCGATGTCCGCCGCCGGTGTCGACTACTACGCCGTCGGCCGTGGCAAGACGCTCGTTTCCTCGACTGAAACTCGTCGCTGAGTGACTCTTCGCTGACGCTCGTTCCGAATCCCCGCTGGAAAACGCATCGTCGATTTTCTACGGCGCTTTATTATCGGAATATCTCTATTTACTGTTTTTAATACTGTCGATTATGAGATATCTGATATTGATCGTCGATTTTTAATGAGTGGATTGCTGGATGGTGAATATCGATGAGTAAATTCATCTTCACCAAAAGCCGGGTCGCGATTAACCTGACTAAAGTCTAGCAATAAACTGCGATCGTCGATTGGAAGGTGTTGAAAGTCGAAAGTATTTGACACGCTGAAGTTAACGGCGGGGAAAGTGTGGGCTGTCATGGTTCCGCAACATTGTAGCGATGTCATGTCGTTATTCTGCGACACTTCAAGCCTCAGGGTTCATTTGTTGGTCAGTTTTTCGATTGATTGATCGATACTGGGTTTTGTAGACACGCATGTCGTTAGCCGCGCCGTTAGCAAGATCGACTGTCATGATGAAGATTATGACAGGAATAGTGTTTGTAAAATTTTTAGTTTAAACGCTACTTGATTCAAGAGCCAAGCGATTGAACGGTATTTAAGAGCCCAGCGATTGAACGGCCGATAGGAATGTCGTCGTTTTAGTCAGCCTGCTGTTCGTCGTATCGACACCATGAAAAAGATGAAATCTTCGGCTCCCCGTCAGACGCGCCGAAATGAATAAAGAAACGTCACGATTCGTGGCCAATAACATATCGACGAGGCGTCATCATGCAAGCCAAGAATCGAGCACTACATGAGTTCGGGGCAACCTTTCTTGGGCCCGCGCTGCACGTGTATGCCGAATCCATTGAAGCGGAATCCGACGGCCACCTGCCTGTCTGTCTGGCGCGTGAGGGGTGGTGCTTCCATCGTCTGCTGACTCGCTTGCAGCGTGAATCGTCGATCGATCTACAGCATAACCCTGTCTATCTACGGGTGTCCCGGACGCTGCTTTTCCGCGCCATGCTGGGGTCGGAGACGATCATGCCGATGGCGCTGAGCAATGACTTTGCGGGCAGCATACTGGACCTCATGCGAAAACGGTTCGGTCTCCAGCTGCATGAAATCTTTTCGGCATTGCCGTTCGAGCTTCTTCGCTTCAACTGCGAGCTACCCAAGGACCGGGACCTGGTTCTGCAATGGCTGACGCCACACTTCAATGCCTTGAAAAGCGTCGTTTCTCCGACATATCGGTCATTGGTTGCCTATTTGAGCCGAAGTGGCTTGATGGACCCCGACAAGCGGCCCCTGATGCTGGATCTGGGTTACTCCGGCACGATTCAGAAAATTCTGACCCATATTCTGAAACGGGATACGACCGGTCTCTATTTCATCGCGACCAAGCCGGGTGACTCGGCGATCAGCGATCACCATGCACTGTTGAAGGGTGTTTTTCATGAGGGAGTCGGATGGCGCGACGGCTGTACCATGCTCGACCGCTCTCTGCTTTTCGAATGTCTGTTGACTGCGCCTCACGGACAGATGGTCGATATTCGCCAGAAAAGCAATCGGGAATTCGAATATTTCTATGGGCGTGAAGCGGCAACCCAGCGCCACTTTCAGGATCTGAAAACGGTCTTCGATGGTGCAATCGATCATGTCCTGATGTGTCGACGTCATGGTGTGAATTACACGAGCGAAGATGTGCAGGATCTCTATGAAGTCTTTGCCACTCGCCCCAACTGCATTCCTCATGATGTACGGCACCTTTTTAACGTCGATGACGATATCGCCGGTAACGGTATGGTCAGCCCGATGCAAATGTTCGCAATATAAATCAATAGGCGGGGGCCCACATGAAACCAACGGGAAAAATGATGTCGCTACTACCGTGGCTATTTCAGACCCAGATCGCCAGTGAAGCCCGCAGGAAAAGGCTGGCTGCCGAAGAAGTCTTGGGGATGGATGACAATATCGTCACACCCCAAACCCGACCAGACCTAGACACTGAGGAAGAAGACCGTCAAGAACCGCACATCGATAGTCATAGCTTCGTCACTTTGACTGATGCCGGTGTTATCTCGGACGCCGCTGCGAACGATAATTCACCTGCCGCCGAGTGTAGAACATTCGTTGGCAGTAAGGCCCTCGAAGGCGAAACATCAGCTACCGAAAAGATGCATCCTGATAACGATGACACGATGGTTGCGGTTGGCGATGTAGCCAAAGACCAACCGTTGTCTGAAAGCGATATGGCCGACACGGATAATGTCGTCATCGGAAAAGAACGAGCCGCCAATGACGACATCATAGGCGTAAATATCGATGCAGCTGAGGATGATGCGAAGATCGAGGCTACTGCGGCCGACAGTGAAGATGCAACTATCGAAAAGGACAATATTGCCAACGACGGGATTATGGGCGTGAATAATGGTGCAGCTGAGGATGAACCTGCTATCCATGAAGCCGCCGCGCTCTTACTAACCACGCCCGCTGGACAAATCCTTGCAACTCATGACGATTCTCTGACTGCGGAAGAAATCGCAGTCGAAGCTGAGGGGGATGATGATGAGACGAATCATCCTGGAAGAGCATTCGACAGAGGTCTGGTAGTCAGCGAGGGTCCGGCCGACGGGGAAATGAGTCGCGTCCAGTCTGGGTCGGATCGAGGGTTACGGGTAGCGGATATGCCCTTAGGGGAGACAGCCGGTAATGGTAGTGCCCACGCTGCCATGATGGGGCAGGCGTTCATGGACGCGCTCGGCACGGGGTTGTTCGATCCCAAGTGGTACCAGGCTACCTACGGTTTACGCTTCTCGACGCAACGCGAAGCCTTCGATGACTATATTCGTAAGTCCCGCTTTGCCCCGGTGAACCCGTCACCACGCTTCGATAGCGAGACCTATCATCGGATGTATATCGATGTCTTCCATGCTCAGCAGAGTCCGCTACAGCATTATCTGCTGCATGGACGCAGCGAAAATCGCAAACATGTACCTGCGTCAGTACGCTGGTATCCCCGGGAGATCATCGAGTCCGGCAACACGCTGACCCAGGCGGCTAGCGAGCTGAAAGTCGCGCTCTGCCTACATGTTTTCTACGTCGACTTCCTCGATCGGTTTGCCAAGGCGATCGAGCAGTTCCCGGTGGTCGTGGATGTCTATCTGACGCTGGCGGACGCCAGCTTCGAAACACATGCTCAGGAAGTGTTCGGCAAGCATGCGCGTGTTGGCAAGCTGGAGACTCGTGTAGTGCCTAACCGCGGGCGAAATTTCGGTCCGGCCCTGGTGGAGTATGGTCAGGCGCTACAGGGCTACGATCTGTTCTGTCATCTGCACTCCAAAAAGTCGCTCTATTCGGGCAAGGAACAGACCCAGTGGGCAGAGTATCTGATCGAATATTTGCTGCGCGACACTTCGGTCATTACGCGCCTGTTGAATGCCTACGCGGCTGATGAATCGTTGGGGCTCTACTACCCGACCACGTTCTGGATGATGCCTTCCTGGGTCAATCATCAGACCATGAACAAGGGCTTCATGCGCGAATGGCAGCAGAAGCTGGGGCTGAAACACGTCCCCGAGTTCCTGAGCTATCCCGCAGGGGGGATGTTCTGGTCTCGCCCCGGAGCCATGAAGGGGGTGCTGGATCAGACATGGTCCTATGAGGACTTCCCGGAAGAGCCGTTGCCCAACGACAACTCGATGCTTCACGCGCTCGAGCGAATTCTCGGCCCGCTGGCCGAGAATCTCGGCTACAAGCAGCTGTTTTATTACCCGCCTACCGGCCAGTTTACGACGGATAACGGCTACATCACCGCGAGCTATCACGGTCGGCTGGAGCAACACATCGCCAGTATCCAGGCGCATGCCTGCATCAGTTTCGATGTCTTCGATACGCTGGTTCGCCGTGAGTTCACCGTGCCCGATTACGCCAAGCTGAAGCTGGGAAAAATGCTGGCCGAGCAGGGATTCGTCAGCTCCGCCCAGGCATTCGTCAAGCTGCGCAACGATGCCGAATCGACGCTGCGCCAGCGGGCCAATTATCAGGGTGACGTTCGCATCGAGGCCATCTACGACGAGCTGGCAGATCAGCTGAATGTGGATTCCGAAGCGGCTCAGGAATGGATGGAACTCGAGTACGAACTCGATCTCGAGATGATTCAGCCCAAGGACGAAATGGTCGAGCTGTTCAACCATCTCGCCGCACACGGCCACATTCTCTGGGTCATCTCCGACACCTACTACAACCGCGAACAGGTGGGACTGATGCTGCGCAAGGCCGGTATTGCGGCGGCCTATCGGTTGATGGTGTCGAGCGAAGAGCAGCTGCGCAAGGACAACGGATCGATGTGGCGCAAGGTGAAGCAGGATCTCGCCAACGAAGGTATCGATCGCCATCTGCACATCGGCGACAACGTGGTGGCTGACGCCCAGATGCCCGGCGACCTCGGGCTGACGACGTTCCATATCCTGCATCCGATGGATAAGTGGGCGGCGTTGGGATTCCCGGCAGTACTGCACGGCGCGGATGCGCTGGATGAAATGGAAATTCTCAAGTGGGGCCGCTTGATCAACGAAGTGGGCCGAAATCCATTCATTGGCGAGTGATGGCACTGGCTGATTCGAGCGCCTGGCCGACACCTGGTGTCGGGTTGGCAACAAGAAATCTCGCAGTTGATCTGTCTTCGACGGGCCGAGTCATCCGCTACCGATGGCCGGCGCCGTGCGACGACAGAAGCCGTGGTAAAGGGCGCCGGGAATCCTGGACGTGATGGTTATCAATTTAGTGGTCGAGGGGGATGCGTGACAGCCGATCCAATGCGCGCGGATATCCGCGCCACGATGAACATCTGTTTTACCGCCCTCACCATGGTGCGTGGCGAGAGTGACATCGTCTGGTCATCGCTGCTGCATCATGCCCGCCTGGGGTTCCAGCGTTTGATTGTCATCAGCTATCTGGAACACGACTTTCTGCGCCAGTGCGTCGATAAGCTACGCCAGGATTTTCCTGGCCTGGAAGTCAATCTGGTCGAGCTGGAGAGCCGTGGCCATTTCGGCAGGCGCAAGGCGTTTTACGTCAACCGGGCGTTGTCATTGTTCGTCGATCCCAAGATGGAAAACTTCGTCTACTGCTTCGATGCCGACGAGTTTCTTTCGTTGGGGCCGTACCCGTCGATAGGCGCGTTCTTCTCCGCGTTCGCCGCCGAGTTGCCAGACAGGGTGATCCACGGAACGACAGGTGAGTGCTTTCCGCTGCCCTGGCTCAACCTGATACCCAAGCGTCGCCACTACGAGGAACGGGATCTGAGCGGTCAGTTTCTCGAGGGAGAGTATCTCTGCGTCGACAGCCGTCAGAACAGTCGTCACAAGGTGCTGTTTCGCAAGCGCCCCGGCACGCGCGTGCACATGGCCTATCACCAGGCGTTCGCGGGGGAGAAGGATGTCCCCATTCTGCCGGAGCCCGAGGCCTTGGCGTTCGTCGAAAAGAGCGGGGCCTGCGTCTATCACGTTCCGTTACGCAGCCCCGGCCAGTTTCGGGATCGGCTGGAAGGACCGATGCGACGCGTCATGATCCATTCCGTCAGCGGTCACCCGGCCACGCCTGCCGAGGCGTCTTTCGATATCGCCGCCGAGCTCTACTCGGCGTGTACCGCCAGTCAGCCTCGATTCACGAGTCTTGCCGAAGCCGCAGATGTCTTCGGGGAAGCCATTACCGATAGAAAGATCCGGGCCATCACTCGATTCATCTACCGTCATCGAGTGGACGTCGGCCCGGTTTTGGGATCGGCGAAGTAGTCGCCGCCCCGAGTTGCCTGGGAACTTACGCCAATGATTTCACGCACCGCCAATCAACCCCGTTATCGATTTGCGATGGTCGCCATCGTCAAGAATGAACGTCAGTACCTCCCCGAGTGGATTGCTTACCACCAGCTGATCGGCTTCGAACACTTTTATATCGCCGATCACGGCAGCAGCGACGATACCGAGCTGTTGTTGGCGAAATGGCAAAGCCAGGGATTGGTCACCGCTTGCCAGTGGGAGCCTGAAGAACGAGCACAGATCCTGTGGTATCAGCACGTACTCGAGCACCACGGGCATGAATCGACCTACATGGCCTTTATGGATGTCGACGAATTTCTGGTGCATCCGCACTGCGACAGACCGTTGGAATGGCTAGCTCCCACACTCGCGTCGGAGGAAGTGGGCGCGGTGGCGATCAACTGGCGAATTTTCGGGTCTTCCGGGATGCGGTTTCGCCAGCCGGGAGGCGTATTGGAGCGATTCAGCATGGCCAGCGATTGTGCGCGAGTCGTCAACTGCCACGTGAAATCGATCGTCAAACCTTCGCGGGTACTGTCGATGACGCCACATACGGCACAGCTGAAACCGGGTTATCGCTATCTCTCGGCGGATGGCCAGACGGTGGATTTCATCGAGGGCAAGGCGCAGTCCGGGCGCACCCAAAGCGTGATCGACACGCCGATGAAGATTTACCACTACAACATCAAATCGCAGGAGGAGTTCGTCGATACCAAGATGTCCCGCGGACGCGCCAACATGGGGCCGATGCACTCCCGCGACCTGAGTTATTTTAACCGCCACGACATGAACGACGAGTCGGTCCAGTTCTCGTCGGAGCTTTTGAGTCGCGTTCGCAAGGCCAGTCAGGATCTCGCTCCCGAAGCCTTCCCGGCCCGGCGCCAGCCGTGTTTCTTCGTGCATATCCCTAAGACGGCGGGGACGAGCTTTCGCCTGGGCGCCAAGGCCTATCTCGGTGAAGACCGGGTATGGCACGACTACGGGGAAAAGGAGCCTGAAACCGCTCCCGAAGTGGTGCGCTGGGGCTATGAGCGCCGCGATGTATGGCAGCTGTGGCAGACGCTTTGCGCCCAGGATGTGAAACTGCTTGGGGGCCACGTCCGGTTGGACAAGTACGCGCATCTGGCGGGGCTGCGCCACTGCTTCTCTTTCGTGCGTGATCCCTTGCAGCGCCTGGCCTCCGATTATCATCACTTCGTTCGTCACCATGGCTACCAGGACACGTTCTCGGCGTTCTACCGTCGCCACGACATGATCAATCGGCAGAGTCGCTTCCTGGAGTCGACTCGAATCGAGGCTTTGGGATTCATCGGGCTGACGGAACGCTATCCCGAATCGCTGGCGATGCTGAACGCACTGTATGGCTGGGAAATTCCGGGTATGGCCAAAAATCTGGGCCACGCGTCGCTGGATCATAGCTATGACGTCGATGAGGAAGACGAAAACGCCTTACGGGGGCTGAATGCCGAAGATTTTCAGCTCTATCAGCAGTGTCAGCGGCTGTTCGATTCCCGGCTGGCGCTGTTCGAGCAGGGTCGACCCTTCGTCCACGGCGCGATTCAACAGTGCGTGGCCGACAAGGTGGTGGGCTGGGCCTGGTGGGCCGGCGACGACAGCCCCGTCGAGATCGATGTCTGGGTCAACGATCGCAAGGTCGGTCGCACGCTGGCCAATGCGCTGCGTCCCGGGATGCTGCGATGGGGCGCACCGCGCGGCGCTTTCGTGGGTTTCCATCTGCCGCTCGAGGCCGGTCAGGGGGACATCGTCGATTGCCGCGTCACCCTGACCCAGCAGTCATTGGGTCGCCATCGCGTGCAGCGAACCGTCACTCTCCAGCCCGTGCTGGAACCATGAGGGGCGTACCGATGCAGACCTCGCTGTCGTCGACCTCAGCTTCCAGGGACTGGATGTTCTGGCGCGGCCTCAAACGCTCCACGCGAGTGGTCTGTTACCCCCGTCTGAAGCCCATTCATCAGCTCGAGGCCCTGACGGTCGATGACGGTGTGGCTGGCCTTTATAACTGGCGTTCGCTGGGCAACGATCCGCAATTCGCCTGGCGTCGCCAGCTACCCCTGCCGGGCTGGAACATGCTCGAAATCGGTATCCGCCATGATCAGCCGAGCGGCTCGGCGCGGCTATATGTCGATACCGGACAGGGATTCAACGAGGCGGAAAGTTTTTACCTGACGCTACGGCCGGGGCGGATCGCCAAACGGTTGTGTTTCATCGGGGCCGGTATCCGAGGAATCCGCTTCGATCCGCTGGAAGCGGAAGGGTGCTTCGTCGTCGATCATCTGCGGCTGGTGTGGCTAACCCCATGGTTCGCCCACGATCGTCTGGCTCAGCGGCTGGCCAATCTGCACGGTCAGTGGCTCGAGACGCCCAAGGCCAGGGTGCTTGCCCAACTGAAGTTGAGCGCACAGGCGCAGAAGCTTCATTGGCGCGCGCTGGCGTTGAAGCAGTACGAGGAGACTTTCGTTCGCCTCTGTCCGCGCAAGAGCTATCGGCAATGGCTGGTACAGCAGCCGGTGCTCTCCATCGAGCAGATATCTCGGCAGCTGACCACTTTTTCCTATCGTCCGCTGATCTCGATCCTGCTGCCGACCTATAACCCCGTCATCAAGGATCTCGATCACTGCATCGAGTCGGTGCTGGCCCAGCATTATCCTAACTGGCAGCTATGTATCGCCGACGACGCCTCGACCGATCCCCGCGTGCATGAACGGCTTTCCCACTATGCCGAGCGGGATTCTCGCATCGAGGTGGTCTTTCGCCCGACCAACGGCCATATCTGCGCGGCCAGCAACACCGCGCTGGCACGTGCCCGCGGTGACTATGTAGCGCTGCTCGATCACGACGACCGTCTGGTGCCGGAAGCGCTCTACCACGTGATCGAGACCTTGCAGCGACAACCGCAGGCGGCGCTTCTGTACAGCGACGAGGACAAGATCGATGACTTCGACGAGCGCTTCGACCCGCACTTCAAGCCGGCGTGGAATCCCGACCTGCTGCTGGGACAGAACTATGTCTCGCATCTCGGCGTTTATCGCACCGAGCGCGTCAACTCTCTTGGGGGATTCCGCCAGGGCTTCGAAGGCAGTCAGGATCATGATCTGACATTGCGTTTTTGTGCCGGACTCGATCCGGACCAGATCGTCAGAATTCCGCATGTGCTCTATCACTGGCACGCCGGTCAGGGCTCGACGGCGTCGGCCGCCGTGGAGAAGGCGTACACCGCAGATGCCGGTCTGCAGGCGGTGCAGGACTACCTGACTCGGCACGCCGCAGGCGCGAGTGTCGAGCCGGGGAAATTCCCCAATACCTACCGTGTCCGCTGGCCGATCCCGGATCCCGCTCCACTGGTGAGCCTGCTGATACCGACCCGCGATCAGGTGTCGATCCTGCGGCCCTGCGTCGAGGCGATACTCGAGCGGACGCGCTATCCGCATCTGGAACTTCTGATCCTCGACAACGGTTCGACCTGCCCGCAGACACTGGCCTTTCTCGATGACATCGCGACGGACCCGCGGGTGCGCGTGCTGCGTTGGGCGCAGCCGTTCAACTACTCGGCCATCAACAACTTCGGGGCGCGTCACGCCAACGGGCACATTCTCGGCCTGATCAACAACGATATCGAACCGATCAACGAGGATTGGCTGGAAGAGATGGTCGGTCAGGCCTGTCGCGACGAGATCGGCTGTGTCGGTGCCAAGCTCTACTACCCCGACGGCACGGTCCAGCACGCCGGCGTCCTACTCGGGGTTGGCGGTGTCGCCGGCCACGCGCACAAGTACTTTTCGCGTCACGAACCGGGATATTTCAGCCGTCTGCATCTGGCGCAGAATTATTCCGCCGTTACTGCCGCCTGTCTGGTGGTGCGCAAGTCACTGTTCGATGCCGTGGGCGGTCTCGACGAAGAGAATCTGGCGGTGGCGTTCAACGATGTCGATTTCTGTCTCAAGGTCCGGGAAGCGGGTTACCGCAACCTGTGGACGCCGTTTGCCGAACTCTATCACCACGAGTCCGTTTCTCGAGGCGCCGACGACACCAACGCCAAGCGGCAACGGGCGAGCCGGGAAGCGGATTACATGCGCCGGCGCTGGCGGCATCGACTGTTCGATGATCCGGCCTATCACCCCAGCCTGACACTGACTTACGAGGACTTTTCGCTGCGTTGAGTCGCAGCGGGAAGAATGAATTTCCAGCCTACGAGGGGACTGATCATGAACTATCCGCGCTGGGTGGTTTTGAGTGATGGAACCTGTCCGACCGAAGATATCTACTTTCTGAAATCGGTGGCTCCGTGGCTGCAATCACGTGGCATCGAAGTCAAGCGGATCGACACCAGCTACTGGCGGCTGCCGGTCATGTGCATGCCCTGGCTGGTGGGCGAACTGCGCGATGCCCACATCCTCGTCTGCCGGTCGCTCAACGGCGCCTGGATTTCCTGGCTGGAAGACAACCGTCACCGTTTGTCCACCATTCGCTATCTGATCGACGACGATGTCGATGCCGCTGCGCAAGACGAAGAGCTGCCGGAAACCTACCGGCGGCGAATGGCGCATGTGGCCTCTCACTTGCAGCCACGCTTGCTGGCGATCGCCGACGAAGTGATCGCCTGCTGTGAACCGTTGGCGAGACACTTCAGTCGTCGTCACGATTCGGTTGCGCTCCTGGCCCCGTCATTGATTGCGGCGATGCCGAGTCACGATCATTTTTCGATGCTGGCACCCTGTGTGGGGTTTCACGGTTCTCGGGCTCACCTGGCCGATCTCGAGAACATCACGCCGGCGCTGGTCGATATCCACGAACGCAACAAGGCGTTGACGTTCGAGATCATGCTGGGAGGATTTTCGCCGGTCTCGCTACGCGGGTTGCAGCGGGTCCGGACGCCCAAGCCTCTAGGCTGGCGGGCCTTTCAGCGCTACCGCGGTCGTCAGCGAATGCATATCAGCCTGACGCCGATGCGCGACACGCCGTTCAACGCCGGCAAGACCTATATCAAGTTTCTGGACAACGCGGCGATGGGGAGCGTCGGCCTTTACAGTGCGCGTTCTCCCTACCGGGAGATCGTCTCGCACGGCGAGGACGGTTTACTGGTCGAGGACACGCCCGAAGCCTGGCGTTCGGCGATGCAACAGTTGATCGACGATCCGGCGGGCGCACGTCTGATGGCGCAGAACGCCGCTCGTAAGGCGATGGATATCGGTAATCCGGAGAAGGCTCGAGCTTTCTGGTGGGTGCGCCGGTGACACTGAACGGAAAGTGCGGGAATCGACATTATTGCGCTGAGGTCAAAATAGTGGCGTTGAGGTCAAAATGGTGGCGTTGAGGTCAAGAGAATCGCGTTGAGATCGAGAGGATCGCGTTGACGTCAAGAGGATCGCGCTGATCCCGAGCGTCGATCCTGTGTGAGCACGCCGGCTCCGTTTCCCACTTTGTGTCGCCGCCACGGCGGCAAGTATCTTTAACATGACAGGAAGCTCAATCATGAATATCGAATTTACCGCCATTACGATGGTGAGGGGTGAAGAAGACGTCGTCTTCGCGTCTTTCCTGCATCACCTGCGGTTGGGATTCGACCGGCTCATCGTACTCAGCCATATCGAGCACGATTTCCTCAGAGAGTGCGTCGCCGAGCTGCGTGACCGCTACCCGGAAAAGGAGATCGCCTTCGTCGAGATCGAGGACGAACAGGGCTTTTCCAGGCGCAAAGCCGACTATATCAACGGGGCGCTGGATATCTACCTGAAAAAGGACTGCTTCAACGTCGTCTACGGCTTCGACGCCGATGAGTTCCTGACTTTCAAGAACAGGCTCACGGTCAAGGACTTCTACGCGGCATTCGCACAGCGATTCCCGGGGGAAGAAAATCTGAAGCGATTCTACTTCCGGCTGCCGTGGATCAACGTGATCTGCAAGGAGCGGATCGCCTATCAGCAGGATCTGGAAGGCAAGCTGCTGGAGGCCGAATACTGGTCGCTGGGGGAGCAGGCCTCCGATACCAAGGCGCTGTTCATGCATCGCCAGTCCCATCGTCTGCATATGGGTTATCACTGGCTGATGGCCAAGCAGGATGGCACAGTGCTGGAGCCTGAGGCCGAGATCATGAATTTCGCCCGGGAGTGGGAAGCCTGCATCTATCACTTGCCGCTACGGAGCGTGGAACAGTTCTTCGCGCGGATGGGCAACTACGTTTCCAGTGCGGCGAAACAGGAAAAGCACAACCGCTTGAGCCAGTTCTTCATCGACAATCCGCACATCAATCGCCAGCACTTCTTCGAGATGTGCATCGCGCCGACGCCGAGTTATCCGAGTTACGAAGCGCTCAAGGCGGATATGGGGCCGGCGATCGAAGAGATGGTCTTGATGGCGTTCACCAAGTTGATGGTGAAACCCCGAATCGACATTGGAAGGGCACTCTCTCCGGCTAATTCCTAGGCGGATTCGACGACCGAGCGGGTAGCCAAAAGAGCGGCCGGGTGACAATCACCTGGCCGCTTTTCTTTGTAAGGATAGGGACGGTTCGTCAGCAGAACGGATTGCTCGAAAGCTACCGAGAATCGAACCTAGGGTTTGTACGAAAAGTCTACGAGGCGACCGGTAGGCGAGAGTCCCACAGTAGCCGCTCGATAGGGGAGATGTCCTGGGTCAGATGCGCCACGGCATTGATCACGGCCAGGTCGATGCCTTCGCGATCGTAAAAGCCGCCGTTGATCTGAGTGGCATGAATGACGACTTTGGCGAAGCTTCGAAACAGGCGCCTCTCGGGACCGATCGGATAGCGCCAGAAGTCCTCCAGAGTACTGGCGGAGGTCAATCCAGGCAGGCGGTAGATCGACTCCCCCAGTGCCAGGGTCGGGCACCCGCTCTCCAGCGCTGCAAACCCTTCGCGGCCATTGATCGTTACCAGCCCCGAAGCATGATCGATCAGCGTTTTCAAATCGATCCCGGACAGGAACACCAGTCGCTCGCCCAGGTCGGTTTCTCGCGCCAGATCCCGTAGTCGGCGAACGTAGCCCGTAGAAGCCGTTCCCTTTGGATCGAGAACGACCAGCCGTGTATGTCCCGGTGCGAAACGGGCAAACGAGCCGACGACCCGCGTCACGCCTTCGGCCATATCGGCATAGGGCGAGTGGCAAAGAATTTGGCTATCGCCATCCTGCTGGAGCGGAAACAGAAAGAACGGCTGCCTCTCGTCGAGCAGTCGCCGACAGCGGATGGCAGATCGGCGTCGACCTCGGCCGATGAGTCGTCGATAGTCGATGTCGCCGCAGGATCGGGTGTGACGGCGCGTGTGGCGAAATCGCAGCCAATCGGTCATATCGGCCAGCTGGTAGCCGATATTCCGCACCAGATGTGGTGTGAGGCGCTGCTGGAAAGGTCGGGGAGGCAGCGCGTGAGGGATGGTCGGGCCAACGCTGTGATACCACTCGGGATCCCGCGGAAGCAGCGAGTAGCCGTCGACGCCTTCACGCTCGAGTGTGGCCCAGTAGGGTTGAAAGTACCCGGGCGCCAGAATGTGGTTACGAATGCCGCGTCGTCGCGCTGCGCCCAGCACTCCCTTGTGGACGGGCCGACGGTCATCGAAGGCAACCTGGTCGGTGATGCCATGACGTCGCCACAGGTCGGTGACGAACTCGCCCAGCATGGGCAGGGGATCACGAAAGGTTTCCGCCGATTTCCCATGCCATCCCAGCTGATCTCCAACGGTGAAGTTGACTTTGACGACCCTGTGGCCGTCGTCACTGAGTCGCTGCCCCAGCTGGTCGAAGAAGCGTGAGCGGGGACCTTGCAGGAACAGGAAGGATCGCCTTGCGGGGAACATCGTGTCGATCCCTCTCTCTGGTTATGGACCTTCGGGTATGGACCTTCGGGTATGGACCTTCGGGTATCAGCCTCTGAGCGTGGCCATTTGGAGCTGGACGACCGGATAGAGGCATTGCCTGTCGGCGATAGGTCGTTCGGACATATCGATGAGATATGCCACGGAAGGCCGCCGGTACGCAGACACGAGGTGACTGTAACGCGACTTGGCAGCCCCGCCATGCCGCGTTTTCTTGAATCGGACGGTGGTTTAAATGGTTCTGCAGAGATGAGTCTTGTCAGACCGACTTGCCGTCACCGGCAAGTGGCCTGACAGGCGTTCGACCAGATTTCGACGAATGCTGGCGGTAGGGCGGGGTGCTGAAGACGGGACTGGCGATTCACAAGGTCGTCGTCGGCGTTTGGAAAATCGTGTCGAGCAGGGCATCGATGGTGGGGTGGTGGAAGAAGGTCGCCAGTCGTTCGCTGCGGACGACGCCGATGCCATCGAAGGTTTGCCAGGATGTCGCCGAGCGTTCGCGCAGCCGGTTCAATGAGGGCGCGAGTGCCGCCTGCTCGACGGCTGCTGGTATCGGTGGCATGCCCAGAGCGACGAGCCACTGTCTTTGGCTCGCGTTCTCGGCCTCGTCGAACGCGCCGATCCACTGCCGAGCGCGCGTCTCCCCGACGCCAGGCAGGGCTTGAAGCTGGGCGACATCCAGTTGTCGCCAGGACAATAGATCGTCGACCAGGCCGGCGTCGACCAGCGCGGCCCAGGCGGCGGGGCCAATGCCGGTCATGTCCAGGCCGTGAGCGCTGCCCAGCCATTCCAGCCGGGCCAGGAACTGTTCCCGGCAGCCGGGTGTCAGGCGCAGACAGGACAGCGCGTCGTAGCGTCGAGTGTCGGGCAGCTCCAGCGGCTGTCGTGGCGTGGCCGGTATCACTACCCGGTCGATCTGGGCAATGGTGGCGCCGGCGAGAGAGATCGAAACCTGATCCCCGGGGTGAACATCCAGCGTTTGCCAATGATCCAGCGAGCCCAGGCTGATCGAACTGACTTCGCGGTCGTCGAGCAGGACCGGATCCAGTCGGGCGATCGGGGTCAGGCGGCCGGTTCGCCCGACCGAGACGTCGACGGATTCGACCACGGCCAGCGTCTGCGCCGCCGGATATTTCCAGGCAATGGCCCAGCTCGGCGGCTGCGGCTGCCAGTGTTGCCCCGACGGGCGCTCGCTCCGCTTGATTACCACGCCGTCGGAGGCGAAGGGTAGTCCGGTGCGATACCAGCGATCGCGCCAGTGTTCGACCTGTGCCAATCGGTCGGTCGGGGAGGAGCCCTCGATGCGCCGGGTGTAATGGGCGGTATCGACGAACCCCAGCTGCGTCAGCTGTTCGAGCCGGCTGTTACCGGTCACAGGCCCATCCGGCCAGGCCCAGGCGAAGAAGCCGACCGCCTCGGCATCCTGCGCCGATAACGTCTTCCGGTTCATCAGTCCGGCGACCTGTGAGCGCGCCGAAACACCGCCATCCCGGGCCTGAACGTGGTCGGGCAGTCGCAGGAAGAGCTCACCTTGAAGTGTTATCGGTGCCTCGTTGCCCAGCTGTTGCGGGATGCCGGCTATTCGTTGGGCCTGGGCGGTCCAGTTCTGTCCATACTCGCCGTCGCCTCGACTGATGGCGGAGGCGAGCTTGCCACCGCGATAGACCAGGGTGACCGCGACACCATCGACCTTGGGCTGAATCCATAGCGCCCGCCCCGATTGCCGCGACAACCACTCACCGACGGCCTTTCGATCGGGCAGTTTGTCGAGTCCGGTCTGAGCGAAAGGGTGCTTGAGATCGTCATTAGCTGACGAAGGTGTGGCCTGGTGGGTTGTCGCGGCAGCTGGCTCGAGACAGCGACGCCAGCGCTGCCAGCGACGTTTGGCTTCGTCGTAGACCCCGTCGTCGACCAGGCGTTCGTGACGTTGATAATAGGCCTCATCCCACCGCTCGAGTCGTCGAGTCAGTGCCTCGTAAGCGCTCTGCTGTTGTGCCCTAGCCGCGCCAGGTGGGCATGAGATCTCCAGCGTGCCGGGGTGAACTGCAGGAGTGGGGCTGGGATGGATTGTGTCCGCCTGGGCAATTCCTGATAGACCCAGCCAGAGGAGCACCGCTGCTCGGATCAATGTCGCCATCATGATGTCGCTCTCGAGTCTTCCAGACGTTCAACGACCGATGAGCGATTTTCTGAACCCTTGTTTCTGAATCCTTGTTTTCTGAACCCGTGTTTCCAAGCCCTTATTTTCTAAACCCTAGGCAGGCCGGGTTCGACGTTGCGGCTGCCATCAAGCATTAAACGAAAAAAGGGCCTTGCGAGTTCGCGAGGCCCTTGGCTGATGCTAAATTCGACTGGCTAATTCTGGGTTCGACACGTCGGAGCTTACTGGTCCGTACCTGGCGCCGGATGACCGCACGCCGGGCGCGATAGATTATCCGTTGGACTTCAACTGCACGTAGTCAAGCAATATCTGCGAGGTTTCCTGCAGTTCGGCGCGATCGATCGGTTTGGCATCGTCGGAATCGGCTGCATCTCCCTCGCTGCTATCGTCGGCAGCCGCGCCTTTACCGTCCTTACTGCCGGAACCTTCGCTCGCCTTGTCCTCGGCCTCGCCCGACGTGCTCCCATCTTCGCGGGCATCGGTCCAGTGCTCGAGCGGTTCCATTCCCAGCGCTCGGCGTCGTTGATTCTCCAGCGCCAGCTGCTCGCTTTCCTGGGCGTCCATCTCGCGCTGACGCTGATCCTTGTTGAGACTGATGCTGGTCTGCTGATCGCGTAGACGCTTACTCAACTGGGCCTGCTTCTCGAGATAGACGAAATCGGGATCGTTGGCGATGCGTCGCTCGTGACGGTCCTGCAGTCCCTCAATATACCGCCACGGCTCTCCATAGAGGCGGTACTGCACCGGGCGTACTCGATCCCAGGGCAGGGCGTTGTCGAGGGCGCTTTCACCGATCTCGTCGGGGTCGATCAAGCTGGGATAGAGAATGTCCGGTTCGACGCCGCGATGCTGGGTGCTCTCGCCGGAAATCCGGTAGAACTTGGCGCGTGTCAGCTTGATCTGTCCATGGCTGAGATCGGTCAGGGTCTGCACCGTGCCCTTGCCGAAGGTTCGACTGCCGACCACCAGACCTCGACCGTAATCCTGAATCGCACCGGCAAAGATCTCGGAAGCGGAAGCGGAGAGGCGGTTGACCAGCACGGCGAGCGGGCCGTCGTAGGCGACACCGGCGTCGGTATCGCCATAGAGGTTGATGCGTCCCTGAGCGTCGCGAACCTGTACGGTCGGCCCGCGGTCGATGAAAAGGCCGATCATCGAATTGGCTTCCTGCAGCGCGCCGCCGCCGTCATTGCGCAGATCGAGCACGATACCTTCGACGTCTTGCGCCTTGAGCTTGTCGATCTCCTTGGCGACGTCGCGGGTGGTGCTGCGATAATCGGATTCACCGGCTTGCCAGGCGTCGAAGTCGACATAGAAAGCCGGCACCGTGATGACCCCGATCTTGTGCGTCTCGCCATCACGCTTGACCTGCTCGATCCGGCTGTGAGCGGCCTGGTCCTCCAGCTTGACGGTATCGCGAGTGATTCTGACGGTGTGTGTGCGCGTCACGTCGACGGCCTTGGCGGGAATGACGTCCAGACGTACCGTCGAGCCCTTTTTCCCACGAATCAGATCCACCACTTCATCGAGGCGCATGCCGACCACGTTGACCATGTCGCCATCTTCATCCTGACCCACCGCGACGATACGGTCCGCCGGTTGCAGCACGCCGGCCTTGTCCGCGGGTCCGCCGGGTACCAGGCTCGATACCTTGACGTACTCACCGTCGCTCTGCAGCAGTGCGCCGATGCCTTCCAGCGACAGCCGCATCTGAATATCGAACGATTCGCTCTGCTGCGGCGAGAAATACTCGGTATGAGGGTCGACGGTGCCGGTGACTGCCGCCATCAGCAGCACCAGTACATCTTCGGCGTTGGTCTGGCGTACACGGTTGAGCTGGTTGGTGTAGCGATCATGCAGCGTCTTCTGGATCTCCTGCGGCGACTGGTCGCTCAGCGACAGCGTCAGCGCGGCATTCTCCAGACGTTTGTTCCATAGATCGTCCAGCGAACTCTCGCTTCCCGCCCAGGAGGAATCTTCCCGATCGAGCGCCAAGCGTTCGTTGCTGGCGTAGTCGTAGTCGATCCCCTGATCGACTCTTTTCACCAGCCACTGCAGTCGGGCTTCGAGTCGATCCTGATAATGTGAATAGAATGCATAGACACGATCGAGATCGCCTGACTTGAGCGCATCATCGAGTGTCGTTTCCAGATCGCTGAAGTTGTCGACGTCTCGCTGCAGGAGGTAGGCGCGCTGATCGTCGAGGACGTCGAGCAGGCGCTTGAACGCACGCTTCGACCAGGCGTCGTTGATCTCGACCTCGGCGTAATGCCCATACTCCAGCGATTCGGCGACTTCGCTTGCCGCCTGACGTTGGTCATCCGTTGGGGTGGGACCGGCTAGCGCCGTGACGCTCCATGCCAGCAGTAGCAAACACATGGCCGCGTACCGAGCGGCGACAATCAGGGTCATCAATGAAGCACTCCCGGTTTCCTGTACACTCTCTATTCCCTAGAAGACCACCGGATCCATGAATCTTTTTCAGGTCCGGGATTCATTGTAGCAGTCAGTTTGCGTGACTACAGACCGACATCCGAGGAAACCCATGTCAGACCATGCCGCCGACAAGGCTCTCGAAGATCGCTTGATCGATTTCCTTCAGCATTCGCCCTCTCCCTGGCACGCCACCACCAATCTGGCGGCAAGGCTGGAGGCGGCAGGATATCGGCCGCTCAAGGAAACTGACAGCTGGAAGTTGTCGCTGGGCAAAAAATATTACGTGACGCGCAACGATAGTGCCTTGATTGCGTTTCAACTACCTGACTCTTCGCTCGAAGCGATGCGTATGGTCGGCGCTCACACGGATAGTCCAGCGTTGCGACTCAAACCGCAACCGGCGATCGTCAATAAAGGCTGGCTGCAGTTGGGCGTGCAGGTGTACGGCGGGGCGTTGCTGGCGCCGTGGTTCGATCGCGATCTCGGCATTGCCGGTAGGGTTCACGTGCGCCGGGCCGATGGCACCCTGCAGGGTGTGCTGCTCAACGTGGCGGAACCGGTGGCGATCATTCCCAGTCTGGCGATTCACATGGATCGCGAAGCCAACAATGGCCGTGCGTTGAACGCGCAGACGCAGATGGCGCCGTTGATGATGCAGGGTGGGGACGCGCCGGATTTCGACCGTCTACTCAAGCAGTGGATCGAGCACGAGCACGCCATCGAGGTGGCGGATATCGTCGATTTCGAACTGGGCTTCTATGATGTACAGCCGCCGGCGCGGGTGGGTGTCAATGGCGAGATGATCGCCAGTGCCCGACTCGACAACCTGCTTTCCTGCTTCATCGGTGTCGAAGCACTGTTGGCGGCCGACGGTCGGCAGGGCGCGCTGTTCGTCGCCAACGATCACGAGGAAGTCGGCAGCGCCAGTGCCTGTGGCGCCCAGGGCCCGTTTCTCGCCGACGTGCTGCGGCGCGTGAACTCGGCGCTGGGTGAGCCGGGCGACGAGGGCTTCGTGCGGCTGATCCAGCGCTCGCTGATGATCTCCTGCGATAACGCTCACGCCGTTCACCCCAACTTCACCGACAAGCACGACCCGAACCACGGACCGTCACTCAACGCGGGGCCGGTGATCAAGGTCAATGCCAGCCAGCGCTACGCCACCAACAGCGCCACCGGGGCGCTGTTCCATGAAATCTGCCGTGAAGCCGGCGTGCCCGTTCAACAGTTCGTGACCCGTGCGGACATGGGCTGCGGCAGCACCATCGGACCGATCACCGCGACCGAACTTGGCGTGCCGACCATCGATGTTGGCGTGCCGCAGTTCGGCATGCATTCGATTCGCGAAACGGCAGGCAGTCGTGACCCGGCGTATCTGATCCGCGCGTTGAAGGTATTTTTTGACCGGCCCGAGCTGGCGATCGATTGAGTCTTCCGCCACATTGGCAAGACAGCCACATAAAGCGATGAAAGTGCTCGCTGGCTGGCTGCCGAGCGGCTTTTTCCTTTGAAACGAGTAGTGATGACATGCTCAAGACTCCCTATCTGTTGTTCCTGGGCGATGTGCCCGATCCGTTATCTGCCAAGGTCGCTCAGGGCATTCGTGACTGGCGCCCGGAGTATGCGTTGGGGCAGTACCGGCTACCCGGCTGCCAGGCGGATATGAAGCTTCCGGATCTCGACATCGATGCGGCGGTGGCCCAGGGGGCCAGAACGCTGGTGATCGGCGCGGCGAATCGTGGTGGCGTGATTTCCCGCAGTTGGATCGCCGTGCTCAAGGAGGCGCTGGCCGCGGGGATGGATATCGCTTCCGGCCTGCACAACCTGCTGCGTAATGAGCCGGAGCTGGTGGCGGCGGCGGAGAAGTACGGCGGGCGCCTCATCGATGTGCGCGTACCCCAGGTTCAGTATCCGATCGGCGACGGCAAGAAGCGCAGTGGCAAGCGCTGCCTGGCCGTGGGTACCGACTGTTCGATCGGCAAGATGTACACCGCCTTGGCGCTGGATATCGCCATGCGCGAGCGGGGCGCGAAGTCGAGCTTCCGTGCCACCGGTCAGACCGGCATCCTGATCACCGGTGAAGGCGTGCCGCTGGATGCCGTCATCGCCGATTTCATGGCCGGTTCGATCGAATGGCTGACCCCGGACAACGATGACGATCATTGGGACATCATCGAAGGGCAGGGCAGTCTGTTCCATCCTTCCTACTCCGGCGTCACCCTGGCGCTGATTCACGGCGGCCAGCCGGATGCGCTGATTCTGTGCCACGAACCCACTCGCACGCATATGCGCGGCCTGCCCCATTACTCACTGCCGACGCTTGAACAGCTGCGCGATACGGCGTTGCCGCTGGCGCAGGTGGTGAATCCCGCTTGCCGGGTCGTCGGCGTTTCGGTCAACACCGCCGCCATGCCGGTCGACGAGGCGGATCGCTATCTGGCCGAGCTGGAAACACGATTGAGCCTGCCCTGCGTGGACCCTTACCGCCAGGGCGCCGAGCGTCTGGCGGAGGCGGTGCTGGCATGCTGAAACTGACCGTCGAGGAGCAGGTCTTCCCGCTTGCCGAAGTCTTCACCATCTCCCGTGGTTCGCGAACCGAAGCGCGTGTGGTGATCGCGACGTTGAACGACGGGACGCATGCCGGGCGCGGTGAGTGCGTTCCCTACGCGCATTACGGCGAGTCGGTCGATAGCGTCATCGCCGAGATCGAGTCGATGCGCGATGCCTTGGCAAACGGTATGGATCGCCTCGAGCTGCAGACGCGACTGCCGGCCGGCGCTGCGCGCAACGCCCTCGACTGTGCGTTCTGGGATCTGGAAGCCAAGATTGCCGGCAAGCCGGTCTGGGCGCTTGCCGGCATCGATGAGCCCAGAGCCGAGATCACGGCCTTTACGCTATCCCTGGACACGCCGGACGTCATGCGCGAGAAGGCCAGGCGTCACGCCGATCGGCCGCTGCTCAAGCTGAAACTGGGTGGCGAGGGGGATATCGAACGCCTCGAGGCGGTTCGTGAGGGCGCGCCGGAAGCGCGGATCATCGTCGACGCCAACGAGGGATGGGACCGAGAAGCCTACCAACGTCTGGCGCCGACCCTGCTGGCGCTCGGCATCGGCATGGTCGAGCAGCCGCTGCCGGCTGGAGACGACGCGCCGCTGGCGGAGATCGAACGACCGCTCCCGGTCTGCGCCGACGAGTCTTGTCACGATCGCCGCTCGCTGCCGAACCTGGTGGGTCGCTACGATATGATCAATATCAAGCTCGACAAGACCGGTGGCCTGACCGAGGCGTTGGCGCTCAAGCAGGAGGCGCTGGCCCAGGGTTTCGAGATCATGGTGGGTTGCATGGTGGGATCGTCGCTGTCGATGGCGCCGGCGTTGCTGGTCGCGCAGGGGGCGGCGGTGGTGGATCTTGACGGACCGCTGTTGCTGGCGCGGGATCGTGAGCACGGCATGCGTTTCGACGTTGAGGGTGTGCACCCGGCAACGCCCGCTCTGTGGGGATGAGCAGTCGTCATGGAGCTACACTCTGCGTCGCGAGGTTCAGCGACAATCGGCCTGAACATGAAGACAGATACTAGAGACGGCATGAGATGACACAGCGCACGGTTTACGTGAATGGCGATTACGTCGCGGAACGGGACGCCAAGGTATCGGTCTTCGACCGCGGTTTTCTGCTCGCCGACGGGGTCTACGAAGTGTCGTCGGTGCTGGATGGCAAGCTGATCGATTTTTCCGGGCATATGCAGCGGCTAAAGCGCTCGGCCGGTGAACTCGAGATGGCGTTGCCGTGGAGCGACGAGACGTTGTTGGAGATCCACCGCGAGCTGATCCGACGCAACGCGCTGGAGGAGGGCATGGTCTACCTGCAACTGACGCGAGGCAGCGCCGGCGATCGTGATTTTGCCTATCCGGATGCTTCAACGCCGCCGACGCTGGTGCTGTTCACCCAGGCCAAGGCCCTCGTCGATAGCCGCAGTGGCAGCGAGGGTATTCGCGTCGCGACACAACCCGATTGGCGCTGGACACGGCGTGACATCAAGACGGTACAGCTGCTCTATCCGGCGATGGCCAAGATGGCGGCGAAAGCGGTCGGCGCCGATGATGCCTGGCTGGTCGAAAATGGCATGGTGACGGAAGGGGCCTCCAACAATGCGTGGATACTGACGCACGACGGCGTGCTGGTGACGCGCGAGCTATCGCACGCCATCCTGCCCGGGATCACGCGGGCCGTCGTTCTGGAAATCGCCGCAGCGTTATCGTTGGATGTCGAGGCGCGCGCTTTCAGCGTCTCGGAAGCACAGAGTGCCAGAGAGTGCTTCGTGACGTCGGCATCCTCGTTCGTCACCCCGGTCATCGCGATCGATGGGGTAATGATCGGTGACGGCCGGCCCGGCGATGTCTCGCGCCGATTACGGTCAGCCTATATCGAGGAAAGTCGCCGCCGCGCTATCTGAGTCGCATTCGAAGGTCGTGGACGGTCATTCGATATTCAGCGAGCCAACTGAACCTCCAGCAGACGAAAACGACGAAGCCCGCCGATCGTGAGAACGGCGGGCTTCGTCGTGATATCTGGTGGCTACGCCCTGATTCGAACAGGGGACCCCATCATTATGAGTGATGTGCTCTAACCAGCTGAGCTACGTAGCCTTTGAGGTAGCCATGTCGAGGCAACCGTGTCTAGGTGACCATGTCGAGGTGGACAAAGTCGTCTGACAACGGTTGCGAATACTACCATAACCCGATGAAACGTCAACGCTTTCCCGGGTTCATACCGCATGCTTTCGACGTCCTGCGCCGTGGTCGGTCTCAGACGTTGAAACGGAAGTGCATGATGTCGCCATCCTTGAGCACGTAAGTCTTGCCCTCGAGACGCCACTTGCCGGCTTCCTTGGCACCGTTCTCGCCGCCCAGCGCCACGAAGTCCTCGTAGCCGACGACTTCCGCGCGAATGAAACCTTTCTCGAAATCGGTATGAATTACGCCGGCCGCCTGCGGTGCGGTAGCGCCGATCTTGACCGTCCAGGCACGCACTTCCTTCACGCCCGCGGTGAAGTAGGTCTGCAGGCCCAGCAGGCCGTAGCCGGCACGGATGACACGATCGAGACCGGGTTCTTCCATGCCCATCTCTTCGAGGAACATGGCGCGCTCTTCGTCTTCGAGCTCGGCGATCTCGGCCTCCAGCTTGTTGCAGACCGGCACCACCACGGCGTTTTCCTGAGCCGCGATCTCGCGCACGGTATCGAGATGGGGATTGTTCTCGAAACCGTCTTCGTTGACGTTCGCGATGTACATCGTCGGTTTGAGGGTCAGAAAACCGAAGCTGCGCAGCTGATACTGCTCGTCGGCGTCGAGCCCGAAGCTGCGCAACGGCTGGCCTTCGGCCAGATGCGGTTGGATCCGGTCGAGGATCGCCTTGGTCGCGATCGCATCCTTGTCGCCGCCCTTGACCACGCGCGTCAAACGCTGGATCGAGCGTTCGACGGCATCCAGATCGGCCAGTGCCAGCTCGAGATTGATGGTCTCGATGTCGGCGGTCGGGTCGACCTGGTTGGCGACGTGGATCACATTGTCGTCGTCGAAGCAGCGCACGACATGAGCGATGGCGTCGGTTTCGCGGATGTTGGCCAGGAACTGGTTACCCAGTCCTTCGCCCTTGGACGCGCCCTCGACCAGCCCGGCGATGTCGACGAACTCCATCGTGGTCGGTACCACTTTCTGCGGCTTGACGATCTCGGCGAGTTTGTCGAGACGCGGATCGGGCATTGGCACGATCCCGGTATTGGGTTCGATGGTGCAGAACGGGAAGTTTTCCGCGTCGATACCGGAGCGTGTCAGCGCATTGAAAAGAGTCGATTTACCGACGTTGGGCAAACCGACGATGCCGCAATTGAAGCCCATAATGTGATCCTGAGAACGGTATGATCCTGAAGCCAGCATGCTTTTGGGGACGTTCGGGTCGCGAGACACGAACGACAGCACGACAAACGAATGGCGGGCATTCTACGGGACGCGGCCGACAGGGGCCAGACTCTTGCCAGCTACGAGCTACGAGCTACGAGCTACGAGCTACGAGCTACCCGAGCTACCGAGCGAATCAGTCAGGCTTGAAACTGTGCAGCCGGTTCATGGCCTTGGCCCAATTGCCAGCGAGAGCATCGGGGAGGGTATGGACGGTCTCGGTTAGGACGTCGTCGATCAACTCGCGTTCTCGCTTGCCAGGGCGGCCGAGAACATAGTGGGTGACCAGTTTGGCGCTGCCGGGATGGCCGATGCCGACTCGGAGCCGGTGGAAGCCGTTGGCATTGGCCGACGCGCTGATGATATCTCGCAGACCGTTATGCCCACCGTGTCCGCCGCCCGTCTTGTAGCGGGCGCAGCCAGGGGCGATATCGAGCTCGTCATGGGCGACGAGAAGCTCGTCCGGTGCGATCTTGAAGAACTGGCACAGCGCGGCCACCGAGGCACCGCTGCGATTCATGAAGGTGGTGGGGTTGAGCAGGTGAATATCGTGCTCGCCCAGGCGGACCTTGGCATAAAGGCCCAGAAACTTGCGTTCGGGGCGCAGCGTTTCCGCTGCGCCCCGAGCGATTTGTTCGACCAGCCAGGCGCCGGCATTGTGGCGGGTGTCTTCGTATTCCGGCCCGGGATTACCCAGGCCGATGATCGCTTTCACTGCCATGCCGACTACCTGTTGTCCGGTCTATGACGGAAGATTACTCGCCGTCTTTCGGTTCGCCATCTTCGTCGACGCCTTCACCGGCGATCTCGTCGTCGCTGGCGACGGTCGGGTGCGTGACGCTGACGACGCCGGCATCGTGCTCTTCACCATGGCTGAGCTCGACCAGAGTCACGCCTTCCGGCAGCTTGATGTCGGACAGGTGAATGGTCTCGCCAAGTGCCAGGTCAGCCACATCGACTTCGATGTATTCCGGCAGCTTGGACGGCAGACAGCTGATCTGAACGTCGTTGTTCTGGACGTGGAGTACGCCGCCCTCGTCCTTGACACCTTTGCACGACTCTTCGTTCAGGAAGTGCAGCGGTACGTTCAGGGTCAGTTCGTGAGTCGCATCGACGCGCATGAAGTCAGCGTGAGTGATCAGGGCCTTGTAGGGATGGCGCTGCAGATCACGGATGACGACCTGCTCGCTCTTGCCGTCGATACTGATGTCGATGATCGAGGAGAAGAAAGCTTCGTCTTCGATCGCCTTGTAGAAGGCCGGCTTGTCGATGGTGATCGGCTGCGGTTCAGTGGAACCGCCGTAGATGATGGCAGCGACCTGTTCGTTCTTGCGGCGCAGGCGGCGGCTCGCACCTTTCCCCAGCTCCTGACGAACATTGGCGGTCAGAGTGTAATGATGGGACATTGATTGTCACCTCTAATAGTCAAGTAATGGAAAGCGGCATCGCCCGCGACCAGACGATGCCGTTCCAGTAGGGGCCACTGCCGTCACGGCAGTAGCCCGCGTATCCGCGCGTGATTCCCTGTCGCTATGAACAACCGCTATGAACAACCTATCGTCATGAAACAGCCGAGAAGGTCATTACGAGAGGGTCGTTACACGTGCGATCAGTGGAACATCGCGCTGACGGATTCCTCGTTGCTGACACGGCGAATGGCTTCGGCGATCAGGCCGGCGACCGTCAACTGACGGATCTTGCCACTACGACGTGCAGGTTCGGAGAGCGGTATGGTATCGGCAACGACGAGTTCGTCAAGCACCGAACCACTAATATTGTCCACGGCCGGCCCCGAAAGGATCGGGTGGGTGGCGTAAGCGACCACGCGACGGGCGCCGCGCACCTTCAATGCTTCGGCAGCCTTGCACAGCGTGCCGGCGGTATCGACCATGTCGTCGACCACGACGCAGGTTCGATTCTCGATTTCGCCGATGATGTGCATTACCTGGGCCTGGTTGGCCTGAGGGCGACGTTTATCGATGATCGCGAGGTCGACATTGAGCTGCTTGGCGATGGCGCGGGCACGGACCACGCCACCGACGTCGGGGGAAACCACGACCAGATCGTCGTAATTCTGGCGCTCGATATCGTCGAGCAGAATCGGCGAGCCGTAGACGTTGTCCACGGGAACGTCGAAGAAGCCCTGAATCTGATCGGCGTGAAGATCCATGGTCATGACCCGATCGACTCCAGCCTTGACCATCATGTCGGCAACGACCTTGGCCGAGATCGGTACGCGGGCCGAACGCACACGGCGATCCTGACGGGCGTAACCGAAGTAGGGCACCACGGCAGTGATGCGGGTCGCCGAAGCACGCCGCAGGGCGTCGACCATCAGGATCAGTTCCATCAGGTTGTCGTTGGTCGGGGCGCAGGTCGATTGCAGGATGAAGACATCCTTGCCGCGGACGTTTTCGTTGATCTCGACGGCTATCTCGCCATCGCTGAACTGGCCTACCGTGGCATGGCCGAGTCGGTTATCCAGACTCTCGGCTACCTTGGTGGCGAGGCCGACGTTGGCGTTACCGGTGAAAACCATCAATTTAGACACGCGCGGCCACCTTATGAGAGCGGTTGAAGGTCGGTGAGGACATTCGTTTCGAACCAGGATGGGTGACAAGGCGACAGAGGGAAGACGAGACAAGAGGCAGGATGTCGAAGACACCACGCGTGCCCGCCGACGATACCCGGGAGGATCGTCGAGCTACGTCGAGACGGCAGGAAAAACAACCGCAGCGCCGGTGGGGAAATCGTGTGGGCTGAATGGCCATCGCGTCCCGGTTTCCGTATGCAGGCTTATCGAAATTCAGGAAGTGGCTGGGGTACCAGGATTCGAACCTGGGAATGCTGGTATCAGAAACCAGTGCCTTACCACTTGGCGATACCCCAGCAATTCAATCGCGCTCATTATGCGCAAAAGCGTCAACCGTTGGCTAGGTCTTGACGGAAAACCAGCCGTGGGATCATCAACAGTCTGAGAAGTCTGACAAAAACCGCGTAATCGAAGCGGTCCTGGCAGCACTGACGGTATGGTGACATCACGTCTGTATTCTGTCCAAACCCTTGGCTGCTTTCAGGGCATGGTGCAGCGAAGAAACATCGCTGCTGCGTGCCTTGAAGGCGTGCCATTCGTCCGGAAGCTCGAGCAGTACCTGCTCGGCGTGCGCTTCGTCCTTCAACGGGCAGAAGACGCAGGCTCCGGTCCCTGTCAGCATCGCCTGACCCTGTCGGCCAAGCCAGGTCAGTGCGCGATCGACCTCGGGATATTGCGCTCGCACGGTGCGCTCGCAATCGTTGCGCCACACGGTGTCCGGGGAGGCCCGGTCGAGTGCGCGTCGCATACTAATGACCGGGCTGTCGCGTGTCAAACCGGGGTCGCCGAAAATCGCTGCGGTGGAAATCTCGATGCCGGGATGGATGACGACGAACCAGCAGGGCGGCAGTTCGACGGGGACCAGACGCTCGCCGACGCCCTCGGCCCAGGCGGTATGGCCGCGCACGAAGACGGGGACATCGGCGCCCAGTTCCAGCCCCAGTGCCGCCAGCCGTTCGATCCCCAGGTCCAGCCCCCACAGATGATCGAGTGCCAGCAGCGTGGTTGCGGCATTGGAGCTGCCGCCGCCCAGACCGCCGCCGATCGGCAGGCGTTTTTCCAGTTCGATGATCGCGCCCTGGCGGCAGCCGGTTTCGCGCTGAAGGCGGCGAGCAGCGTGCACGATCAGATTGTCCTCGTGGGCGACACCGGTCAGTGCCGAGCCCAGTTCGATGTCATGGCTATCGGGCGTCGCGGTGAAACGCAGGATGTCACCATGGTCGAGAATCTGAAACAGTGTCTGCAGCGAGTGATAGCCGTCCGGACGACGGCCGGTGATGCGCAGCAGACGGTTGAGCTTGGCCGGCGCGGGCAGGGTCAGCGTTGTCATGGGGCCGCGTCTGATGAAGTTGGGCTGGGTGTGTCGTTCGATGCCCCGTCCGGCATCGCTTCAGGCTGCCACTGATTGACCACCAGCGTGGCGCGAATGTCGTCGTAGGTCATGACCAGCCGGCTCGGCAGCCACAGCGACCCGGCGTAGGTCCAGTCGCGATAGCGGATGTTCCAGCCATCCTGCTGCAGTGTCTTGGGAAACCCCAGCTCGTCCTGGGTCTGATCGTGGGCACGATGAGGCGCCGGCAGGCCGCGAACCCAGTAATCCAGCGACGAGATCGGCAGCGACCACCCCAGCTGCTGCTGCATCAGGGCCTCCGGAGACGAGGCTTCGAAGCGGCCGTCACCCGTGGTCAGACTGACGCGGCCTTGCTTGCCTTCGAGCACGCTGCGTCCGGCGCCAAAGGGTCCGCTGATCAACATGCGATAGTGATCGGGGGCCTGGGACCAGTCGAGGTTGGCGCTGCGACTGTCTTCGGCGGTTCTCAGACCCACCTTGCCGGCCACTTGCCAGGTATCGAGCGCGACGAGATCGTCCTGCTGGCGCTGCCAGTCATCGGGCTGGCGCGGTACGTCCGGCGCTGGCGCCTGTCCGGCGCAGCCGGCCAGCCAGGCGACCACCAGCAATGTGCCAAGCGGCTGCCACCACCGAGTGCGCGGCGTCGCGGCGCGATATGGGCTTTCGGTGGCCGGGAAAGAGTATGGCATCGGGTTATCCTGTAAGTGCAAGAAGAGATGCGAAGCGATCGGCGACGGCAACCATCGACGTCCAGCTCGAGAAGGGGAGCGACCTCGGCTAGGGGGCCAATTGCGGATAGCGTTTCAGGAGGTCGTCGATATCCGGGTGAGAGTCACTGCCCGCCAATGCCGACTCGACCAGTGCGCGGGCCTCGGACTGCTGCTCCAGCGTGACCAGAACCTCGGCCAGGTGCGCGGCCACCTCTTGATCCGGTTGTCCGGCGTAGGCGCGGCGCAGGTAGCCCAGCGCTTTCTGCGGTTCACCGCGTTTGAAATGGACCCAGCCCAGGCTGTCGAGAATGGCCGGGCTCTGCGGCTCGAGAGCATGCGCCCGTTCGATGAGATCCAAGGCTTCGTCGAAGTGCTCGGTGTTTGTCGCCAGGGTATAGCCGAGCGCGTTGAGGGCTGCGGCATTGTCGGGATCGCGAGCGATGACATCGCGCATCTGGGTCATCATCGTCTCGACGTTGCCACGCTCGAACTCTCTCATCGCCCGGGTGTAGAGCAGATCGGTATCATTCGGTGACTGCTTGAGGCTGTCGGCGAGCAGGGCATCGGCGGCAGGAGTCTGTCCGTCGTGGTCGAAGGCCTGAAGGCCGATCTGCGTCAGCGATCCGCGCTGCCCGGGATGACGCAGCATTTCGATGCGCAGGAATTGCTGGGCGTCTTCGGCACGGTCGTTGGCGATCAGCATCTGCGTCGCCACGGCGCGGGATTCGAGGAATCCGGGCCCGGCCGGCACCTGTCGATAGTAGAGCAGAGCGTTATCGATCTCGCCCTGAGTCTCGGCGATGCTGCCCAGCACCAGATAGGTCGCCGGCGGCGTGTCGTCGCGATCCAACAGGGGTAGCAGCAGACGGCGTGCTGGATCCAGCGCCCCGGCATCCAGGTAGAGCTGCGCGAAGCCGATGCGCAGCGACGGCGTATCGTTGTATTGCGCCAGCAGCTGATCGATCTGGCGTTCAGCGGCCGCGACGTCGCCACTGGCAATTTCGGCCTGGGCCAGCGCCAGCAGGAATCGGCTGTCGTCGGGGGCGAACTCGCGCCCACGGCGTGCCGTCGAAGCCGCCTCGGCATAATCGCCGGCATCCAGGGCGATCTGCGATCGGGTGAGCCACAGCTCCGGCAGCTCGGGGTGACGGCGGGTCAGTTGCGCCAGCCGTTGTCGTGCGTCGTCGAGCTGACCATTGGCCGCCTCGAGCCGGGCGGTCGCCATCTGGGCGTCGGCATGATCCGGGTTGGCCGCGGTAAAATCGCGTAGCTGGGCGATCAGCGGCGGCAGATCCGCCTGTGACTCCACCATCAGGTCGGAGAGTTCGAGAAGCTGGGCATCCTGTTCGGCGCGAGCGAGCTTGAGCCTGTGACGTAGTGCCGCAGGCCAATCGCCGCGGTCCACTGCGATACCCGATAGCAGCTTTTCAGGGGCCGGGTCCTGCGGTGCCAGCTGCTGCCAGCGGGCGGCGGCCGATTTCAGCAGTGACGTATCGTCGGTGTAGCGAGCCGCCAGGGTGGCACGCTCGGCCAGGTCGGCGGAACGATAACGGTCGGCGGCTGCCAGATAGCCCTGGGTGGCACGGTGGAAGTCGCCGCGCTGACCGGCCATTTCCGCCAGCAGCACCTGCGACAGGCCCGAGGCATCGAACCCCTGGGTGATCGGCGGCGCCGTGGCCATGGGGTCGTCCAGGGACATGGACGCGTTGTCAGCCGACATGCTTTGACAGCCAGCCAGCAGGGCCGCACAGCTGGCGGCGTAGAACAGACTTTTGGGCATGCCGTCCTCGAGATCGATCAATCGCTCCAGCATAACGGTTGGCGGCCGGGGGTCAATCTCCCGGCACGCGCCATCGGCGTGATTCATTGCCTGCTAAGCGTCTTTTGGCTGTGCTAAAATGGCGCCGCCTGGCTGAGCGGACCACAATAGGCTGTGCTTCTGACCAGTACCGTGCTTCATCCCGATTTCCATGCCGATGTATGGCGCGCGGCTTCGACGGCCTTCGCAGACGCAAAGGTCGGGTCCACGCAAGACAATTGACCGTGATTTCATGACGCTGCTAGCTCTGGGTATCAATCATAGAACGGCTGCGGTCGACATGCGCGAGCGTGTTGCCTTTTCGCCGGCACAGCTCGAGTCGGCGCTGAGCCAGCTGCGGGCGTTGCCCGACGTGCGTGAGGCGGCAGTGCTTTCGACCTGTAACCGCACCGAGCTCTACTGCATCACCGTGGCCGACGGCGAGAGCCAGCTGCTCGAGTGGCTGGGCGCGTTTCACGGCATGCCGGCGCAGGAGCTTCTGAGTTGCGCCTATCACTACCATGAGGGCGAGGCGGCGAAGCATCTGATGCGGGTGGCGGCCGGGCTGGATTCCATGGTGCTGGGGGAGCCGCAGATTCTGGGCCAGCTCAAGGATGCCTACCAGATCGCGCGCCAGCATGCGGGTCTCGGCAGCGAGCTCGAGCGTCTGTTCCAGCAGACGTTCTCCGTTGCCAAGCAGGTTCGCAGCGAAACCTCGATCGGCGAAAATCCGGTCTCGGTCGCCTATGCCGCCGTCAGCCTGGCCAGTCGAATCTTCGACGATTTCAGTCGTGCCCGCGCGCTGTTGATCGGTGCCGGTGAAACGGTCGAGCTGGTGGCCCGTCACTTGCGTGAAGCGGGCATCATGGGGTTGACCGTCGCCAACCGCACGCTGGCGCGGGCTCAGGCGCTGGCGGAGACCTGCGACGCCAGGGCAATCGAACTCAGCGCGATTCCCCAGGCGCTGGAACAGGCTGACATCGTCATCGCCTCCACCGCCAGCGAACTGCCGATTCTCGGCAAGGGCATGGTCGAACGCGCGCTCAAGGTGCGCCGCCATCGCCCCATCTTCATGGTCGACATTGCGGTGCCTCGCGATATCGAGCCCGAAGTCGGCGATCTCGATGATGTCTTTCTTTATAGCGTCGACGATCTTCAGCAGGTGATCGCCGAGAACCGGCGCCATCGGGAAGTCGCCGCGCGTCAGGCCGAAGTGCTGATCGAAAGCGGCGTCAACCACTGGCTGCACGAGCGACGGGTGCGCGGCGCCGGCGACCTGATCCGCCGTTATCGCCAGCACGGCGAGACACTGCGGCGCGATTCCGAGTCCGAGGCGCTGGCGCAGCTGGCCCGCGGCGAGGATCCCGAAGCGGTCATCAAGCGACTTTCCCATCAGCTCGCCAACAAGCTGATGCACGGTCCGACCCTGCGCCTGCGCGAGGCGTCGGGCCAGTCCCGCCACGATATCATCCAGGCCGCCGATAGCTTGCTCATCGAAGGGCCCGCCACGACACAGGACTCGGTATGAAAACACAGGACTGGGCATGAAAGCGTCTTTACGCGAACGACTCGATGCCTTTCAGGAACGTTTCGAGGAGCTATCGGCGCTACTCTCCGAACCCGAGGTGATCACCGACCAGCCACGCTTTCGCGATTATTCCCGCGAGTATGCCGAGCTCGAGCCGCTGGTCGCAGCCTGGCTCGATTATCGGCGCACCGAGGGCGATATCGAGGCGGCCGACCAGATGCGCCAGGACAGCGACCCGGACATGCGCGAGCTGGCCGAGGAGGAGTGGCGCGCTTCCCGGGCGCAGCTCGATGAGCTCGAGGAGGAGGTCAAGCGGCTGCTGGTGCCGAAAGATCCGGATGACAACAACAACGTCTTCCTGGAAGTCCGCGCAGGGACCGGCGGTGACGAAGCCGCGTTGTTCGCCGGCGATCTGTTTCGGATGTACTCGCGCTATGCCGAAAAGAAAGGCTGGGGCGTGGAAGTGGTCAGCGCCAGTCACGGCGAGCAGGGCGGTTACAAGGAAATCATCGCTCGGGTTAAGGGTGATAACGTCTACGCCGCCTTGAAGTTCGAGTCGGGCGCTCACCGCGTGCAGCGGGTGCCGGCGACGGAGTCCCAGGGCCGCATTCACACCTCGGCTTGCACGGTCGCGGTGATGCCGGAAGCGAGCGAAGTCGGCGATGTCGATGTCAATAGCAACGATCTGCGAATCGATACGTTCCGTTCCAGCGGCGCCGGGGGCCAGCACGTCAACACCACGGATTCCGCCATCCGCATTACCCACCTGCCGACCGGGCTGGTGGTGGAGTGCCAGGAAGAGCGCAGTCAGCACAAGAACCGGGCCAAGGCGATGTCGCTGCTGGCGGCGCGATTGAAGCAGGCCGCCGTCGACACGCAGCGCCAGCATCAGGCCGATACGCGGCGTTCGCTGGTGGGGTCGGGCGATCGCAGCGAGCGAATCCGAACCTACAATTTTCCTCAGGGGCGTCTTACCGACCACCGTATCAACCTGACGCTCTACAAACTCGTCGAGATCGTCGCCGGCGATCTCGACGAGGTCATTCGGCCGCTGGTCAACGAATACCAGGCCGATCAGCTGGCGGCGCTGCAGGGCGAGTGATGACGATAGACGATGCCTTGCGTGAGGCGACGGCGCGATTGAGTGCATCGCCGACACCGCGACTGGATGCCGAAGTGCTGTTGGCCCATCTCTGCGAGCGCAGCCGGACCTGGCTCTACACCTGGGGCGATCGTGCCCTGACGGACGATCAGACCGCTCGCTTCGACGCGCTGCTCGAGCGGCGTGGCGAAGGATGGCCGGTGGCCTATCTGACCGGTTCACGCGAATTCTGGGGGTTGGACATTCAGACGTCGCCGGCGACGCTGATCCCGCGTCCCGATACTGAGCGTCTCGTCGAAGTGGCGCTCGAGTCGGCCACGGTGGCGAACGGCGAGCTGCTCGATCTCGGCACCGGCACGGGGGCGGTGGCACTGGCCTTCGCCAGCGAGCGTCCCGGCTGGCAGGTGACCGGGGTCGACCGGGCCGCTGACGCCGTCCGCCTGGCGCAGTCGAACGCCGAGAGACTGGCGATAGCCAACGTGCGCTGGCTGGAGAGCGACTGGTTCTCCGCGTTGTCCGGGCAACGTTTCGATATCATCGTCGCCAACCCGCCTTACATTGCTGCCGACGACCCCCACCTGACGCGGGACGATGTCCGCTTCGAGCCACGCTCGGCACTGGTGGCCGAAGCCGCCGGCCTTTCCGATCTCGCATGGTTGGCCCGGCACGCCTCCGCCTACCTGAAGCCGGAAGGCTGGCTGTGGATGGAACATGGCTACACGCAGGCCGAGACGGTGCGTCACACGCTGATGCATTTTGGCTTTCTAGGCGTCGTTTCGCGACAGGATCTGGCGGGGCACGAGCGAATAACGGGTGGGCAGGGGCCTCGCTGATGGCGGCGATGCCGTCCCGCTTTCCGTCATGTCGCGCGATTGGCGTTGAACGCTTAGCGTTGAACGATAGTTGCCAGGCCAGTTAGTGAATCGTAACCGCTCTGTGATAGTAATAATCCCGCTGCGAGCGACGGGTCGATGAGTGTCTGCTCGTTGATCCTTTCGCCACGCGTTCGGATGGCCCTCGTTCGGCCTCGTGCCATTCACGGAGCGCTTCTATTCACCGGCTGGAACAATTACACCAATGAAAGCCAAGTCTCGATCACTCGATCGAATCGATCTCAACATCCTGCGCTGTCTGCAGGATAATGCCCGTATTTCCTACGTGGATCTGGCTTCGCAGGTGGGTCTGTCGACAACGCCTTGCCTGGAGCGGGTCAAGCGTCTGGAACGGGCGGGTATCATCCGCGGCTACAAGGCCGTGCTCGACCCGCAGGCCCTGCGCGCCAATCTGCTGGTGTTCGTCGAGATCAGCTTGAACACGCAGTCGCCGTCGGTCTTCGACGAGTTCCGCAAGGCGGTCGCCACACTGCCGCAAATTCAGGAATGCCACCTGGTGTCGGGTCAGTTCGACTATATCCTCAAATGCCGTATTCCCGAGATGTCGGCCTATCGTCAGCTGCTGGGAGACGTGGTGCTGACGTTGCCGGGGGTCAAGGAATCCAAGAGTTACGTCGTGATGGAAGAGGTCAAGGAGGAGTTGGCGTTGCCGATCCCCGATCTCGATCCGGAAGACGCTCGATAACGCCCAGGAGCGGTAGCCGATGACGGCCGTTCCTGCGTTTCAGGAAGGTTCATGAACGACGAAGCACTGTTACGCTACAGCCGCCATATCATGCTCGAAGAGATCGACATCGTCGGTCAGGAGCGGCTGCTGGCTTCCCGCGTGCTGATTATCGGCGCCGGGGGGTTAGGCTCCCCGGCCGCGCTCTATCTGGCCGGCGCGGGAGTCGGGTGTCTGTCCATTGCCGATGACGATGTCGTCGAGCTGTCGAATCTGCAGCGTCAGATCGCGCACACGGAGGCCTCGCTGGGCCAATCCAAGGCGAGATCGGCTGCTGCCACCGCCGGCGGTCTCAATGCCGGTTGCGAGATTCGTCCGTTGGAGACCCGTCTCGTCGGCGATGCCTTGCTGGCGGAGGTCGATGCTGCGGATGTAGTGCTGGACTGTACCGACCGATTCTCCAGTCGCTTCGCGATCAATCGGGCCTGCGTCGATACTCGCACGCCACTGGTCAGCGGCGCTGCCATTCGTTTTTCGGGTCAGCTCGCGGTATTCGATCCGCGTCAGCCGGCATCCCCCTGTTATGCGTGCCTTTATGGCGAGCACGGAGATGACGACGCGCTGACCTGTGCCGAAAGCGGGGTGGTCTCGCCGCTGGTGGGCGTGATCGGCAGCTTTCAGGCGCTGGAGGCGATGAAGCTGATCAGCGGGGCCGGCCAGCCCCATCGCGGTCTCTCGACCTTCGATGCCTTGACCGGGCAGTGGCGCCATTTTGCGCTTTCGAGAGATCCCGAATGCTCCGTATGCCGTCGTCATTAGGCGATCGTGTCTCCTCAGGGGTTGTCATGATCGAAAGCCCGATCCCTTGGCGGTGAACTTGAGTCGGTAGTTCGGTTTCATCCAGTATTACTAAAGTATGTGAAAATTCGACTTCCGCATTATCCCCAAAGACTGATAATCTAGTAGCCAGAGCAGGAAATTGGACCGGTTTTCTACCAGATATTGATTTTCGCTATGCAATTTTAAGCTGATTGAGCGAAGCGGACATCAGAAGTTTCAAGCGTAGACCTCGCAGCATTGCGTTTGAGACACGACGAATCGGATGAGAGCGCGCCAACGAAGCGTGCTTTTAGCCACACAGGTTCATGGTCGCGATTCGCGATCTTTTGGCCCGGCATACTTCACCTTCAGAGCGGTAAAGTATGCCGGGCGTTTTTTTGAAAGACCTGCCAGTTGACAGTCACAGGCCGTTATGCGCCTATGCTGCTATTACTGAACTTCTCTAAAGATCTCTCTCGTCCCTCATTTTGATGAGCAAGGCCCTATCGGCCATTCGTTTTTTTAACGACGCTTTCCGAACTTATTGCCGCTGATTTGACCTGCGTTAAGTCGTGTTGGGTAGAAAGCCCGCAACATTGTTAAAACACGTAACATGCTAAGTATTGTTAGTTTTGTTCTGACATGGATGCCCCGCCCTCCTAATTCGTGACGATCCTCGGACTGATAATGAAATTGACCGCACGAGATTTTCGGCCCACCCCGTGTCAGAAGAAAAGCGAGCCCAACATGGGAACGCTTTCTCAGCGTGCCAAGGCCATTGGCATGCCCGTGGGCACATTGAAAACGCGGATCAAAAAACTGATGGATAGTGGTATCGAACGAGAGCGCGCCATCGAAATTGCGCTAAGTCGGCCCGTTGGCCCTCAAGGGCGACCCCGCAAGCCTACCCATCGCTAACGTCTATTTTGTCTCGCCGTCCCGGTATTCGTGAGAGGAGAACTTCGTTTCCCTGGCGGATAACCCGGGTCTTAGATATTCGAGTCGGTATTCAAGCCGATATTCGAGTCGGTATTCGAGCCGGTGTTCGAGAGTGGGTCTTTTGATAGCCCGCGACCCCGAATTAGTGATGAAGGGTCGCGGGAGCCGGCAGGGGCGTCCAGCGCTCAAGAAGACTGAGCGTCCCCGTCCCACTGCGGTTTGCCATCGCGCATCAACACGCGGTCGCTATCGGGTTTGTCGTCCAGCTTGGCTTCGTGCACCTCCCCATCGTAGCGGTATCGAACGTCGTAGCCGACGGTCTCATCCTTGCTGTCGTTGACGGTGCTGCAGCGTTTCTCGGTAGTCTGATAGGTATCGCCTTGCTGCATCCGTTCCTGGACCTGATTGCCGGCGACGCCGCCGCCGACGGCGCCGGCCGCCGTCATGATCTTCTTGCCGCTACCACCGCCAAACTGATTGCCAACCACGCCGCCGACGATGGCGCCGATGGCGGTGCCGGCAATACGATGGTCATCTTCCACCGGGCGCTGATGGGTCACGGTCACGTTTTTGCAGACCTGACGGGGGGACTCGGTCGTCTGTACGATCGGATCGACGCTGACGATATCCGCGTAGCGTGGTCCCTCTTCGGAAGACTGATAGGAACCCACCGCCACGCCGCCGGCGATGCCCAGCGCGGCAATGATGCCGCCAATCATGATCGGTTTGTTCATGGTCCTGCTCCTTTTCCGTCCGCATCGATTTCGTGAGTGCGTGCCAGTTCTCGCGAGAGGCTGGCGCCGAAACCTGGCGGTTCGTGAGAATTTTTCTGGTCCAAGACAAGGCTCATCATGCCGCAGTCGAGGGTCGATCGTTCGCGATTGACTCAGCCACTACGACGCTCGTCTCCAGATACATGAAGTATAATCCGTAAAATTCTGTTAATCGCTCGGGAATCGCGTTCTTGAACGCTGTTTCCATATTGAAAAAGTCGTGTATCCAGATAGCGACACACCGTCTATGGGGCGGTTAATGATATGTCTGAATGGCGTGGAACGAGAGGCGGAGACAAGGCGCGAAGACAGGAGGCAACGACAAGAGGTCAAGACAAGAGACAAAGACAAGAAGCGAGCAGCATCTCGACGGTGGGCGCGGTCGAATCCCGCGCCCTGTATCGGAGGGGTTACAGCGTGAATTCGGCCAGCTTGCGTTCGACCCTGGCCTTTTTCAGTTTGGCGACCATGGGCAGGCCATTTTCGAACGGTGGGAAGTCTTCGCCCACGATCAGTGGCGCGAGGTAACGCCGGCCCGCTTCGCTGATGTAGAGGCCGTCTTCACTGATGTAATCCCTGGGCATGAATTTTTCATGATTGGCGATCTCCGCCAGCGGCGCCGGCTCGATCTTCCAGGTGTAAGGCGATTCCGACACTCGCTTGATGGCCGGCATCATCGAATTCTGGCCGCTCAGTGCCAATTCCACTGCAGCTTCACCGACCGCGTAGGCCTGGTCGACGTCGGTCTTGGAGGCGATGTGGCGCGCGGCGCGCTGCAGGTAGTCTGCCACTGCCCAGTGGTATTTGTGGCCCAGATCCTCCTTGACCATCGATGCCAGCGCGGGGGCGACACCGCCGAGCTGCTTGTGGCCGAAGGCATCGACGCTGCCGCCATCGGCAAGAAAGGTGCCGTCGGCATACTGGGCGCCTTCGGAGACCACGATCACACAGAAGCCGTGACGCTTGACGGCCTCGTCGATGCGCGCCATGACGATTTTCCGGTCGAAGGCGATCTCCGGAAAGATGATCACGTGTGGTGCCTCATCAGAAGAGGCACCGGATAGCGCGCCGGCAGCCGCGATCCAGCCTGCATGGCGTCCCATCACCTCGAGGATGAATACCTTGGTGGACGTGGCGCACATCGACTCGATGTCGAGTGCCGCCTCTCGCGTCGAGGTCGCGACGTACTTGGCAACGCTGCCGAAACCCGGCGAGTTATCGGTGATCGGAAGATCGTTGTCGACGGTCTTGGGCACATGGATAGCCGTTAACGGATAGCCCATCGTCTCCGACAGTTGCGAGACCTTGAGGCAGGTGTCCGCGCTATCGCCGCCGCCGTTGTAGAAGAAATAGCGGATGTCGTGCGCCTTGAAGACTTCGATCAGCCGCTCGTATTCGGCGCGGTTGTCTTCGATCGACTTCAGCTTGTAGCGGCAGGAGCCGAAAGCGCCGCCGGGTGTATGGCGCAGGGCGGAGACGGTTTCATCGCTCTCCTGATTGGTATCGATCAGGTCTTCCAGCAAAGCACCGATGATACCGTTATGCCCGGCGTAGAGATGGCCGATGCGGTCTGCATGACGGCGGCAGGCCTCGATCACGCCACAGGCGCTGGCGTTGATGACGGCAGTGACGCCACCGGACTGTGCGTAGAACGCATTGTGCTTGGCCATGTCGGCTTTCATCTCCTGATGTTCGGATTGCTGAGCTCGCGTTTTCGATCCCGCCATGCGCAGCGAAAGAGCGCGAGTCGGATGCGCGCTCAGCATAGCCGAAAGGCGTATGCCTGTTAATACGATAGCCGTGCCGCCACCACGGTCATTTTTCTGCGACTAGAAGATGAGTGACCGACTGATTTCCGTTCTCAATCGTCCGTTCGGCCGCCAGTCATGGGCCGGTTGGGAGGGTGGGTTCAGAACGCCTTCGAAGGCGGGTAGCCGGGGCCAACGCCCATGAACTGGTCATGGCAGGAGCTCGACATGAGCCTGAAATAGGCGCCGGTAGCCCGGTTCAGGAGGCCGTGCTAGGCTCGCCGGTTCATACGGGGAGAGTGCCGGAGAGCGTAGTGAAGAGAGTTGGGGAGAGAGTCGTGGAGAGAGTTGTTGAGAGAGTAGTGGCATGCACGTTCACGTAGTGGGGGTCTGTGGAACCTTCATGGGCAGTCTGGCGCGACTGGCAAAGGCATTGGGGTATCGAGTCACCGGCTCGGATGCCAATGTCTACCCTCCGATGAGCGTTCAGCTCGAGGAGATCGGTATCGAGCTGATGGAGGGCTATCGCGCCGAAAATCTCACCCTGGCTCCCGACCTGGTCATCGTCGGTAACGCGCTCTCGCGGGGTAATCCGGAAATCGAGGCGCTGCTCGATGCCAGGCTTCCCTACCTTTCGGGTCCGCAATGGCTGGCGGAGCATGTGCTGCCCGGGCGCAAGGTGCTGGCCGTGGCGGGCACCCATGGCAAGACGACAACGGCAAGCATGCTGGCCTGGATACTCGAAACCGCAGGGCTGAAGCCCGGTTTCCTGATCGGGGGGGTGCTGGGCAACTTCGGCCTTTCCTCGCGTCTTGCGGCGCCTGGCGCGCCTTTCGTGGTGGAGGCGGACGAGTACGACACCGCGTTCTTCGATAAACGCTCGAAGTTCGTTCACTACCGCCCGGATGTCGCCGTACTCAACAACCTCGAGTTCGATCACGCGGATATCTTTCCCGATCTGGGCGCTATCGAACGCCAGTTCCATCATTTCGTGCGGACCGTGCCCGGTAACGGCGGGCTGGTGGTCGCCGACGGTGAGCCCGCGCTGGAACGCGTGTTGGCAATGGGCTGCTGGACGCCGGTCGAGCGCTTCGGGGAACGTCCCGACAGTGATTGGCAACTGCTGCTCGATCCCAACGATAGCCGCGCCTTCATGGTTGCGCACGGCGGCGAGCGCCATTCGGTGCGCTGGGGGCTAAGCGGCAGGCACAACGCTGCCAACGGGGTGGCGGCGCTGGCGGCGGCCAATCAGGCGGGAGTGTCGCTGGCCGACGGCTGCCGGGCGTTGACGACGTTCACGGCGCCCAAGCGGCGTCAGGAAGTGCGTGGTGACGTGGCCGGGATCCAGGTGCTGGATGATTTCGCCCATCATCCGACCGCGATTGCACTGACTCTCGAAGGGCTCCACCGGGATCGGCACGGCGGCCGGTTGCTGGCCGTGATCGAGCCGCGCTCCAACACCATGCGCCAGGGCGCCATGAAGACGCGGCTGGCCGACAGCGTGGTGGCGGCCGAGCGCGTCTGGTGGTATCAGCCCCCGGGGCTCGACTGGTCGCTGGCCGAGGTGGTGGCCGGCCATGCTGCCAGCCGCGTCGAGAGCGATCTCGAGATGATGGTCGATGAGATCGTCGACGCGGCGCTGCCGGGTGACCGCATCGTGGTGATGTCCAACGGCGGATTCGGCGGTATCCACGACAAGCTGCTGCACGCTCTGGAGGTCCGTCATGGCGGTACACACTGAGGTTCCACACACCGAGATTTCATCCCGAGCGCCCTATTTTGAGCCCTATGCCGCGCCGATCGCCGTCGCGATCACCGGCGCTTCCGGCGTGCAGTACGGGCTGCGGCTGATCGAGTGTCTGGTCGGTGCCGGGCACGAAGTCTACGTGATGATCTCGAAGGCGGCCCACCGCGTGATCGCGGTCGAAACCGACATCGAGCTACCGGCACAGCCGGATCGACTGGCGCAGGATCTGACGGCCCGGTTCGGGGCGGGCGAGGAACAAATTCGCTGTTTCGGACGGGAAGACTGGATGGCCCCGGTGGCCTCCGGTTCCGGTAACTGGCAGGCGCTGGTGATCTGCCCGTGCTCGACCGGCACGCTCTCCGCCGTGGCCTGTGGCGCCAGCAACAACCTGATCGAGCGCGCCGCGGATGTCGCGCTCAAGGAGCGTCGACAGCTGATCCTGGTCCCCCGGGAGACACCGCTCTCGGCGGTGCATCTCGACAACATGCTCAAGCTCACGCACATGGGCGCCGTCATGCTACCCGCCGCACCGGGGTTTTATCATCGGCCGGACAGCGTCGAGGCGATGATCGATTTCATCGTCGCTCGTATTCTCAACCAGCTGGGCATTGCTCAGACCCTGATGCCCCGCTGGGGGGATTAAGCCGTCTCCGCTTAGAACGGCAGTCGTGTCCGCATGGACGGCAGTCGTGGATAGCGGCAATCAGACGGGGCCAAAGAACACCACGCGCCCGGTTTCCAGTGCCAGCGAGGCGATGCATAGCCAGATCCAGGGCGGCATGTCCCGGCCGGGCTGCTGGAAGTGCTGATAGCTGATGCGAGTCAGCGCGCAGACCGTGAGTCCGAGCAGAGCGCCGCCGACCAGGTCGCTGGCCCAATGCACGCCGATGACCAGCCGGGATAGCGCCATCGGCACGCAGGTGAGGATTCCCAGCCAGTAGGCGTAGCCGCGATAACGTTGCGGCATGACCTGGGCGGCAAAAGCCGCCGTCAACCCAATCACGACGACGATCGTCGATGTGTGAGCGCTGGGGTAAGACATCGAACCGGTCAGGTAGTCCGGTGTGTCTGGCCGTGCCCGGCCGGCGAGATCCTTGAATACGGTATTGCTGACCGCGATGAGACCCAAGGCACCTGCGATATGCAGTAGTCCAGCGAACCGTCTGGCGTAAAGCAACCACAGTAGCCAGGGCGCCATCAGTACGCTGATCCCCAGAGCGTCACCGATCTCGGCCAGCGTTTCGCTGGTCCCGACCAGCCAGCTGCGCTGCAGCAGCTTGGCGAGGGAGTGGATCTGTTGATCCATTGGCAGCGGCCCGTTGTGGGCCAGTACCCACGCCGTCCAGGCGACCAGGGCGATCAGGCTCGTCAGTAGCAGCGACAGTGACGCCAGGGGGAACTCGTTGGCGGGCGGTGGCGAGCAGAGCGATTTCCATCCCCTGGTCAGCACAGGGCTTCGAGCCATGCGTTCTTCCAGCCAACGGTGCAAGCGACCGTCGCCGCTGAGCTGGTAGCGAATAGTCGAGAACAGCAGCGCCAGCGCCAGTACCGCCAGCGACAGCGTCAGCAGCCAGCGTTCGGCGCCGGGAGGCAGGTGCATCAGTTTTTCCCACGATCGCCCCAGCAGATAGCCGGGCAGCAGATAGGCCGGGGCCCATGCCAGGGCGGAGACGATATTGACCAGCACGAAGCGCTTCGTCGGCATCGACAACATCCCCGCGATCATCGGAATGAACGGACGCACGGGGCCCACGAAACGGCCGATGATCACCGAGAGAATGCCATATCGCTGGAAGAAATCGTTGCCCCGGTCCAGCCATCCGGGATGCTGTTTCAACGGCCACCAGTGGGGTATCCGGCTGCGTTGCGTACGGCCCAGCCAGAAGCTGAGGTTGTCACCGATGAAAGCGCCGACAATACCGGCGATCAGCACCAGCCAGATCGGGATGTCGTCGTGACCCGCGATCGAGGCCGCCGCCCCCAGCAGCACGACGCCGGGAACCACGATGCCGACGATGGCCAGCGATTCGATCAGCGCCACCGACAGGATGATGACGAGCAGCAGTTCCGGCGGCGGGGCGAGGGAGTAAAGCCAATGGGTGATATTCAAGCGTGAGGTTCCAGCAATTTGTTGGCGGCGGCTTCGAGGCGTCGTGAAAACGCTTCAGCGCTTTCATCGATCTGCAATGTACACACTCGGCTGTAGCTTTCCAAAGACCCGATCTCGGGATGAGTGACGGCGGTGACCGCGTTCGAGAGCCTTTTGGCAGCGGCGATGGCGCCGGGTTCCGCGGCGTTGGGCAATACCAGCCAGAAAACATTGGCGCGATACTCGCCGAGAAGATCGCTCTGGCGGCTGTTGTTGGAGACCACGTCGCTGAAACTCGCCGAGAGAATTTCGCGCAAGTGGCCGCCGAACTGATCGCTGGCCTGATCCAGCTGCGGGATATACACGACCAGCACGCTCAGCGGCCGGTCGAGAGCGGCTGCCCTGGCGACTTCGATTTTCAGGTTTTCCCGAATGCAGCTGCCGGAAAGTCGCCTGTCGCGGCGCCACGGCGTCAAGGTGAAAGGTGACGTCTTCGCCGAGTGATCGAGAAGGAGAGTCAAGGTGGCGGCGGCGAGGGTCAGCCACCAGCCGAGCGCCAGATTGAAAAGCGTCATGTACGCGTCGCCGAGCACAACCAGCAGGGCCGGCACGACTGCCAGCGACAGTATCAGCGCGGTTAAGGGAGGCAACAGCAGGAAGCCCAGGGCGACCGAAAGCCCCAGCCACAGCATCGGCGTTGCGCTGCCCGGTGCCTCCACGGCGCACAGGATCAGGCCGCCGGCCAGCAACAGACGGTCGGCCACGGCCGCGCCGAGATGGCCCAGACACTGCAAGGGGATCGCTACCAGCAGCGCGATCGCGAGTAGCGTGGGCGGCAGGATCAGATCGTAGTGGCGCATCAGGTGCTCCCACAGCGCCAAACCTACGAGCAGCCCCAGAATGAGCAGCTGTGCGACCAGCTTGTAGCGACTCAATGCCACGACTGCATCTCCGAAACCGGTGTCGACGGTTTGCTATGGTAGCGGGTGAAGCGGTCGCCGATTTCCGCCAGCGGGGTCGAGGAGATTTCCCGTTGCGGGGCGATGGCGTATCTCAGCTGCTGTCGGCGAAGACTGGCTGCTTCGGCATTGGGCGCAATCAGAATTACCGCGACGCCGTAGTCGTTGAGGCGATAGGCGCGTTCGTAGGGCGCGAGCTGCTGGCGCAGACAGCGACAGAGCTGTTCCATGTCGGCGGTCGTCGACCGGGCGCAGCCGTAGAGGACGACTTCGCTATGCAGTATCTCTCGCTCGGATCGCTTCAGTTCGATCTGGATGTCGGCGTCGAGCTGGGCGGGGGGAAGCAGCCATTCCGGTGTCGTGGGGGGCGTCGCCGTCGAATGCCTTTGCCGCTCCAGGCACAGAAGCCACACGATCGCCAACGAGACGCTGACGACGATGGCGGTCGGCAGCGGCAGCGCCCAGCCGATGTCGGCCACGACCAGCACGTAGGCCGCCACGTTCAGGGCCATTCCGATTCGCCCGGTCATTCGGGACAGGCATAAAGGCAGCAACCACAGCCATAAACTGGCTTCGGTATGGCGCGTCGCGAGCAGGAGACCACATAGCAGGATGACGGCGACCGGAAACCAGCGCGAGAGACGCGGAGATGAGAAGCGGATCAGGAAGAGTGCAAAGATGGCTCCGCTGAGCCAGGCGATCATCCTGACGGTGTCTTCGGCCAGCCAGCCCGTGAGCAGGGCAAGCAGCAAGGTGAACGCCAGAAGAGTTTGAAGGCCGGGGCTTTTGTACTTGCTTTGCATGGTGGCTTATATTGGACCGATTGCGAATGACAGGCGCGGTTATTCATCGACTATCGCATGCGCCCGACTGACCGTATAGCGCCGATGCGTCTGACCTGACCGTTTTTCGCCCTGGCGGGGAAGCGGCAGATTTCGATTCTGAATCGCGCCCGAAGCGAACTGTCACCGAATCATCATCGAGACGGAAAGAGTACACCATGCAGCAGACTGCGACCGCCCGGGTCGAGGACATCGTTCAGTACATGCATCTGTTGGGGCAGCGTGCTCGCACCGCCAGCGCGGCCCTGCGCCGCGTCGACAGCGGGCGCAAGAATGCTGCCCTCGAGGCTATCGTGGCCCGACTGGACGCCGCGCGTCCGGCGTTGGCGGAGGCCAACCAGCAGGATCTGCAGCGCGGTCGCGACAACGGCCTGAACGAGGCGTTGCTGGACCGCCTTGCACTGACTCCGGAACGAATCGACGCCATGATCGCCGGCGTTCTGCAGGTGGCGGCGCTAGCCGATCCCGTCGGGCAGATCGACGGTCTCGGCTATCGGCCGAGCGGCATTCAGGTAGGTCAGATGCGGGTCCCGTTGGGAGTGATCGGCATCATCTATGAGTCGCGCCCCAACGTGACCGTCGAAGCCGCGAGTCTTTGCCTGAAATCGAGCAATGCCTGCATCCTGCGGGGAGGCTCGGAAGCCGCGGTCAGCAATGCCGCGATCGCCGAATGCATTCGTCTGGGGCTCGAGGACGCCGGCCTGCCGGAGGATGCCGTCCAGGTGGTGGCGACGACGGATCGCGCCGCCGTCGGCACCTTGATCACCATGCCGCAGTTCGTCGACGTTATCGTTCCGCGTGGCGGCAAATCGTTGATCGCCCGCGTTGCCAGCGAAGCGACGGTACCCGTGATCAAGCATCTCGATGGCATCTGTCACGTCTACATCGATGCCGGTGCGGATATCGACAAGGCGGTGGCCATCGCCGACAACGCCAAGACCCAGCGCTATTCGCCGTGCAACACCATGGAGACGTTGCTGGTTCACATCGATATCGCCGCGCGGGTACTGCCGCGACTCGCCGCTATCTACCGCGAAAAGGGCGTCGAGATGCGCGGATGCTCGCGTACGCGGAGCTGGATCGGCGATGCCGTCGCGGCCACGGAGGCGGACTGGACGACGGAATATCTGGCGCCGATTCTGGCGATCCGGGTCGTCGATGACTTCGATCAGGCCGTCGATCATATCAACACCCACGGCTCTCAGCATACCGATGCGATCGTCACGGAAAACCTGACCCTGTCGCGACGGTTCCTGGCCGAGGTCGATTCCAGCTCGGTCATCGTCAATGCCTCGACACGCTTTGCCGATGGCTTCGAGTACGGCCTGGGCGCCGAGATCGGCATTTCGACCAACAAGCTTCATGCCCGCGGCCCGGTCGGACTCGAGGGGTTGACCACCCGAAAGTACGTCGTCTTCGGTGATGGCCATGTACGGAGTTGACGTGCAGGACGCCTCCTTTCCTCGAATTGCGATGTTGGGGGGGACGTTCGATCCGGTTCACATGGGGCATCTGCGCAGTGCCGTCGAGCTGGGCGAGGTGCTGGCGCTGGACGCGGTCCACATGATTCCGGTGCACGTGCCGCCGCACCGCCAGGCGCCGGGTATCTCCGCCGAGCATCGCCTGGCGATGCTGAAAGCCGGCATCGGTACCACGGCCGGGCTGGTGGCGGACGATCGTGAAGTGCGTCGCTCCGGTCACTCGTACTCAGTCGACACGCTGGCGTCATTGCGTGAAGAGTGGGGCGAGCTGGCGCGACTGGTCATGGCTGTCGGCCACGACGCCTTTCTGGGACTCCCCGACTGGCATCAGCGCGAGCGTCTGCTGTCGCTCGCGCATATCGTGGTGATCGACCGGCCCGACCATGACGCGCCGTTGGAGCCAGAGCTGGCGGCATTGATCGAGGGGCGCGAGGTCTCGACGGTGGAGACGATGATGGCGGCTCCGGCCGGCAACCTGTTGAGACTGCGACTGCCCAGTCGGATGGCGATTGCCGCGACCGAGGTTCGTCGGCGTTTGCAGCAAGGGCTCAGCGTACGCTATCTGATCCCCGAGCCCGTCGAGCGCTATATCGAGAGCCACGGCCTCTATCGCGAGCCCGGGGCTGGCGTTCAGGCGTTATCCGAGTAAAATGCGCGACTCCCGGATTCCGGGAGTCGCGATTCCCCGTTCAAGGGGGTTATATGACGAGGAGCTATGCAGACAGATACGCTTAAATCACTGGTGGTGGAAGCGCTCGAGGAGCTGAAGGCTCGCGATGTCGTCGAGCTGGATGTAGCCGCATTGACCAGCGTCACCGATGTCATGGTGGTCGCGAGCGGAACTTCCTCGCGCCATGTGTCAGCCCTGGCCGACAACGTGGTCGAGAAGGCCAAGGATGCCGGGCTGCGTCCGCTGGGTATCGAGGGGCAGCAGGGCGGCGAGTGGGTGCTGGTCGATCTGGGTGACGTGATCGCGCATGTGATGATGCCGGAAACGCGTCAGCTCTACGATCTTGAGCGGCTCTGGGCCGATCTGCCGACCGATTCGCAGCGCACGGAAACCCCGGACCGGCAAGAACTACGTGGGCAAGAACTAAGTGGGCAAGAGCTCCGCGGATGAAGATTCGACTGCTTGCCGTTGGCTCGCGCATGCCAGCGTGGGTGGAGGCGGGCGTCGAGGAGTACCGCAAGCGGTTACCGCGTGAAATGCCGTTCGAGATCGTCGAGATTGCTGCGGGCGCCCGCGGCAAGAACGCCGATGTCACTCGGGCGATCCAGGCCGAAGGCGATCGAATGCTGGAAAAACTGCGCGATCAGGAACATATCGTCGCGCTGGAAGTCGAAGGGACGTCCTGGTCCACGGAGCAACTGGCCGAACGCCTGGGTATCTGGCGCCAGGAAGGTCAGGATATTGCCCTGGTGGTAGGCGGACCCGAAGGGCTCGATCCCCGTGTCGTCGCCCGCGCCCGGCAATCCTGGTCGCTCTCTGCGCTGACCCTGCCGCACCCGCTGGTTCGGGTCGTGCTGGCGGAGCAGCTCTACCGTGCCTGGTCATTGCTCTCAGGCCACCCGTACCACCGTTGATTCAGAGAGTCAGTCGCTTGTTCCCACTCGACGCTAACCAAAGCGACGCCCCTGGACGCTGCGCCCGTTCGACGTCGTCCGTCGCACTGAATCGCCGTTCTAGACATGCGTAAACGTCGGGAAAACGTCAAGAATCACGAGCGCGAAGTGCGTGTCTTTCGTAACCGCTCGCTGGTGGCAGTGCTGATCATCGTGTTGATGGCGGGCGCGCTTTTCTCCCGTCTGGTCTATCTCCAGGTCATCGAGCACGACGTCTTCATCACGCGCTCCGACAGCAACCGCATGCGGGTCGAGCCCCTGCCGCCACGGCGAGGGCTGATCTACGACCGTAACGGCAAGCTGTTGGCGGAAAATCGGCCCACCTACAACCTCACCATCGTGCGCGAGCGTGTCGACGATCTTGATACGACGTTGCAGCGACTGATCGATATTCTGGATCTGCCCGAAAGCGAGGTGGATGCCTTTCGCGCGCGCTCTCTGCAACGTCAGCGGCCCTATCAGCCGGCGCTGCTGATGAGCGATCTGAGCGAGGATCAAATCGCACGCCTGGCAGTGAATCGCTATCTGCTCTCCGGGGTCGAGGTCGAGGCGCAGTTGATGCGCTACTACCCCGACCCGATCGTGATGTCGCATGTGCTGGGCTACGTCGGAAGAATCAACACCGAGGAACTGGCCGAGCTGGATCCGGGCAACTACGCCGGCACGCACTTCATCGGCAAGACGGGAGTCGAGTCCACCTACGAGGATCAGCTGCATGGCAAGGCCGGTCTGCGCAAGGTCGAGACCAACGCCCGCGGTAGAGTTCTGCGTGAGCTGGATCGGGACCCGGCGGAGCCGGGCAAGGATATCGAGCTGACGATCGACAGCCGACTGCAGCACATGGCCTATGACCTGCTGGACGGCCGGCGCGGCGCGATCGTCGCGATTCAGCCCAAGACGGGCGATATTCTGGCGATGGTTTCGGCACCGGGTTTCGATATCAACAAGTTCGTGACCGGCATCTCCTACAAGGATTATCAGGCCCTGCAGAACAATCTCGACCTGCCGCTGTATAACCGCGCGGTGCGAGGTCAGTATCCACCGGGGTCCACGGTCAAGCCGTTCGAAGCGTTGGGCGCCCTGCAGAATGGGGTGGTCAAACCCAACGATATCATCTACGACCCCGGCTATTTCCAGCTGCCCAACGATACCCGGCGTTACCATAACTGGTTGCGCTGGGGGCATGGTCGTGTCGACCTCGAACGGGCGCTGGAAGTCTCCAACAACACCTACTTCTATACCATGGCCTACCGGCTGGGCATCGATCGACTCTCCGAGACCATGCATGAGTTCGGCTTTGGCGAGGTGACGTCATTGGATGTCCAGGGCGCCTTGCCGGGCCTGATGCCCTCGCGCGAATGGAAGCGCGAGAAGTACAACCAGGCCTGGTACCCCGGTGAAACCCTTTCTGCCGGCATCGGTCAGGGTTACTTCATGGCGACGCCGTTGCAGCTGGCAACGGCCACCGCGACGCTGGCCAATCACGGGCACTGGGTACGGCCGCACCTGGCCAAGCAGGTTGGCGATGAAGCTATCGAGCCACCGTTTGCGGGTACCAAGCCGGATGTCCAGATCGACCACGCGCGCTGGTGGCAGGATGTCTATGAGGGCATGGAGGCGGTGCTTCACGGCTCCGAAGGGACCGCGCGCAAGGTCGGCGCTGGCATGCAGTACGAGATGGCGGCCAAGACCGGTACGGCCCAGGTTTTCTCGCTGGGCCAGAATCAGAAGTACGACGCCGACGAACTGACCGAACGCCTGCGCGATCATGCCCTTTTCATCGGTTTCGCCCCGGTCGACGACCCTCAAATCGCGATCGCCGTGATCGTCGAGAACGCCGGCGGCGGGGTATCCGGGCTCGGTCGTGAGCTGACCGATGCCTGGCTGCTGCCGGACAGCGAGCTGAAGAACCAGCCGGGTACCACTGTCAACGAAGAAGTCGAGAGTATCGATGGCGATTGATTTTCAACGCGTTGCACCGCGAACGCAGCGAGCGCGGGTCGGTCGCAAGCGCTCGCTTTGGCTGCGGCTGCATCTCGATCCGTGGCTATTGGGGATTCTGCTGCTGCTGATCTCGTTCGGGCTGGTCGTGCTGTACAGCGCCAGTGGCATGTCGGCGTCGACGACGATGGCCCAGGCCATTCGCATGGGCGTGGCGCTGGTGGGTGCGGTCGTCATAGCTCAGTTCTCACCCGGCATTCTCTTTCGATGGACGCCGGTGGCCTACGGTGCCGGTCTGTTGATGCTCGTCGCCGTCGAGATCATGGGAGACATCGGCATGGGCGCCCAGCGCTGGCTGGAGATCGGCCCGTTACGGTTTCAACCTTCTGAGTTGATGAAGATCGCCATGCCGATGATGTTGGCGGCCTACCTTCACCGGAGACCGCTGCCGCCGACCTGGCGCGACCTGGTGGTGTGTGCGGTGATCGTCGGTGTTCCGGTACTGCTGATCGCCCGTCAGCCTGACCTGGGGACATCGTTGCTGGTCACCTGCGCTGCGGTCTTCGTGATCCTGCTGGCGGGGCTCTCCTGGAAATTCATCCTTGCCCTGGCAGGTCTGGCGGGAGCGGCGATGCCGATGCTGTGGATCAGCATGCACGACTACCAGCGTCAGCGAGTGTTGACCTTTCTCAATCCCGAAAGCGATCCGCTGGGCGCCGGATGGAACATCATTCAGTCCAAGACGGCGATCGGCAGTGGCGGCATCGAAGGCAAAGGCTGGGGTTTGGGAACGCAATCCCAGCTCGAGTTCCTGCCCGAGCGTCATACCGACTTTATCGTCGCCGTGCTTGGGGAGGAGTTCGGGCTGATCGGCATGAGTACCATTCTGGTGCTCTATCTGTTGCTGGTCTCGCGAGGACTGGTGATGGCCAACAATGCGCAGGATACCTACGGGCGCCTGCTGGCCGGCAGCATCGTGTTGACCTTTTTCATCTACGTCTTCGTGAATATCGGCATGGTGACCGGCATTCTTCCCGTGGTCGGGGTTCCATTGCCGCTGGTCAGCTACGGCGGGACCTCCAGCGTGACCTTGATGGCCGGGTTCGGTATTCTCATGTCGATTCATACGCACCGCCGTCTGTTGACACACTGACGGTGGATGAGCCGCAAGCAGGGAGCCAGTCGCGCATGCCGCTGCGTTGTAAGCAGGAACGTCGGTTTCGCATCACGCTGTTGCTGATCGGGCTGTTGTGTTCGGTCGGCCCGGCGGCACAGGCGGACGACGACTTCGATCCCGCTACGCACCCCGAGGTGCGAACGATGCTCGATTCGCTTAGCGAGCAGGGTCTGGCGAGTCGCGAGCTAAATGCCGCGATGCAGGCCGCGCAGTATCGCCCGCAAGTGCTGGACGCCATGAGCCACGCTGCGGAGCGGCGGCTGCGCTGGGATGAATATCGCGATATTTTCATACAGCCACAGCGGATTCAGCAGGGTGTGGCGTTCCTGAACGAAAACCGTGACGCCCTGGCGCGGGCCGAGCGGGTTTATGGCGTGCCCCCCGAAGTGATCGTCGCGATTCTGGGTGTCGAGACCCAGTATGGCCGGCACAAGGGCACGCATCGGGTGCTCGACTCGCTGTCGACGCTGGCCTTCCATCATCCGTCCCGTGGGGCGTTCTTTCGCGGCGAGCTGGAGGCATTTCTGGGAATCACCCTGGGTCAGGGTGTCGATCCGACGACACTGCTCGGATCTTACGCAGGGGCGATGGGCTACCCCCAGTTCATTCCGACGAGCTATCGAGCCTACGCGGTCGATTTCGATGGCGATGGCCTGAAGGATCTCTGGAACAATCCGGTCGATGCCATTGGCAGTATCGCCAACTACTTCAGCGAGCATGGCTGGCAGCGCCATCAGCCGGTGCTGGTCGAGGCGCGCGGCCCGGATACATTGCCACCCTCCATCGACTTCAATCGCACCGAGCCACCGAATACGTCGGTCGAGGCGCTGAAGCGTGTCGGCATCGAACCGACGGCGGGAAATCTGTCGTCCACCGACGAGGTGGTTCCACTGGCGCTGGATTTCGCCGACGGTCACGTGCGCTACGTGATGGGTTTGAACAACTTCTACGTGATTACGCGCTACAACCACAGCCATCTCTATGCCATGGCGGTGGCCACGTTGGCTCAGCGCATTCAGACGGCCATGGGTGAGGGCGCGTGACCCTGTGGCATGGCAGGTGGCGGGCGCTTAGCGCGATGCTGGCGCTGGCGTTGCTGGTTGGCTGTGCCGGTGGCGGCGGCTCGCAAAGCGGCGGCGGTCGCTACTCGATGGACCGGGATGCCTATCCGGAAACCCCCGAAGATGTGGCCAACGTGCCTGACGCCGTGCCCAGGGTCGAGCCGCGTTCCAGAAGCGGTAACCGCTCGAGCTATTCGGTGTGGGGTAAGACCTATCACGTGCTCAACGACCCCACCGGCTATACCGCTGAAGGCCGCGCTTCCTGGTACGGGGCCAAGTTCCAGGGCTACGACACGGCCAACGGCGAGACCTACGACATGTACAAGATGTCGGCGGCGCACCGTTCGCTGCCACTGCCGACCTATGCACGAGTCACCAATCTCGATAATGGCCGCAAGGTCATCGTGCGGGTGAATGATCGTGGCCCGTTTCACAGCGATCGTCTGATCGATCTTTCCTATGCGGCCGCCGCGCGGCTGGGAATCCTCAAAGGCGGCACCGGTCGAGTCAAGGTCGAGGCGATTGACCCCGTCGCTTGGGCGCGTGATCACGATCGCTCGACCGATGCCGCCGCGCGCGTTGCCCGTAATGATTCCGACTCTCGACCCGCTACCGAACCGTCTCGATCCACGTCCGGTCGGGCGCTGTCCGCGAACGGCGCCGATCTGGACTCTGATCTGAATTACGAGTCGAGTATCGATCCCGTTCTCGCGGCGGCGAACACGAATCGGCCGGCGCAGAGGCAAGCGTCTTCATCGGCCGGCCGTGACGGGTCCTCGATGTCGTCAAAAACGTCGTCGACGGCGGGGCAGCGATATGTCCAGGTGGCCGCGCTCGGTTCGCAAACCGGAGCCGAAGCATTGAAAAGCCGACTGCAGGGCTTGCTGTCGCAGCCGGTTCGCATTGACAATGCGTCCCCTCCCTATCGTGTCCAGGTCGGGCCTATCAATGACCTGGCGTCGCTCGAATCCATCAGGGCTACCCTGCGAGACGCCGGCTTCGGCCAAGTGATCTTGGTAGCACCCACTCAGTAACCCTTGTCCAGTGAGAACCCGATTGTCATGAAAGCGTTGTTCACTTCGTCTGTTTCACGCCTGGTCATCTCGGCATCGCTATGCCTGGGCCTGCTTTCATCTCCGGTCAGTGCCCAGCAGCCCACGCCGGACAGCCAGATGTCGCAGACCAATCCGAAAACGGACCAGTTGATCCCGTCGCCGCCCGATCTGGCCGCCTCGTCGTGGGTGCTGATGGATGCGTCCACGGGGCAACTGCTGGTCAATCACAATGGCGATCAGCGCCTGCCTCCGGCGAGCCTGACCAAGATGATGACGGCCTATATCGTCGAGCAATCGATCGATAGCGGCAGTATCGCCGATAGCGACATGGTCAGCGTCAGCGAGAATGCCTGGCGGACAGGCGGTTCGCGCATGTTCATTCAGGAAGGCACCCAGGTCAGCGTCGAAAATTTGCTGCGTGGCGTGGTGGTGCAATCCGGCAACGATGCCAGTGTGGCGCTATCAGAATACGTCGCGGGTAGCGAGTCGGCTTTCGCGGATCTGATGAATCAGCAGGCCCAGCGTATGGGCATGCAGAACAGCCATTTTATGAATCCCACCGGGCTGCCGCACGACGACCACTATTCGTCTGCTCATGACCTGGGGATTCTGGCGCGTCATATCATCACGGACTTCCCGGACCACTATCAGGTCTATTCCGAGAAATATTTCACCTACAATGATATCCGTCAGCCCAACCGTAACCGGCTGCTATGGCGCGATCCGGATGTCGACGGCCTGAAGACCGGTCATACCGAAGCCGCCGGCTTCTGTCTGGTGGCATCCGCCAAAAAGCAGGATACGCGTCTGATTGCCGTGGTCATGGGGACTAACTCCGATGAAGCGCGCGCCGCGGAGACGCAGCGTCTGCTCAACTATGGGTTCCGCTTCTTCCAGACTCGAAAGCTTTACGATGCCGGTTCGGTGCTCAATGAAGCGCGCGTCTGGGGCGGTGACAAAGACACCGTGCGCCTAGGCGTTCAAAACGAAGTGAGCATGACCGTGCCGCGGGGCAGTGCCGACAACCTGACCGCTCGTCTCAATCTGCCGGAAACGTTGCACGCGCCAATAAAGGCAGGGCAGCAAATGGGCACGCTCGAGATCAAATCCGGTGATGAAGTGCTGGGCCAGGAGCCACTGGTGGCACTTGAGAGCGTCGAGGAAGGGAGCATTTTCAAACGCGTGTGGGATTCGATCGTCCTGTTCGTGACCGGGCTGTTCGACTGAGCGCGTCCATCGCCAGGTTCGAACCCTGCAAGTCGAACTGGGGTGTCGTTTGCCGGCGGCGCCCCGGTCTCGAGCTTGCAAAAATCCGCTCCTGGCTGGCATCAGTTGGTGAGCGGGTTAATGTTGAGTAGAATGGTCGGAAATCGACTGCAGTGCCTGACATGCCATGACCCGGAAATCAAAGATTCAACAGCCTCAGACCTCAAAGGCTCAGACGCCGAACGATGTCGATCTTCCCCGACCTAAGGTCGAGTTCCCGTGCGATTACCCGATCCGCGTGGTCGGCGATGCGGCCGAAGACTTCGTCGCGGCGGTCAGCAAGGTGATCGAGCGCCACGCGCCGGGATTCGATCCGGCATCGATCAAGCTGACCGACAGTCGCAATGCTCGTTTCCAGTCGATCCGGGTCGTCATTCACGCCACCGGGGAGGCGCAGCTGGATGCGCTGTTCCAGGATCTGAAAGCCACCGGCCGCGTCCACATGGTGCTGTGACACCGATGTCGTCACTTCCGCTTTATCGCCTCGGGCGTCAGTCCTACCTGCCGGTGTGGCAGGCGATGTCGCGCTTCACCGACGAGCGTACTGGCGAGACGCCGGATCAGCTATGGCTGGTCGAGCACGAACCGGTCTTCACCCAGGGGCGTGCCGGCAAACCGGAACATCTGCTGACCCCGGGAGACATCCCCGTGGTTGCCAGTGATCGGGGCGGGCAGGTGACCTATCATGGCCCCGGTCAGGTCGTGCTCTATCCGCTGCTCGATGTGCGGCGGCGGGGATTGGGGGTTCGAGAACTGGTGACGCTGCTCGAGCATGCCGTCATCGATCTGCTGGCGACCCATGGGGTCGACGCCCAAGCCAGAGCGGATGCGCCCGGCGTCTATGTCGGGGCGAGAAAGATCGCCTCTCTGGGGCTTCGCATTCGGCGCGGCTGCAGCTTTCACGGTGTTGCGCTCAACATCGATATGGATCTGTCGCCGTTCGCACGAATCAATCCATGTGGCTATGCCGGCCTCGCGATGACCCAGTTACGCGATCAGGTGCCGGGGCCGCTGTCATTCGCCCGAGAGGCCGATCGCCTGGCGGCGTGTTTCGCGCAGCGGCTGTCCGCGACGCTCGATGTTCAGCAACAGTTGCCACGGGCTTTCGAACCGCCACAGGCTTTTGAACCGTTAGCGACTTTCTAGCTAGCGGCGTTCCACGACTATCAGGAAGGGACCTATGACCGAGACGACCGTCATGCCAACGCCCGAAACCAAGAAGCCGGCCCGCGCCGAGCGCGGCGTCAAGTTGCGGGGTGCCGACAAGGTATCGCGGATCCCCGTCAAGGTCATTCCGACCGAAACGCTGCCGAAGAAGCCGGATTGGCTGCGCGTCCGAATGCCGGTTTCGCCGCAGGTGACGCATATCAAGCAGACGTTGCGCAAGCACGGGCTGCACACCGTCTGCGAAGAGGCGTCCTGTCCCAATCTTGGCGAATGCTTTAGCGGCGGTACGGCGACCTTCATGATCATGGGCGACATCTGCACCCGGCGCTGCCCGTTCTGTGACGTGGCGCACGGGCGTCCCAATGCGCTCAACGAGAACGAGCCTCGCGAGCTGGCCGAAGCCATTGCCGAAATGCGCCTCAACTACGTGGTGGTGACGTCCGTCGATCGTGACGACATGCGCGATGGCGGGGCACAGCACTTTGCCAACTGCATCCGCGAGATTCGCCGTGACAGTCCGGATATCGAGATCGAGGTGCTGGTGCCCGACTTCCGCGGGCGGATGCAGGTGGCTCTCGACATTCTCGAAGGCGAGGCGCCGGACGTCTTCAACCACAACCTGGAAACCGTCCCCTCGCTTTATCGCAAGGTGCGACCCGGGGCGGACTATCAGTGGTCGCTGGACTTGCTGAAAGGTTACAAGGCACGTCGTCCGGAAGTGATGACCAAATCGGGTTTGATGCTGGGGGTCGGTGAAACCGACGAGCAGGTCATCGAGGTGATGCGCGATCTGCGCGCCCACGATGTCGACATGCTGACGTTGGGCCAATATATGCAGCCCTCGCGTAACCATCTGGCGGTCGACCGCTGGGTGCATCCCGATACCTTCGACTGGTTCGCCGAACAGGCCAGGGCGCTGGGTTTCAAGCATGTCGCATCGGGCCCGCTGGTACGCTCTTCCTACCACGCCGACAAGCAGGCGCACGGAGTCCAGGTAAAGTAGACGCCGTGGTCCTGCATTGACCGGAAAATGCGACGGGCCTGCCGAATGACCATCGGCAGGCCCGTTTTGCGTTTGATGGTCATGAACGGACTTCTGGCCAATGCGACCAGGAATGCATCCGATAACGCGCCATCGGCGTATTCATGGAGTCGCTCAGCGAGCGACTCGACGGCTTTTCATTGATTACCCGATGGTTTCCTCGGTTATAAAGAGTTCGCACTATGAATGCACCGGAAATTCCTCGCCAAGAAGCAGAGCGTCTGATCGCCCTGCGGGGTCTGCAGCTGCTCGATTCGAACGCCGACAAGGGGTTCGACCGACTGACAGAGTTGGCGACAAAGATCTTCGATCTACCCATGGCGATGATCACGCTGATCGACGAGGATCGTCAGTGGTTCAAGTCACATCAGGGGCTCAAGGTCTGCGAGACGCCGCGGCGGATCTCGTTTTGTGGGCATGTCGTTGCCGATGGTCAGCCAATGGTGATCAACAATGCGCTACGGGATCCGCGGTTCTCGGACAACCCACTGGTCACCGGGTCGCCCTTCATCCGGTTCTACGCGGGGTTTCCACTATTCGTGGCTCCGGGAGTCTGTGTGGGGACGTTGTGCCTGATAGGGACGCTGCCGCGGGCCTTCGAGGACGCAGAGATGGATCGACTGAGACTCCTCGCGGCACAGGCCGAAGAGCTGATTGAGTTGCATGTACTGCGCGCCCAGGCGCGCCAGCGCGAGACCCTGGCTGGCTCCACCCACTGACGGCTCTCGCTGGACGGCATGCCAACGATTCTCGCTGGCCCGGCTTTTTAACTACCCTCGGCGGGAAGACACAGTAGCGTCGGCGTCTCGATCGGGGCCATCGGTTTGCGGAAATGCGCGTTCAATTCCGGTAGCAGCTCGCGTACGAAGCGCAGGAAAAGCTCCGTCACCGGCGTGGGGTAGCGATCCTTGGGGTAGACCGTGCACCACGAGCGCCTCAGCGGGAAGCCGGGAATGGTCGGACTCGCCAGCAGGCCGGATGCCAGCTCCAGTTGTACTGCCAATCGCGGCAATACGGCCACGCCAAGATGCGCCATCACGCCCTGCTTGATGGCCTCGTTGGTACCCAGCTCGATGGTATGGTGCAGGGAAATGCGCTCCCTCGCGGCAAAATCCTCGAACGCCGTCCGCGCACCGGAACCCGGTTCCCGCATCAACAGATAGTGTCGCGCGAAATCCTCGAGCGTCGCCCGATCGGCCGTCACCAGCGGATGGCCCGGCCAGACGACCGGAATCAGCTCATTGTCCAGGATGGGCATGAATACCAGGTTGGGGTCCTCCGGCACCATGCCCATGATCACCAGATCATCCCTCCTCTCCGCTAGCCGTTCCAGTGCCTGCGCGCGATTGCACACACGTAGCCGAATCTGAACCTCGGGGTAGCGAGCCCGAAAGCGCGCCAGAATATGGGGCACCACATACTGCGCGGTGGAGACGGCCGCCAGGTTGAGCTCGCCGCGAATCGTGCCGGCCAGCTCCGACAATTCCATCTGTAAACTCGAAACCTGTCCGAAGATCGACTGCGTCGACGCCGCCAGCGCGTCGGCGGCCGGCAGGATGTGCAGCGTTTTCCCGGCGTACTTGAACAGCGGCTGGGCGAGTGCCTGCTCGAGCTGTCGAATCTGGGCGCTGACCGCGGGTTGTGTCAGCCCGAGCTGCTCGGCAGCACGCGAGTAGGATTGCTGACGGTGAACGGCCTGGAAGACCTGGAGCTGACGGAACGTCAGTCGATTGAGCAGATTGGGTCGTGACATTCGGCACGCTCTCAGGGACAGGTATAAGGTTGAGCTTATAGGTTGGCAAAGAAATATCAATTTTTCTATTGGATCACGGATGGCTAGCGTAGAAGGAGAGACGAACGACCTGTCCACGCGCAATCCGGAGGCCAAACGGTGTTCAAGAAACTGCTTATCGCCAACCGCGGCGAGATCGCCGTGCGTATTGTACGAGCCTGCGCCGAGATGGGCATCCGGTCAGTGGCAATCTACACCGAGCCCGATCGGTTTTCGCTTCACGTCAAAGGCGCGGACGAGGCCTATTTCATGGGCGATGAGCCGCTGGCGGGCTATCTCGACCCGCGGCGCATCGTCAGCCTGGCACGGGAAACGGGCTGTGACGCCATTCACCCCGGCTATGGCTTTCTGTCCGAAAGCGCCGAGTTCGCCCGGATCTGCAGTCAGGCGGGCATCGCCTTCGTGGGGCCCAGCGCCGAGGTCATTGCCAAAATGGGTGACAAGACCGCGGCGCGAGCGGCCATGCGCGAGGCGGGCGTGCCGGTCACGCCGGGTTCCGAGGGAAATCTCGCCGATCTCGACGAGGCGCTGACCGTTGCCGAGGAGATCGGCTACCCGATCATGCTCAAGGCAACCTCCGGCGGCGGTGGGCGCGGCATTCGGCGTTGCGATACGCCGGATCAGCTCGGCCAGGCCTGGGACCGGGTGATCTCCGAAGCGACCAAGGCGTTCGGCAGCGCCGAGGTGTTCATGGAAAAGTGCGTGGTCGACCCGCTGCATATCGAGGTCCAGGTGCTGGCGGACAGTCACGGCGGCGTCATTCATCTGTTCGAGCGCGACTGCTCGATCCAGCGGCGCAATCAGAAACTGATCGAAATTGCCCCCAGTCCGCAGCTGACGCCTGAGCAGCGCAGCTACGTCGGCAAGATGGCGGTGCGCGCCGCCCAGGCCGTGAGTTACGAGAACGCCGGCACCGTCGAATTTCTGGTCAAGGACAACGAAGTCTTCTTCATGGAGATGAATACCCGGGTCCAGGTCGAGCACACCATTACCGAAGCGATTACCGGCGTCGATATCGTCCGCGAGCAGCTGCGCGTCGCCGCCGGGGAGCGCCTGGCCTACCGCCAGGAGGACATTCGTCACCAGGGCTATGCCATCCAGTTCCGGATCAACGCCGAGGATCCCAAGAACGACTTTCTGCCGAGTTTCGGACGCATCACGCGCTATTACGCGCCCGGCGGCCCGGGCGTGAGGACGGATACGGCGATCTATACCGGCTACACGATCCCCCCGTACTTCGATTCGATGTGCCTCAAGCTGATCGTCTGGGGCATGACCTGGGAAGAGACGCTCAATCGTGGCATTCGCGCGCTCAACGATATGCGTCTGCAGGGCGTGAAGACCACGGCACCGTATTATCAGGAAATTCTGAGACATCCCGAATTTCGTGCCGGCCGTTTCGATACCGGGTTCGTTCCCGCCCATCCCGAACTGCTCAACTACTCCGTCAAACGCAATCCGGAGGAGGTCGCATTGGCGATCGCCGCGGCCATCGCCGCCCACGCGGGACTCTGAATCCGTCGAATCACGATAAGCCGAAATCAGAATAGCCGGAATGGACCCGAATCAGGATCAGGAGAAAGACATGAACAACGCCAACGGCTCATCCGTCAGGGTCAGCGACGTCGTCCTGCGCGATGGACATCAGTCGCTGATCGCCACGCGCATGCGAACCGAGGACATGCTGCCGATCTGCGCCAAGCTCGACGCCATCGGCTTTCATTCGCTCGAAGTCTGGGGCGGCGCCACGTTCGACGCCTGCGTGCGCTTCCTCAAGGAGGATCCGTGGGAACGGCTGCAGTCGTTGCGCGAAGCGCTGCCCAATACGCCGTTGCAGATGCTGCTGCGCGGCCAGAATCTGCTCGGCTACCGCCACTATGCCGATGACGTGGTCGAACGTTTCGTGGCCAGTTCGGCCGACAACGGGATCGATATCTTCCGGGTGTTCGATGCGCTGAACGATCTGCGCAATCTGGAAACCGCGATGAAGGCGGTCAAGGCCAGCGGCAAGCACGCTCAAGGCACGATCTGCTACACCGTCAGCCCGGTCCACACGCGTGACATGTATGTGGAGCAGGCCAAGCGGCTGGTCGATATGGGGGCGGATTCTATCGCGATCAAGGACATGGCCGGCCTGTTGACGCCCTACGCCACCGGAGAGCTGGTGGAAGCCCTGGTCGAGGCCGTGGATGTGCCGGTGCATCTGCACGCGCACGCCACGTCCGGCCTTGCGTCGTTGAGCCAGATGAAGGCGGTGGAGGCGGGGTGCCGGCATATCGATACCTGTATCTCGGCCTTTGCCGGCGGTACCAGTCACCCGTCCACCGAAGCCATGGTCGCGGCGTTCCAGGAGACGCCCTACGACACCGGGCTGGATCTGGTCGCGCTCAAGGAAGTCGGTGATTATTTTCGCGAGGTCCGCAAGAAGTACGCGGCTTTCGAGAGCGAGTACACCCGCGAGGATGTCAGCGTGCAGATCTGGCAGGTGCCGGGCGGCATGATGTCGAACCTGGCCAACCAGATGAAGGAGCAGAACGCGCTGGGCCGGATTCAGGACGTCTTCGACGAGATTCCCAAGGTTCGTGCCGATCTCGGTTATCCGCCGCTGGTCACGCCGACCTCGCAGATCGTCGGGACCCAGGCGGCCATGAACGTGCTGACCGGCGAGCGCTACAAATCGATCACCAATGAGGTGAAGCGTTATCTGCTGGGTGGCTACGGTCAGCCACCGGCCGCCGTGAATGCGGAAGTGCGGCGCAAGGCGATTGGCAATGAACCCGTGGACGAAGGGCGGCCCGCCGATCAGCTAAAGCCGGAGATGACCAGGCTCAAGACCGATATCGGCGAACTCGCCGGCTGCGAGGAGGACGTGCTGACATTCGCCATGTTCCCGGATCTGGGACGGGAATATCTGCAAGGACGGCGTGACGGCACCCTGGTGCCGGAGGCGATCCCGGCGCCAGAGGCCGCGGGTGGCGCCAGTCGTCCGGTTTCCGAAGGCGTGCCGACCGAGTTCGTCATCGACGTTCACGGAGAATCCTATGAAGTGCAGATTACTGGCGTTGGCAGCAGCAGTGGCAGCAAGCGTCGCGTCTATCTGACTCTCGATGGCATGCCCGAAGAGGTCGTGTTCGAGGCCAAGGACGAGTTCGTTCAGGAGAACAAGAGCGGTGGACGGGCCAAGGCCAGCTCGCCGGGGCACGTCACCACCTCGATGCCGGGCAATATCGTCGACGTGCTGGTGGCCGAGGGTGACAGCGTCAAGGAAGGCCAGGCCGTGCTGATTACCGAAGCCATGAAGATGGAGACGGAAGTTCAGGCGCGAACCGGGGGTACCGTCAAGGCGGTCCACGTGGCCAAGGGCGATCGCGTCACCCCGGGTGAAGTCTTGATCGAGATCGAATAGTGGGGGGAGACCGAATAGTGGGGTGAGACCGAATAGTGGGGGGAGACCGAAGCACGGGTCGATTCCCCGCTGAGATCGGCGTCATCAGGACAAAAAAACGCGGAGCCGGGCTCCGCGTTTTTCGTTTCATTTTATCGTTTCATCGAAGGGCGCCACGGCGCTTACGCTACGGCTTACTCTTCAACCTGAATGATCTTCAGGGTGTTGGTGCCGCCATGGGCGTTCATGTGATCGCCTCGCGTCAGGATGACATGGTCGCCTTTCTTGGCGAGTCCGAGGCTGACCAGCTCCTTGATCGCGCCGGCGTTGATCTCGGTCAGCGGGAAGCGAGAGCTGTCGAAAACCAGTGATACGACGCCGCGATAGAGTGCCATTCGGCGCTGGACCATGGGAGTTTCGGCCAAGGCGACAATGGGTAGCCCGGAACGGATGCGCGAAGCGATCAACGGGGTATAGCCGGAGGCGGTCAAACAGGCAATCGCGACTACGCCGGAGAGGTGGTTGGCGGCATACATCGCCGAAAGCGCCAGGGTCTCGTCGACGCGGCTGAAGCCTTCGTGGATGCGGTGCTGCGACTGTTGAGCGGCGCGCTCGCGCTCGGCGCCGAGGCACAGCCGATTCATGGCGCGGATGGTTTCGACCGGGTAGTCGCCGGCGGCGGTTTCCGCCGACAGCATGACCGCATCGGTGCCATCGAGAACCGCATTGGCGACGTCGAACACCTCGGCGCGAGTGGGCAACGGCGACTCGATCATCGACTCCATCATCTGGGTCGCGGTGATGACTACCTTGTTGAGGCTGCGGGCGCGGGAGATGATGCGCTTCTGCACGCCGATCAACTGGGCATCGCCAATCTCGACGCCGAGATCGCCGCGAGCCACCATTACCGCTTCCGAGGCGCGGATGATGTCGTCCAGCGTTTCCGGGTCGGCAACGGCTTCGGCACGTTCGATCTTGGCGACCAGGCCGATCTCCTGACCCGCCTCGCCGAGCAGCTCGCGAGCGTACTGCATGTCGGCGCCGCTACGCGGGAAGGAGACCGCCAGATAGTCGACACCGATATCGATCGCGGTCTTGAGGTCTTCCTTGTCCTTTTCCGTCAGCGCGGCTGCGGAGAGGCCGCCGCCCTGCTTGTTGATGCCCTTGTTGTTGGTCAGCTTGCCGCCGACCTTGACCTTGGTGAAGATTTTCGGGCCTTCGATGCGCTCGACTTCCAGGACCAGGCGACCGTCATCCAGCAACAGGGTGTCACCGACGGCGACGTCATCGGCCAGCTCGGCATAGTCGCAGCCCACGCGCTCACTGTCGCCGGCATCGCGATCCAGCGATACGTCGATCAGGAAGGGCTGGTTCTTCTCGAGCTTGACACCGCCTTCGGCGGCAAAGCGGGCGATCCGGATCTTGGGACCCTGGAGATCGCCGAGCGCCGCCACCGCACGCCCCTGACGTTCCGCGGCTTCACGTACGGCCATGAGCCGGCGACGATGATCTTCGGGATTGCCGTGGGAGAAGTTCAGACGGACGACGTCGACTCCGGCTTCGATGATGGCGTCCAGTACTCCCTCGCGATCCGTGGCGGGACCCAGCGTAGCGACGATCTTGGTGCGACGAATCGGGCCGTGAAACGCTTGCTGCATAGAGATTCTCCTGGTGGCTGAGTGAGTCATCCGGCGCGCCAAAAAAAGAGAAATGATCCGCGGCGGAAAGAGGTGGTGATTTTACAACATGGCGATCATCTTGTCCGAAGCGTCACGACTGGTGTGACAGCGATGCGACTGTGGCGCGATGCCGAGGCGACTGCGGTAACAGGAGATCCGCTCAGGTCGTCATAGAGTGACCACGTCAGCATGTCATGCTGATGACGTACCGTCAGCGGCGCCAATTTAGCCAAGTGTAGCGCGCCTGGCCACGATGTGACATGAACGCAAGGTCGGAGAGGCCCGGGGCCGAGATGCCTTTCCCGGCTTGGAATCTCGGTACAAAGACCCATTATGAAGAGCCAAGGTCGCGCCGCCGCCAGGATCGGGGGAAGTCAAGCTTCGGCTGGCGCGCCGAGAACGGCTAGGGTAGGGTAGGCGCATTTTCCGGCCAGGCTCCGTTTTCTGTCGCCACTTTCCGTCGCTGAACACGTGCCAGCGGCCACTGGCGCCGCATGCTACGAATTTTCGGCACTCAGTGGAATCTGCCGTGTAGCCTGTAAAAACACAGTACTTGGTAACATTCACCGCACTCTATTTATTTAGCCGCACTCTATAAAAGAAGCAGGAGAGCTATGGGCAAGTCACTGGTTATCGTTGAGTCACCGGCCAAGGCCAAGACCATTAACAAGTATCTCGGCAACGATTTCGTGGTGAAGTCGAGTGTCGGGCATATCCGTGATCTGCCGACCAGTGGTTCTTCCAAGCAGGCCAGCGATCCCAAGGAGCGGGCGAGACAGGCGGCGATCACCCGCAAGATGTCGCCGGACGACAAGGCGGTTTACAAGAAGCAGAAGCAGTGGGATCAGTTGATTCGCCGCATGGGGATCGATCCCGAGCATGGCTGGCAGGCCAACTACGAGATCCTGCCGGGCAAGGAAAAGGTGGTCGAAGAGCTCAAGAAGCTCGCCGACAAGAGCGACACCATCTATCTCGCGACCGATTTGGACCGCGAGGGGGAAGCGATCGCCTGGCACCTGAAAGAGACCATCGGCGGCGATGACTCGCGCTACAAGCGTGTCGTGTTCAACGAGATCACCAAGAACGCCATTCAGGAAGCGTTCAAGCAGCCCGGCACGCTCAACATCGCCCGGGTCGAGGCGCAGCAGAGCCGTCGCTTTCTCGATCGCGTGGTCGGCTTCATGGTCTCTCCGCTACTCTGGAGCAAGGTCGCGCGCGGCCTCTCCGCCGGTCGCGTGCAGTCGGTGGCGGTACGCCTGATCGTCGACCGGGAGCGCGATATCCGCGCGTTCAACCCGGAAGAGTTTTGGGACGTTCATGCCGACATGATCACGTCGGACGGAGAGCCGGTCCGTTTCGAGGTGGCTCGTGAAAAGGGCGAGGCTTTCCGCCCCACGTCGGAGAAGGAAACGCTGGAACGTATCGCGCCGCTGCGTCGGGAAGCATTCGACGTCACCAGCCGCGAGACCAAGCCCACCAGCTCCAAGCCCAACGCCCCGTTCATTACCTCGACCCTGCAACAGGCAGCCAGTGGCCGCCTGGGGTACTCGGTCAAGAAGACGATGACGCTGGCTCAGCGGCTCTACGAGGGCGGCTACATCACTTACATGCGTACCGACTCGACCAACCTGTCCCAGGATGCGGTCGCCGGCGTGCGTGATTATATCCAGGCGGAATTCGGCGAACGTTACCTGCCGGAATCGCCGATTCGCTACTCGAGCAAGCAGAACGCCCAGGAGGCCCACGAGGCCATCCGGCCGTCCAACGTCAAGCAGCGGGCCGACGATTTGCCCGTCGAGCGCGATGCTCAGCGTCTCTATGAACTGATCTGGCGCCAGTTCGTGGCCTGCCAGATGGTGCCGGCCCAGTATCTCGCCACGACGCTGACCATCGAGGCCGAGGGCTTCGAGCTCAAGGCGCGCGGCCGGGTGCTCAAGTTCGACGGCTACACCCGCGTGATGAAGCCGATGGCGAAAAAGGACGAGCAGGCGCAACTGCCGGATATCGAGGAGGGCGCGACGCTGCAGGTCGAGCAAATCGATCCGCAACAGCACTTCACCAAGCCGCCGGCACGTTATACCGAAGCCAGCCTGGTCAAGGAGCTGGAGAAGCGGGGCATCGGCCGGCCGTCGACCTACGCGGCGATCATCTCCACGATCCAGGATCGAGGCTATGCCAAGCTAGACAACCGGCGCTTCTACGCCGAGAAGCTCGGCGAGATCGTCACTGATCGTCTGGTGGAGTCGTTCAACGATCTGCTCGACTACGGCTTCACCGCCCGGATGGAGGATCGTCTCGATGAAGTCGCCGAAGGACACGAGCAGTGGCAGCAAGTGCTCGACGCGTTCTACGCCGATTTCAAGCAGAAGCTGGAACGCGCCGAGGGCGACGAGGGCATGCGTCCCAACGATCCGGTCGAGACCGATATCGCTTGCCCGACCTGCGGCCGCCCGATGCAGATTCGCATCGCCTCGACCGGCGTGTTCCTGGGCTGCTCCGGCTACAATCTGCCGCCTAAAGAGCGCTGCAAGACCACCATCGACTTGATTCCTGGGGATGAAGCAGTACCGGAGGAGGCCGACGAGGCCGCCGAAACCGATGCGTTGCGCGCCAAGCGGCGCAACCCGAACACCGGTACGGCGATGGATAGCTATCTCATCGACGAAGGCCGCAAGCTCTATCTCAGCAACGATGACGACGGCTATTACGAGATTGAGCAGGGCCGTTTCCGGATCAAGGGCTACGACGGTCCGGTGATCGAGTGCGATAAGTGTGGCTCCGAAATGCAGCTCAAGAGCGGGCGTTTCGGCAAGTACTTTGCCTGCACCAACGAGGCATGCGGCAACACCCGCAAGCTGCTGAAGAGCGGTGAGGTCGCGCCGCCCAAGATGGATCCGATTCCGATGCCGGAACTGGCCTGTCAGAAAGTCGACGATCATTACGTGCTGCGAGACGGCGCCAGCGGCCTGTTTCTGGCCGCCAGCCAGTTTCCCAAGAATCGGGAAACGCGACCGCCGCTGGTGAAAGAGCTCAAGGCACACGCCGATGCGCTGCCCGAGAAGTATCACTTTCTGCTCGAGGCGCCCAGCGAGGATCCGGACGGTCGGCCGGCCCAAATCCGGTTTTCGCGCAAGGCCAAGAGCCAGTTCGTGATGACCGACGAAGATGGCAAGGCGACCGGCTGGCGCGCGACATTCGAAGACGGCCGTTGGCAGGTGGAGGACAAGCGCAAGTGACGTCTGTGGCCCGCACCAACCAGCTGCTCTACCAGGCTGACCTATTGCTGGCGCTCGGGGCCGATGGTCAGAACGAGGAGGTGAACCGCGACGAGCATGCGACGGCGCGGCGCATGGCGCTGGAAGAGGCGGCGCTGGGGCAGCTGGAGCTGGCTTTGAATGCGCTGCTTCGCGAAGTGACCGAGCATACCGATCTGACTCACGATGATTGGCGAGCCTGGCTGCAGGCCACCTCGGTCCCCGTCGCTGAGCTCGAACGCCTACGCTCGTTGGCCGATGACGCCGAGAGCTGGCTAGCCATGTTGCTGGAACGGTTGCGGGCATTGCATGGTGACGAGGGCGCGGCGCGGCGCGAGGCGCCGCGTCGGCTGATTGCCAGCGCCGGAGAGCCGACGCTTGCCGAGACGTTGCGCTGGTGCCACCGAGAGTTCAGGGCGCTGTTGCCATCGCTGCGTGAGGGCAGCAGCGAATGGTGACCGGCGCGGGGCGGTCGTGCTAGTCTGATCAATAGATGATAACGACCGGGGCTCAGGCTCTGGTCGTTTTTTATTGGTCTCGCCTTTTGCCCGATTCGTGACGGCCAATAGATCGGTGTTTGACTGCCAACGCTCGCTGAGCGACGCGCGGACCGAATAGTACGCAACGAATTTGTCTAGAACGAAACAGCACAGAACGAAAGAGAGAGGTCAGTCGTGTCCGATACCGCGATTCTGGAAATCGTCGAACTTGCCAATGGGGAAGTGGTGCTGCGGCCGGCGGAAGCGACCGGCGAGCCGCTCGTGTCGATCCGCTTTTCCGAAGAGGCCGTCGAGCTGCTGCGCCGCAATCGCTTCGAGGTCGCCCGCGAAATGCTCGATCATGCGATTACCCGCACTCACCTGTGGGAAGGCGATGAAGAGGAGTCGTCGGAAGCCGAATTGGCGACCGTACACTAGCTTCATGGCATCCGACGGGACCAGCGAGTCCGGTTCCGTCCTCGAGATGATTTCCCTCCAATTGATTCGATCCTACTCCTCCCGGAGACCCTGCGATGGCTCAGCCGTTAACGACGCCGATCTCGGCCGGCATCATGCCGGATGCTTCCGCTAGCACGACGTCGGAAGCTTCCGCTACCACGATGCTCGATCACCGGTCACTGGATAGTGAAGCGATTCGCGAGGCACGGCGGGATCTCGCCGCCTGTTTCCGGATGGCTGCTGCCCTGGGCATGGGAGAAGGGATCTGCAATCACTTCTCGGTGATGGTGCCGGGATGGAACGATCGCTTCCTGGTCAATCCCTACGGGCTGGCGTTCGAAGAGATCACGGCTTCGAGTCTGCTGATCTGCGATTTCGCGGGGCGGGTGCTCTCCGGCGAGGGGGCGCCCGAGGCGACGGCGTTCCATATTCACGCGCGGTTGCATCTCAACAAGCCCGGCGCGCGGGCGGCGTTTCACACCCACATGCCCAATGCCACGGCGTTGACCATGACGGCTGGCGAGCCGCTGCTGTGGGCGGGCCAGACTGCACTCAAGTTCTACGGTCGTAGCGTGGTGGACGACCACTATAATGGCCTCGCGCTGGATAGTGCGGAGGGCGATCGAATTGCCGCTGCCATGGGCGATGCCGATGTGGTGTTCCTGCGCCATCATGGCGTGATCGTCACGGCGCCGACGATCGCCGAGGCCTGGGATGATCTCTACTTTCTGGAGCGCGCCGCGGAAGTGCAGCTCAAGGCGATGAGTTCCGGCCGGGAAGTGCTGGCGGTGGATCCGGCCGTCGCGGCCACCACGGCGGCACAGATGCGACTGGAGGACCCCGAAAGTGCCCGGCTTCACCTGGCTAGCGTGCGCCGTCGTCTCGAACGTGTCGCCCCGGATTACGCTGACTGAGCGCCACCCCGCAGCGCCAGACCCGCGCTGCAAAAGGCCAGTCCGGCGATCCTACAGCGCCAGACCTGCGATCAGCGCCGCGATCACCGCGATGACAACCGATGTCAGCGCGATCGTCAGCAGGCCGCGCCGGCGTGTAGCGCTGAAGATGAAGAACGTGGGGAAGGCGATGGTCATCGCGAGCATCGAGATTATCCAGGCAAAGTTGGCCATCGAGCTTGCGGCTCCTGCAGCGAAAGGGTGAGCGTCGTTGGGCGGCATTATACAGATCGCGAGCGCCGCTGCGGGGTTCTAGGTTCATTGACGGTTCGACGGTGCGCGACGTGGGTCGCGGTCAATTCTGGAGGGACACTGATGGCGACTGGCTGGCCGAAGACCGAAAGCGGTGCGCTTCGCCTGTCGACGGCCGTGGCGGCGGCCATTGGCGCGGTGGCGTTGACGGTTTCGGTGCTGTCCGCTTCTCAGGCGATCCTGCTCGATGGCCTGTTCAATGCGATCTACGCCGTGGTCGGGCTGTTCACGCTGCGGGTCGGGCGGCTGGTTATCGCACCGGACGATGACACCTATCCCTTCGGCTATGGCTATTTCGAATCGATGGTCAACGCCTGCAAGGGCCTGCTGATGCTGGGCGTCTCCGCCCTGGCGCTGTTCAATTCCGTCACCGCACTGCTCACCGGCGGCAACACCATCGCCGCGGGTATCTCCATCGTCTACGCCGCTCTGGCGACGGCGGCCTGTACGCTGACGGCTCTCGTGCTGCGTCGAGTCAGTGGTCATGTCCGCAGTCCGTTGCTGGAAGCCGATATCGAGAACTGGCGGGTCAACGCCCTGATCTCGGCGGCGGTGCTGTTGGCTTTCTGCCTGATTCCCGTGGCTCGGGCGCTTGGCTGGCATGCCATCGTGCCCTACGTGGATGCCTGGCTGGTCATCGCCGTCGTGCTGCTGTGCCTGGGGGTACCGGTGCGCGTGGCCAGGACCGCGATTCTGGAGCTGTTGAATCGGTCTCCGCGATCGGCCTTGGTCGATCCCGTTCGGGCGTCGATTTTCGGGGCGTTGGCGCCGCTTCCCACGCGGGCCGTCTATGTCCGCATGGTACGGCCGGGCAGGCTGCTCTATGTCACCGTGCATGTGGTGCTCGACGAGGCCCACCCGTTGACCATCCGGCAGGCGGATGAGTGGCGGGCCACGCTCGACGCCAGCGTACGTGAAGTGTCGGCACCGGTGATCGTCGAGACGCTGTTCACTGCGGAAGAGCGCTGGGCCGCGCCCAGCGCCGGTCACGGTATTGCCGAATCCTGACCCCGTGTCTTCGCGCCGTACCGCCCGCTCAGCGCAGTTTGGTCAGACGCAGCTCGGCGAGCTGGGCCGGGGGCAGAAAAGAGTCCGAACGCGCCTCTTCCCAATAGTTCTGGAACACCGTGTGCTGGCTGTTGCCGTTGAGCAGCTCGTCCGGCTTCAGAAAGGTGAACAGCTTGTCGTAGGACTGGATTTCGTCGGTGGAAACGCGGCGAATGATATGCTCCGGCCCCAGTTCCGCGGGATGCTGCAGGCCGGCGGCGGCGAGCATCTCGGCCAGTCCCTTGAGCGTGTTGTGATGAAAGTTGTAGACCCGCTCGGATTTGTCGGCGACGTCCAGATGACGACTGCGACTGGGATCCTGGGTCGCCACGCCGCTGGGGCACTTGTCGGAATGGCAGTTGAGGGCCTGAATGCAGCCCAGCGAGAACATGAAGCCGCGGGCGGCGTTGCACCAGTCGGCGCCCAGCGCCATGGTGCGGGCGATGTTGAAGCCGGAGGTGATCTTGCCGGCGGCGCCGATCTTGATCTCCTCGCGCAGGCCGGCGCCGACCAGGGTGTTGTGCGCCAGCATCAGGGCTTCGGTCAGCGGCACGCCCAGGCGGTTGATGAACTCCAGCGGTGCGGCGCCGGTGCCGCCTTCGCCGCCGTCGACGACAATGAAGTCGGGGCGCTGACCGGTCTCGCGCATCGCCTTGACCATCGCGAACCACTCCCACGGGTGGCCGATGGCCAGCTTGAAGCCGACCGGCTTGCCACCGGAGAGCTCGCGCAGCCGGCCGATGAACGCCATCAGTTCCAGCGGCGTGGAGAAGGCGCTGTGGCCGGCCGGAGAGACCACATCCTGGCCGACTGGCACTTCGCGCGCTTCGGCGATCTCGGCGGTCACCTTGGCCGCGGGCAGGATGCCGCCATGGCCCGGTTTTGCGCCCTGCGATAGCTTGATCTCGATCATCTTGACCTGTTCGTCGCGCGCATTGGCGGCGAAGCGCTCTTCGTTGAAGCTGCCGTCGTCATGACGGCAACCGAAGTAGCCGGAACCGATCTCCCACACCAGATCGCCGCCGTGAATCCGGTGATAACGCGAAATAGAACCCTCGCCGGTGTCGTGATAGAAGCCGCCTTTGCGGGCACCGGCGTTGAGCGACTCGATGGCGTTGCCGGACAGCGAGCCGAAACTCATCGCCGAGACGTTGAACACGCTGGCGGAGTAGGGCTGGCTGCAGAGACTGCCGCCGATCTGGACGCGAAAGTCGCTGTCGTCGATGTGGGTGGGCCGTAGTGAATGGTTGATCCATTCGTGGCCCGGGGCATACATGTCTCTCAGCGACCCGAACGGCTTCTTGTCGCTCTCGTTCTTGGCCCGTTGATAGACCACGGCGCGCTGTTCCCGGGAAAACGGGCGCTCGTCGAGATCGGACTGGATGAAGTATTGGCGAATCTCGGGGCCGATCGATTCGAGAATGTAGCGACAGTGGGCCAGGATTGGATAGTTGCGGCTGACGGTACGACGTTTCTGGCGGGTATCGTGAAAGCCGAGCCATGAAAGGCCGCCAAAGATGACGACACCCCACCACCAGTTCGACGAAGATGAGAGCCCGATAACGGAAACGACCAGCAGGCAGAGGCTGGCAATGAAGGCGGCGTTGCGTAACGGTAAACGTGAAAGACCCGTGGCGGTGCTCATGCGGACATCGACTCCAGACTGATGAAATCGCGGCAGCATGGGCGCCACCGCGACCGTCAAGGATAGCGCAACGCTGGGCGTTGCGGCCAACGCCACCGACGGCTATTTTGGAATGCCGATTCGGCCTCGCCGAAACATTGCCTTGCGGCCGACGCCGCTCGCCGAGTGACTCAGCGCTTTCCTGATTGACGCACGGCCTGCATCCAGCGGATTCGGGCATGCCTGATTTTTCGCCCATTTGATACTTTGCCCTTTTGATACTTTGCCCTTTTGATACAAGGAATGCCTGAGCTTGAGACATCACCGATCCTTTCTGCGGTTGCGACTGCTCCTGCTGGTGCTTCACGGCTACATTGGCTGGCGATTGCTGCCGGACCTTTCGGCGGGTATCTGGGGGTGGCTGGTCGGCGGCGGCTATCTGCTGGCCAGCGCGATCATGATTCCGCTGGTGGTGAGGGTGACCTGGCTCAATGGGCGCTGGCTGGCCTGGCCGGTGGCATTGATGGCCGGGGTGTTCTCGTTTCTGCTTCAGCTCACGCTGTTGCGCGACATTCTGCTGGTGGCCTGGAGCCTGGTTGCAGCCACCTCGACCCCGGCGGTTCATGTCAGCGCTTGGGTAGTGCTGGCCGCGACGCTGGTGCTCTCCGGCTATGCGCTGTGGCAGGCGAGGCGGGTGCCGCGCACGGTCGAGATATCGGTGCCGCTGGTCGACCTTCCGCCCGTGCTGGACGGGTTCGTCATCGTTCAGCTCAGTGACTTGCACGTCGGCCCGACGATCAAGCGCGACCATCTGCAGCGTATCGTCGAACGGGTCAACTCGCTGGCGCCGGATCTGGTCGCGATCACCGGCGATCTGACCGATGGCCGTGTCGCAGAGCTGGAAGAGGACATGGCGCCGTTGGCGAGTTTGAGCGCTCGCCACGGGGTCTACTGCGTGACCGGCAACCACGAGTACTACAGTGAAGCGGAAGCGTGGGTCGCGGCGTTTCGTCGGCTGGGAATGCGCGTGCTGATCAACGAGTGTCACTACGTCGAGCATGACGGCACGACGCTGGCCGTCGCCGGCATCACCGATCTATCCGCGGGGTACTATGTCGCCAGCCATCGGAGTGACCCCGTGGCGGCCGCCCGGGATATTCCGTCAGGCATGACGCGGATATTGCTGGCGCATCAACCCAATTCGGCCCCCCTGGCGGCGGAAGCGGGATTCGATCTCCAGCTCTCCGGTCACACCCATGGCGGTCAGCTGTGGCCCTTCAGCATGCTGGCCCGACGCGCCAATCGATTCCTGGCGGGATTGGGCAAGCAGGAACGGATGTGGATCTACACCAGTCGCGGAACCGGCTACTGGGGGCCACCGATGCGCTTTGGCGCGCCGGCGGAGATCACCCGGATTCGACTGACGGCGGCATAGGCCCGGATTCGAAGGATATCGACAAATCCGAATTCGGCGCCATGAAACGCAGCGACAAAAAAGCCAGCGATACGATCGCTGGCTTTTTCGTGGTGCCATTCAGTGGCGTCTCACGCCGCCTTGACCTTGCGGTTGAGGGTTTCCAGCAACCCGTCGATACGCTTGAGGCGATCTTCCGCTTTTTCCATCTCCCCGTGAAAACGCAGCGTGTCGGCGCCGTCGAGCTTGTACTCGCCGGGATGGCGCTGAATCAGATCGACCAGCGTCATCGGATCGACCTGTGGATCCGGGCCGAAGATCACCCGGCCGCGCTCGGCGCCCGCCTCGAGCTTGACGATGCCGAGGCGCTCGGCGCGCTGGCGCAGTCGCGTCTGTCGAAACAGCGTCTTGAGCGGCGGCGGGAGCAGGCCGAAGCGATCGATCATCTCCACCTGCAGTTCCTTGAGCGCGCTCTCGTCGGCCGCACTGCTGATGCGCTTATACATGATCAGACGCTGCTGAACGTCCGGCAGGTAGTCGTTGGGGATCAGCGCCGGCAGGTTGAGGTTGATCTCGGTGCCTTCGTCGAGCGGGGCTTCGATGTTGGGCGTCTTGCCAGACCGGATCGCCTTGACCGCGCGATCGAGCATCTGCATGTAGAGGCTGTAGCCGACGGTCTCCATCTGACCGCTCTGCTCGTCGCCGAGCAACTCGCCGGCACCGCGAATCTCCATGTCGTGACTGGCCAGCGTGAAGCCGGCGCCGAGGTCGTCGCTCTGGGTGATGGCTTCGAGTCGCTTGATCGCATCCCGGGTCATCGCCTTGGGCGGTGGCGTCAGCAGGTAGGCATAGGCCTGATGGTGGCTGCGCCCGACGCGACCGCGCAGCTGGTGCAGCTGGGCCAGACCGAACTTGTCGGCGCGCTCGATGATGATGGTATTGGCGCTGGGAACGTCGATGCCGGTCTCGATGATGGTGGAACAGACAAGGACGTTGAAGCGCTTGTGGTAGAAGTCGGACATCACCCGCTCCAGCGCCCGCTCGGGAAGCTGACCGTGGGCGACGCCGACGCGGGCCTCCGGCACCAGTTCGCGGATCTTCTCGGCGCTGGCCTCGATCGATCTGACCTCGTTGTGCAGGAAGTAGACCTGACCGCCACGCAGGATTTCGCGCAGCAGCGCCTCCTTCACCACCGGTTCATTGCGCTGCTGGACGAACGTTTTGACCGACAGCCTTCGCGCCGGCGGCGTGGCGATGATCGATAGATCACGAATGCCGTTCATCGCCATGTTGAGCGTACGCGGGATCGGCGTCGCCGTCAGCGTCAGGATATCCACCTCGGCACGCAGCTGCTTGAGGCGCTCCTTCTGGGCGACCCCGAAGCGGTGCTCTTCGTCGATGATCATCAAGCCCAGGTTGGAGAGCTTGACCGATCTGGAGAGCAGCTTGTGCGTACCGATGACGATATCGGCACGACCTTCGGCCATGCGCTTCAGCGCGTCGGTCTCTTCCTTGGCACCGGTGAAGCGAGACAGCATTTCGATCTGCACCGCGGTGTCGGCGAAGCGATCGCGGAAGTTGTCGTAGTGCTGCTGGGCCAGCAGGGTGGTGGGGACCAGCACCACCACCTGGCGGCCGGAATTGACCGCGAGGAACGCGGCGCGCATCGCCACTTCGGTCTTGCCGAAGCCGACATCGCCGCAGACGACTCGATCCATCGGCCGCGGCGCGGTCATGTCGTCGATCACCGCCTCGATGGCAGCGTGCTGATCCGGCGTCTCCTCGAACGGAAAGCTGGCGGCGAAGCGCAGATACTCATCGCCGGGCATATCGCTGGCGAAACCCTCTCTGGCTTCCCGGCGGGCGTAGATATCGAGCAGTTCGGCAGCGGTGTCGCGAATTTTCTCGGCGGCTTTCTTGCGGGCCTTGTCCCAGGTGTCGGAGCCCAGTTTATGCAGCGGGGCGAGCTCGTCGCTGGCTCCGGCATAGCGGGAAATGAGCTGCAGATTGTCGACGGGGACGTAGAGCTTGGCGCCGCCGGCGTACTCCAGCGCCAGGAACTCTGCCGCCTGACCGCCGGCAGTGATCATTTCCAGCCCCATGTAGCGGCCGACGCCGTGATGCTGGTGCACCACCGGCGATCCGGGGCGTAATTCGGAGAGATGGCGCACGGCCAGCTCGTTGTCGTCGGTGACCTTGGCGCGGCGACGCGTCTGGCGCACTACGTCGCCGTAGAGTTCGGTCTCGGTGACGATCGCGACGTTGGGATCGCCAAGCCACAGCCCTTCGTCCAGGGCGCCCTCGGCGATCGCGAAAGTCTGATCGCCGTCCAGAAATTCCTGCCAGCCATCGATATGGGGCATATCCCGATGGAGCGGTGCCAGGGCTTCATCGAGGGCCTCTCGGCGCCCGCGAGACTCGGCGACGAACAGAACGCGCAGATCGCGGTGGGCGTCGAGGAACGTCTCCAGCGTCGCCAGCGGGCGTTGGGCCCGAGCATTGATCGCCACCGCCGGGGGCGGCTGCGTCGCGCTGGCGATGGCGTGACGCGTTTCCGGATCGGTGACGAATTCGAGACGCGGGTGCTGCTTGATCGCGGCGAACACTTCGGCCGCGGGCACGAACGCCTTCGCCGGCGGCAACAGCGGGCGAGTGGGATCGACGCCAAGGTTCTCGTAGCGACCCTCGATCGAACCCCAGTGGTGCTCGGCGGCTTCGAACACGTCGGGAAGCATGGCGATGCGGGTCTCGCTGCCTAGATGCTCGAACAGCGTGGCGGTCTCCTCGAAGAACAGCGGCAGGTACTGCTCGAGTCCGGGAGAGGGTATGCCCTTGATCGCATCGACATACAGCGGGCACTGCCGCGGATCGACGTCGAACAGCGTCTCGAAACCTTCGCGAAAGCAGGCGATCGCCGAGCGTGACAGCGAGTACTCGTGCGCCGGCAGCAGGTCGATGCGTTCGATCTTGTCCTGGGTGCGCTGGGTGTCCGGGTCGAAGCGCCGGAGCGAGTCGATCTCGTCGTCGAACAGGTCGATACGCAGCGGCGCGCTCGTGCCCATGGGGAAGAGGTCGATCAGCGAGCCCCGCATGGCGTACTCGCCGGGTTCGTAAACGGTTTCCACCGCCCGGTAGCCCGCCCGCGAAAGACGCTCGCGGAAGCTTTCCCGATCGAGTCGATCACCCGTGGCCAGCGTCAGCACGCGACCGGCCACGTATTCCCGCGGCGGCAGGCGCTGCATCAGGGTATTGACCGAAACCAGCACGATGCCCTGGGTGCCCTCCTGCAGTTCCCGCAGCGTTCTGAGGCGCTCGGAAACGATGTCCTGGTGGGGCGAGAAGCTGTCGTAGGGCAGTGTCTCCCAGTCAGGGAACGGCATCACCGGCACCCGGGCGAAGAAGCGCAGGTTGCTTTCGAGACGCTGGGCGCTAGCCGTATCCGGGGTGACCACCAGAAGCGGGGCGTCGTCCGCCAGACGTGCCAGGGTCAGCGCGATGGCGCTTCCCTGGGGTAGTTGGCAATAGCGGGTTTCGCGCGTGCCAGTCGGCAGAGGCGGGGTGAGCGGTGTGTAGTGCGACATGAGCCTTTCGAAGAACGAATTTGCGTGAGGGGATGATAGCAGGCTGGGGCTGAGCCGGGGACGTCGCGCCCGATTTCTTGTTGTTGACTCGGCCATTCCGGCTGCCGTCGTGGTTTTCCCGCCGCGGTCGTTCACTTCGACTTTTGTAGTGAAACTACAGCTTCTGCGACTACGGGGAGATTGCGGTGTGTTCTGTAGAGTGCGGATAATAATCGGGTTTTTAGCCAGCTCGACGCTTCCGGCAAGGATTGGTCAACGGCCCGATCGATCAATCCGACCCCCAAATTCGACCCGCCCATTCGACCAGAGAGGCCCGCTTGTGAGTCAGGAACAGCTCGATACCGTCTTCCAGGAGTGGCAGGACAACGAAGCTCGCGCGGAAGAGATGATTCCGCTACTCGGCAAGCTCTATCGTCAGTACAACGTCATCCCCTCGCTATTCGGACGCTCGTTGATCAACCGCTCCGTCACCCGGATCCTCAAGAATCACCGTTATGTCCGCAAGGTCGAGGGAACCGAGCTCTCCATCGCCGAGACGCTGCCGATGGTGCGCGCCATGAGCGAAATGGAGCTGGGGCCGGCGCATATCGATATCGGTCGGCTGGGCGTGGCGTTCAAGAATTCCGGTGAAACCGACGTCGTGGCGTTTCTCGAGCGCGAGCTGGCCGATATCGTCGGTGGGCACGACAGCGGCGGCATGGGCGGCGAGCCGCAGGACGTGGTGCTCTACGGCTTCGGACGTATCGGCCGTATTCTGGCGCGGATCATGATCGAGAAGGCTGGCGGCGGAAATCTGCTGCGGCTGCGGGCCATCGTCGTACGCGGTAGCGGCGACGACCTCGAAAAACGGGCCAGCCTGCTACGCCGCGATTCGGTCCACGGCCCGTTCTCCGGCTCGATCGATATCGATCATGACAACCACGCACTGATCGCCAACGGCCATTATATCCGGATCATCTATGCCGATTCGCCGGCCGAGATCGACTACACCACCTACGGCATCGACAACGCGATCGTGGTCGACAACACCGGCAAGTGGCGCGACCGGGAAGGGCTGGCACAGCACCTGGAGTGTAAAGGCGTGGCCAAGGTGCTGCTGACGGCACCGGGCAAGGGCGATCTCAAGAACATCGTTCACGGTATCAACCACCAGACCATCGGCGAAGACGACCGCATCGTCTCGGCGGCGTCGTGCACGACCAACGCCATCGTGCCAGTGCTGAAAGCGATCGACGACGAGTTCGGCATCTTGCACGGTCACGTCGAGACCGTGCACTCCTATACCAACGACCAGAACCTGATCGACAATTACCATAAGGGTGATCGTCGCGGCCGCAGTGCGCCTCTCAACATGGTGCTGACCGAGACCGGTGCGGCCAAGGCGGTCGCCAAGGCGCTGCCGGCGCTGGCGGGCAAGTTGACGGGGAACGCGATTCGGGTGCCGACACCTAATGTCTCGATGGCGATTCTGAACCTGTCGCTGGAGAGGGAGACCGACCGCGTGGCGCTCAACGAGTACCTGCGCCAGATGGCGCTGCACTCGCCGATGCACAAGCAGATCGACTACGTCGATTCGCCGGAAGTGGTGTCATCGGACTTCGTCGGCAACCGTCATGCGGGGATCCTGGACGCCAAGGCGACCATCGCCGACGGCAAGCAGGCGGTGCTCTACGTGTGGTATGACAACGAGTTCGGTTACAGCTGCCAGGTGGTGCGGATCCTGCAGTACATGTCGCGCGTCTGCCACCGGTATCTCCCCGCCACGGCTTGACTCGTCCATTAAACTTTAGTCTAAAAAGTCTCGGCGATGTCGAGACTTTTTCGTTATCTGGCAGCCGGGGTGGCGTGTGGGCGAGTAGTCTTCCGCGGCCCGGATCATTATACTGGTGCGCGTTTTTCGGCGTGGTCCATCGAGTTCCAGGACCATGGAAGTCACCCTTTCTGATAAGAAAAGTCTTCGGATTCCGTGAGGTCTTCTCCTGTTGCCGCTTCATTGGGTGCCGCTGAGAGGACATGCTTGACGTCCGTCGAACCTTTTTCCTTATTGCCATCAGATTCGACAACTGGGCGAGACTATGATCGAAGTCAAACGAGGCCTGGACCTTCCCGTCGCCGGGGCGCCCGAACAGCGTCTCGACGAGGGGCGCGCCGTGCGCCACGTCGCGCTGCTCGGGTCCGACTACGTCGGCATGAGGCCGACCATGGAGGTCCGCGAGGGCGATCGCGTAAAGCGGGGCCAGGTGTTGTTCAGCGACAAGAAGGTGGCGGGCGTTCGCTTTACCGCGCCGGGCGCTGGTGAAGTGGTCGCCATCCATCGTGGCGAGAAGCGTCGCCTGTTGTCGGTGGTCATCAAGCTCGACGAGGAAGAGCAGAGCGAGACGTTCACGGCCTACGGGGCGGACGGGCTGTCCTCGCTCTCGAGGCAGCAGGTCGTCGATCAACTGGTCGAATCCGGCTTCTGGACGGCGCTGCGCACTCGGCCTTTCTCGCGGGTGCCGGCACTCGACGCGGTGCCTGCGGACATCTTCGTGACCGCGATCGACACGCACCCGCTGGCGGCCGACCCCAAGCTGATCATCGATGCCGATAGTGACGCTTTCCGCCACGGACTCGAGGTGATCCGCCATCTGACGCCGGGCAAGGTTTTCGTGGCTCGTCGTGGCAACGCTCAACTGCCGGGCGACGATCTGGAAGGGGTGCAGGCCGAGGGCTTCGAAGGGCTGCATCCGGCGGGGCTGGTGGGTACGCATATCCACTATCTGTCGCCGGTCGGTCTGCAGCGTCAGGTGTGGCATCTCGACTGCCAGGACGTGATCGCCATCGGCAAGCTTTTCGCCGAAGGCCGTTTCGATCCGACCCGCGTGATCGCTATCGGCGGGCCGCGAGCTACCAATCCGCGCCTGGTGCGGACGCGTCTGGGCGCCAGCAGCGAAGAGCTGCTCGAAGGCGAGATCGAGAAGCCGGAGGATACGCGCGTCATCTCCGGGTCCATCTTCGGCGGTACCCAGTGCGAAGGCAGTCGTCAGTTTCTGGGCCGTTTCCATCGCCAGTTCTCGCTGCTGGAAGAGGGCAACAAGCGCGCGTTCATGGGCTGGCTGTCGCCAGGTCGCAACCGCCATTCGGTCATGGGAATCTATGTTTCTCAATTCCTGGGCCTGCCCAACTACGCGCCCAATACGTCGACCAACGGCTCCGAGCGTGCGATGGTGCCGATTGGCGCCTACGAGAAGGTGATGCCGCTGGACATCATGCCGACGCAGCTGTTGCGTGCCCTGATCGTCGGCGATATCGAAGCGGCCATGGAGCTCGGCTGCCTGGAGCTGGATGAGGAAGACCTTTCGCTGTGCACCTATGTGTGCCCGGGCAAGTACGAGTACGGTCCCATCCTGCGCGACAACCTGACCATGATCGAGAAAGAGGCCTGATGATGGGGATTCGCAATACGCTCGACAAGCTGGAGCCTCATTTCGAGAAGGGCGGCAAGTACGAGAAGTTCTATGCCCTGTATGAGGCGGTCGATACGATTTTCTATTCGCCGCCCAGCGTCACCAAGAGCATGACCCACGTGCGTGACGGGATCGACCTGAAGCGCATCATGATCACGGTCTGGGCCTGCACGTTCCCGGCGATGTTCTTCGGCATGTACAACGCCGGCTATCAGGCCAATCTGGCCATCGCCGACGGCTTCAGCGCCATTGGCGGCTGGCGTGAAGTCCTGACCATGGCGTTGGCGGGAAGCCATGATCCCGGCAGCATCTGGGCCAACTTCGTGCTGGGCGCGACCTACTTCCTGCCGATCTATCTGGTGACCTTCCTGGTGGGCGGTTTCTGGGAAGTGCTGTTCGCGGTCAAGCGTGGCCACGAGGTCAACGAGGGGTTCTTCGTCACCTCGGTACTGTTCGCGCTGACGCTGCCGGCGACGATTCCGCTGTGGCAGGTGGCTCTCGGCATCAGCTTCGGTGTGGTGATCGGCAAGGAAATCTTCGGCGGTACCGGCAAGAACTTCCTCAACCCGGCACTGACCGGGCGTGCCTTTCTCTACTTCGCCTACCCGGCGCAGATCTCCGGTGACAGCGTATGGGTGCCTGCCGACGGCTTTACCGGCGCCACGGCACTGTCCAACGCCTCGCTAAACGGCATGGACGGGCTGCATCAGCAGTACAGCTGGTGGGATGCTTTCTTCGGCTTCATCCAGGGCTCGGTGGGGGAAACCTCGACGCTGGCGATCCTGATCGGCGCGGCGGTGCTGCTGCTGACGCGGATCGCGTCCTGGCGCATCATGGCGGGTGTCATGCTCGGCATGATCTTCACTGCCTCGCTGTTCAATCTGGTTGGCTCCGACAGCAATCCGATGTTCGCGATGCCGTGGTACTGGCATCTGGTGCTGGGCGGATTTGCCTTCGGCATGGTGTTCATGGCGACCGATCCGGTATCGGCGTCGATGACCAATCGTGGCAAGCTGATCTTCGGTGCGCTGATCGGCGTGATGACGATACTGATTCGCGTCGTCAATCCGGCCTTCCCCGAGGGCATCATGCTGGCCATCCTGTTTGCCAATCTGTTCGCGCCGCTGATTGATCACATCTTCGTGCAGGCCAACGTCAAGCGTCGCCGCAAACGCCTGGCCGCGCTGGCGCCCGCCGAGAAGGAGGCTGTCTGATGGCGAGCAACAACTCGATCAAGAAGACGCTGATCGTCGCGTTCTCACTCTGTGTGATCTGCTCGGTGGTCGTCTCTTCCGCTGCCGTGGTTCTCAAGCCGAAGCAGGTGCAGAATCAGGAGCTCGATCGCAAGAGCAACATTCTACAGGTGACCCAGCTCTACAAGCCGGGTGACGACGTCGAAGAGAAGTACGCCGAGCTGATCACGCCGCGCGTGGTCAATCTCGAGACCGGGGAATATTCCGAGGATCTGGATCCGGGCAGCTACGATCAGTTCGATGCCGCCAGGGATCCGGCCACCTCGCGCACGCTGTCGGGCGACGACGATATCGCCGGTATCGGCCGTCAGGAGAATTTCTCCACGGTCTATCTGGTCGGTAACCCCGATGACCCGGAGCAGATCGTCATGCCGATCCGCGGCCAGGGGCTGTGGGGGCTGATGGAAGGCTTCTTGTCCGTGCGGGGTGATGGCAATACCATCGTGGGTCTATCCTATTACGACCAGTCGGAAACGCCGGGACTCGGCGGTGAAGTCGACAATCCGCGCTGGAAGGCCAAGTGGGATGGCAAGAAGATCTACGAGGGTGGCGATTTTCAGGACCCTCAGATTCAACTCGTGAAAGGCGGTGCCAGCGGCGAATATGAAGTCGATGCGCTGTCCGGAGCCTCGCTCACCAGTCGAGGTGTCACCAACATGTTGCGGTTCTGGCTGAGCGAAGGCGGCTATGCCCCCTATCTCGCCCGATTCCACGGCGATTCCCAAGGAGGAGCGTGAAGATGGCTACGGACTCCGTAAAAGACATCGTCCTGTCACCGGTCTTCAAGAACAACCCCATTGCCCTGCAGGTGCTGGGGATCTGTTCGGCCCTGGCGGTGACCAACTCGATGAGCGTGTCGCTGGTCATGGGGCTGGCGGTGATTGCCGTTACGGCCTTTTCCAGCATGTTCGTCTCGCTGATCCGCAATCACATTCCATCGTCGATCCGGATCATCGTGCAGATGACCATCATCGCCTCGCTGGTCATCGTGGTCGATCAGGTGCTGCGGGCGTACGCCTATGACATGTCCAAGCAGCTGTCGGTATTCGTCGGGCTGATCATTACCAACTGCATCGTCATGGGGCGCGCCGAAGCCTACGCCATGCAGAACGGCCCGGTGATGAGCTTTCTGGACGGGGTCGGCAACGGTCTCGGCTATGCGGTCATTCTGCTGGTCGTCGGCTTCATTCGCGAACTGCTGGGCTCCGGCAGCGTGTTCGGCCTGACCATTCTGCCGACCGTCCAGAATGGCGGCTGGTATGTGCCCAACGGGCTGATGCTGTTGCCGCCGTCGGCGTTCTTCGTCATCGGGCTGCTGATCTGGATATTGCGCTCGCTCAACCCGGAGCAGGTCGAGAAGACCGAATACCGGATCGTTGCCAACAGCAAGGCCAAGATCAAGGAGACCGCTAATGTTTGAGCACTATCTCAGCCTGTTCGTGAAGGCGGTCTTCGTCGAGAACATGGCGTTGGCGTTCTTTCTCGGCATGTGCACGTTCCTGGCGGTGTCCAAGAAGATATCCTCGGCCATCGGCCTGGGTATTGCGGTCGTGGTGGTGCTGACGATCACCGTGCCGGTCAACAACCTGATTCTGACCTATCTGTTGAAAGCGGGCGCTCTTACCTGGACCGGTCTCGAGGGTGCCGAGAATATCGATCTCAGCTTCCTGGGGCTGTTGAGCTATATCGGTGTCATCGCGGCCATCGTCCAGATTCTGGAGATGTTCCTCGATAAATTCGTGCCCTCGCTCTACAACGCGCTGGGCGTGTTCCTGCCGTTGATTACCGTCAACTGCGCGATCATGGGCGCGTCGCTGTTCATGGTGCAGCGCGACTACACCTTCGGCGAGTCGGTGGTCTACGGCGCCGGTGCCGGTGCCGGTTGGGCGCTGGCGATCATGGCGTTGGCGGGCATCCGTGAGAAGCTCAAGTACAGCGATGTGCCGGGTAGCTTGCAGGGGCTCGGCATCACCTTCATCACGGCGGGTCTGATGTCGTTGGGCTTCATGTCCTTCTCCGGCATTCAGCTCTGAGGTCAAGGCAGCGCTGGACTCAGGGCAGCGACGTCAACGCAATAAGGAAATAGGAATCCGACATGGTCGATACATCCATCATCGTGCTCGGCGTCGTCATGTTTACCGTGATCGTGCTGGGGTTGGTAGCGGTCATTCTGGCCGCACGCAGCCGGCTGGTGAGCAGCGGTGACGTGGCGATCGAGATCAACGGCGATCCTGATAATACGGTAACGACTCAGGCCGGGGGCAAGCTGCTTCAGACCTTGGCGGCCAACGGTATCTTTCTCTCCTCGGCATGCGGCGGCGGCGGTTCCTGCGCGCAGTGCAAGTGTCAGGTGAGCGACGGCGGCGGCTCGATTCTGCCGACCGAGGAGTCGCACTTCACGCTGCGCGAGAGAAAGGAAGGGTGGCGTCTGTCTTGCCAGGTGCCGGTCAAGCAGGACATGAAGATTCGCGTTCCCGACGAGGTCTTCGGCGTCAAGAAGTGGGAGTGCGAGGTCACCGAGAATCCCAATGTCGCCACTTTCATCAAGGAGCTGAACCTCAAGCTGCCGGAAGGTGAAGAGGTGGCGTTCCGTGCCGGCGGCTACGTCCAGCTGGTGGCGCCGCCCTACGACGTCAAGTTCTCCGACTTCGATATCGAGGAGGAGTATCGCGGCGACTGGGAGAAGTTCGGCCTGTTCAATATCTCTCACAAGAGCGACGAAGAGGTGATCCGCGCCTATTCGATGGCGAACTATCCCGAAGAGAAAGGGCTTCTCAAGTTCAACATCCGGATCGCGACGCCACCGCCCAAATCGAGCCATCCGCCGGGTCTGATGTCGACCTACGTGTTCGGCCTGAAGCCGGGTGACAAGGTCACCGTGATGGGGCCGTTCGGGGAGTTCTTCGCCAAGGACACCGAGGCGGAGATGATCTTCATCGGTGGCGGTGCGGGCATGGCGCCGATGCGCAGCCACATCTTCGACCAGCTCAAGCGGCTGAAGGCTTCGCGCAAGATGTCGTTCTGGTACGGCGCGCGCTCTTGGCGTGAGACGTTCTACAACGAGGAGTACGACCAGCTCGCCGAAGAATTCGAGAACTTCGAATGGCACCTGGCGCTTTCCGATCCGCAGCCGGAAGACAACTGGGAAGGCGCAACCGGGTTCATCCACAACGTGCTCTACGAGAACTATCTCAAGGATCACCCGGCTCCCGAAGACTGCGAATACTACATGTGCGGGCCGCCGATGATGAATGCTTCGGTGATCAAGATGCTGACCGACCTGGGCGTCGAACCCGAAAACATCATGCTGGACGATTTCGGCGGATGAGCGAACGGCTCGAGCGCAGAGTGACGGGGCCGATCCTTCTGGGGTTGGCCCTGTTGCTATTCGTACTGCTGACCGGGTGCGAGCGCGAACCTCAGTCCTACCGGCTGGAAGGTCCGATCTTCGGCACCGGATTCCATATCACCTTCTACGGTGATTACGATGACGATCAGCTGGCCCGGATCGAGCAGTCGGTCAAGGATTCGCTGCACCGGGTCGATCACCTGATGTCGACCTACAAACCCGATTCCGAACTGTCCCGTTTCAACCAGTCGCCGGTGGGCCAGCCATTCGAGCTGTCGCCGCAGACGGCAGAAGTCGTCCGAGAGGCGATCCGCGTGGGCGACATGTCCAGTGGCGCCTTCGACGTTACGGTCGGTTCCGCGGTCAATCTCTGGGGTTTCGGTCCGGACCGGCATCCCGATCGAGTGCCCGACGATGACGACATCGCCAAGGCGTTGAAGGAAGTCGACTACAAGGCACTAGAACTCGATGGCAATCGACTGACCAAGACCAAGCCGGTCTACGTCGATCTGTCCGGCATCGCCAAGGGCTACGGCGTCGATGCGGTCGCCCGGGCGCTGGACGATCTCGATGTGGGTCGCTACCTGGTCGAGGTTGGCGGCGAGATTCGAACACGCGGAGACAAGCCGGGTGGCGAGCCGTGGCGAATCGCGGTGGAAAAGCCGCTCTCGAATGAACGCAGCGTGCAGCGTATCATTGAGCTGGACGACTCGGCGGTGGCGACCTCGGGCGACTATCGCAACTATTTCGAAAGTGATGGCAAACGCTACTCGCACACCATCGATCCGCGAACCGGGCGGCCGATCACACATCATCTGGTTTCCGTGACGGTCATCACGTCTGACTGCATGACGGCCGATGCGCTGGCCACGGCAATCGACGTGTTGGGCCCCGAGGCAGGCTACGCCATGGCGGAGCGCGAGAACCTGGCGGTCTATCTCGTCGTCAAGACGGCGGAAGGCTTTGAAACGCGGATTTCTTCGGCGTTTCAGGGTTATCTCAAAGATTCGGACAAGGAGGATCAGTCATGACAATCTGGATTCTGGCCTTTGCCATCATGCTGCTGCTGGTAGCCGGCATGGCGATTGGCGTCATCCTTGGGAACAAGCCTATCGCCGGGTCCTGTGGCGGTCTCAATACGCTCGGGCTCAAGAGCGGATGTGAGATTTGCGGCGGTAGCGACGAAGTCTGTGAGGAAGAGAGCCGCAAGAACGTCGCTGGCGCCCGTCGCCGCAGCGATGAAAACCGCGGCGCGGATCTGGGCTATAACGCCGTCAAGCGTTGAGCAGCGGCAAGACCGGGGTCGCTTGTCGACGTCACGAGCTCATAAGGTCGTACCAGCCATCGGGTAAGGAGTAGGCGAAGCAAATGGCAGTTCACAACTATGACCTCGTGGTCATTGGCTCGGGCCCCGCGGGCGAAAGCGCCGCGATCAATGCGGCCAAGCACGGCAAGCGTGTCGCGATCATTGAAAAGCAGTCTTCGGTCGGCGGCAACTGCACCCATTGGGGCACCATTCCTTCCAAGGCCCTGCGGCATCAGGTCAAGCAGATCATGCAGTTCAACACCAACCGCATGTTCCGCGATATCGGCGAGCCGCGCTGGTTCTCCTTCCCCAAGGTTCTCGAGCGCTCGCGGGTGACGATCGATCAGCAGGTCGAGCTGCGTACCAAGTTCTACGCCCGTAATCGGATCGATCTATTCTTCGGCGTCGCGCACTTCCGCGACGAGCATACCGTAGTGATCCGGGACAACCATGAGGGATCGGAAGAGCTCAGCGCGCCGCAGTTCGTGATCGCCACCGGTTCGCGGCCGTACCGTCCGGCCGACGTCAATTTTCGCCATCCGCGCATCTACTGCTCGGACACCATTCTGGGGCTGTCACACACCCCGCGGACGCTGATCATCTACGGCGCCGGTGTGATCGGCTCGGAATATGCCTCGATTTTTTCCGGTCTCGGCGTCAAGGTCGACCTGATCGATAACCGCGACCGACTGCTCTCCTTCCTCGACGATGAGATCAGCGATGCGCTCTCCTATGAGCTGCGCAATTACGGCGTGCTGATTCGCCACAACGAGGAATACCAGAGCGTCGAAGGCGACGAGGCGGGCGTGGTGGTCAACCTCAAGTCGGGCAAACGCCTGCGTGCCGATGCCTTTCTGTGGGCCAACGGGCGCACCGGCAACACCGACGAACTGGGACTGGAGAACATCGGCCTCGAACCCAACGGCCGGGGTCAGCTTCAGGTCGACGATCACTACCGCACCTCGATCCCGCACATCTACGCGGTCGGCGACGTGATCGGCTGGCCGAGTCTGGCCAGTGCCGCCTACGATCAGGGGCGCAGCGCCAGCGACGAGTTCCTGGGCGAGGACTTTCGGTTCGTCGACGACATTCCCACCGGCATCTACACGATTCCCGAGATCAGCTCCGTGGGCAAGACCGAGCGCGAACTGACCGAGGCCAAGGTGCCTTACGAAGTGGCCCAGGCGTTCTTCAAGGATACCGCGCGCGCGCAGATTACCGGCGATACCGCCGGGATGCTCAAGATCCTGTTCCATCGCGAGACGCTGGAAATCCTGGGCATCCACTGTTTCGGCGATCAGGCTTCGGAGATCGTGCATATCGGTCAGGCGATCATGCAGCAGAAGGGCAAGGCCAATACGCTGCGTTACTTCATCAATACCACGTTCAATTACCCCACCATGGCCGAGGCGTATCGAATCGCCGCCCAAAACGGCCTGAATCGGCTGTTCTGAATCGGAAGCGACTGTTCCGGGTCGAACGTTCCCAGTCGATCGCGCCGAGTTAATCTCCCGCCGCCCCTGAATCGGACGCCTTCACCCAGGCGTTGGGTTCAGGGGCTGGGTTTCAGAGACCGGATTTCAGAGATCGGACTTCAACGACCATCACACCGCCGGCACTCTGTACGTCATGCCCAAGAGGCATCGTTCGCGACCGCTGCCGTCATCCCCGATCGATAGCCTCGTCTTTGCGTTGATGGTCGATGGCGATCTGCAGTGCTGGATCGCGATAGCGATAGACCCGCAGGCTCTTCAGAAAGACATCATCCTCGAGGCGTTGATCGGAGCGTTTGGCGCGGGTTCGGGTGGTCGGCGGCGTGACCGGCGGATCATTGAGATGGGGTAGCTTCAGCGCCGGATCCGGAATGAACAGCGGCAGTGGCAGATTCATGGCACGCCGCATGCGGCCGTCTTCCAGCGCTTCACGGAAGAACAGGTTGGCTCGCATCACCGGCGCCTGCTGCTGGATCTGCGCTAGCGGCTCGCTATCCGGGATATCGCCGAGTCTGCGCAGCTGGATTTGAATGTGCGCGGCCGACGTGTCCATCTGTTTCAACTTGGCCTCGGCTTCGGCGACGCTCAAGCGTTTGATCGAACGCCCGCTGGTGTACCACGCCAGCCGGACGCGGGAGAGCGGGGCATCAGCGACCGGAAGCTGGCGCCAGCACTGTTTGAGATGCAGGCGGGCCAGTCCCTGGCCGCGCAGATGATCGTGTAGGACCGGATGCCGGAAGGGCAGGACGGCCTTGATTTCGGGAATCAATCGGGGCGCGGACTGACGTATGTGCTTGAGTGTCGCGCCAAAGCGGGCTTTACCGAGATTCACCGCGGCAACGGCCTCCATGAGCGCCGGGCCGGCGGCGATCACGCCGATGTAGTTGCGTGTCTCGCGCCCGTCTTGCCCATCCTGGTACCAGAAGTCGGTCAGTGCGCGACGCAACCATTGTGCGTCGACGCTCGACTCGCCCAATGCCCAGGCGGGCGTCGGCCGTTCGGCGTACGTCGTCGCCAGATGCTCGACGGCGTCGATCAACCGATCGAAGTCGGATTCCAGCTCGGCCAGCAAGCGATACTGCAATTCCATGATGCACCCCTGAAAGTGAACGCCATTTTATACCGTTATCTTAGCTGTTTTGTCCAGTCGGCCCTGGCTAGCTATTCCTGCCCGGTGCTCGGGGAATCGTTGAACAAGGGATGCAAGACGCCCCGACGCCATCCCGGCAGAAGCAGGGACGACGTGGGCGTTGCCGTCAATGCGACTCGAACCAGAAATCGATATCGCAGGCCTAGCGGTCGCGGTAGCGGCGAGTCAGGTCGCCGTAGGCATCGATGCGGCGATCCCGCAGGTAAGGCCAGATACGGCGAACATCCTCGCTACGTGCCAGATCGACATCGACGAGCCGGTTTTCACTGGCCTCGCCGGCATGCGTCAACAGCTCGCCCTGGGGGCCGCAGACGAAGCTGCCTCCCCAGAAGTCGATGCCTTCGCCGACCCCGGAGAGATCGGGCTCATGGCCTACCCGATTGGCGACGATCACCGGCAGGCCGTTGGCGACGCCGTGGGAGCGCTGAATCAGCGTCCAGGCATCCTTCTGGCGCTGTTTTTCCGCCGGGTCGTCGGATGGCGTCCAGCCGATCGCAGTGGGATACAGCAACAGTTCGGCACCCGCCAGTGCCATTAGGCGTGCGGCTTCCGGGTACCACTGATCCCAGCACACCAGCACGCCGAGGCGGCCGACGGAGGTATCGATCGGTTCGAACCCCTGCATGGTATCTTCGTCGCCGGGCGTGAAGTAGAACTTCTCGTAGAAGCCGGGATCATCGGGGATGTGCATCTTGCGGTAATGACCGACCCGGCCCTTGGCACGATCCAATACGATGGCGGTGTTGTGATAGAGACCGGCAGCGCGGCGCTCGAAGATCGAGCCGACGATGACGATGTCGAGTTCCCGGGCGAGTTCGGCCAGCTTCTGCCCGGTGGGGCCGTCCAGCGGCTCGGCGAGATCGAAAAGATCGGTGTCTTCGCACTGACAGAAGTAGTGGGTCGCGTGCAGTTCCTGCAGCAGTACCAGTTCGGCGCCCTGGGCGGCGAGCTCGCGGATGCCGGCTTCGCTCGCTTCGAGGCTGCGCTGTTTTTCCGGCCAGGCCTGCTGTTGTACCAGACCGACTTTGAGCGTCTTGGACATCGTCCCTCCTTAATCCTGGAAGAGCGCGGGGTTCAGCGCACCGCGCGGCAACTGCATGGTCAGGCAGTGTAGGCTGCCATGCTGACGGATGACCGCACGACAGTCGACCGGTATCACCTCGCGACCCGGGAAGGCGCCGGCCAGCACCTGCAGTGCCCGGAAATCGGCTGCGTCGGCGTAGGTCGGCACGAGCACGGCGCCGTTGATGATGAGAAAGTTGGCATAGGTCGCCGGCAGCCGATGGCCGTCGTCCGGATCGAAACAGGCCCGGGGCCAGGGCAGCGGCAGCAGGCGATAGGGCGAACCATCCTCGCGCCGGAAAGCCTTGAGTTCGGCTTCCATCGCGCAGAGTGCCGCGTAATGCGGGTCTCCAGGGTCGTCGCAACGAACGTAGGCGATCGTCGCCGGATCGCAGAACCGCGCCAGCGTGTCGGTGTGGCTGTCGGTATCGTCGCCTTCCAGATGGCCGTGCTCGAGCCATAGTACTCGGGATATACCCAGTCGTTGTGCGAGGTGGTCTTCGATGGCCTCGCGGTCCAGGCTCGGGTTGCGATTGGGATTGAGCAGGCAGGCACTGGTGGTAAGTAGCGTGCCTTCGCCGTCGGTGTCGATGGCGCCCCCTTCGAGTATCAGGTCCTGAGAGACTACCGGCGCGGCGAAGACCTGCTGCGCGGCCAGTGCCCGGGTCAGGGCATCGTCGCGCGCGGCGGCGAACTTGCCGCCCCAGCCGGTGAAGACGTAGTCGAGCAGTTCGATCGAGCCGTTGCGCTCGATGGCGATCGGGCCATGATCCCGCGCCCAGGTATCATCGCTGGCCACCACCACCAGATGACGGCGCTCGGCCGCGACACCGAGCGCCTGGAAACGCGCGCTCAGACGTTCGCGCTGCGCTTCGTCGTGCACGCCGATCAACACCGGCTGATAGCGGGTGATCGCCACGACCATCGCTTCCAGTGTCGCCTCGATATGCTCGAGCAGCGGCGCCCAGTCACTGGTCGGGGTCGGCCAGGTCAGTTGAATCGCATCCTGGGGATGCCATTCGGGGAACAGACGCAGGGTCATGGTGTCTCCATTGCGCATAAGTGCCGGTGTGCGTCAGGGCCGATGTCGAGGACGCGGCATTGTAGAGCCTGATTGCGGCGATGCAAGCCGGCGTTCGGCGCCGTTCGACAGCAGTTTCCAGGTCCGCCCGTCGCCGGTTTTCGTTGATCGCCAGTGTAGCGTGGGCCGGCCGGCTGGCAAGCGGCGAGTGACCCGACAAACTAGCGGTTTTCGGGAACCGCCAAAAACCCGTAACATGAGCCGCTGCTGACAAGGAACCAAACCTGATGCTCGACCGTTTACCCTTTCTGGTGGGCCTGAGATACGTCCGGGCCAAACGACGTAATCACTTCATATCCTTCATTTCACTCACCTCGATGCTGGGTCTGGCCTTGGGCGTCGCCGTGCTGATACTGGTGCTATCGGTCATGAACGGCTTCGACCATGAGCTGCGGACTCGCGTGCTCGGGATGGTGCCGCATACCCGTATCGAACAGCAGGGCGGCATGCAGGACTGGAAAGCGCTGGCCGAGAAGGTCGATCAGCACAAGGACGTGGTCGCTTCGGCGCCCTACGTGCAGCAGCAGGGCATGTTCTCGGCGAGCGGGCGTACCCAGGGGGCCATGGTCACCGGGGTGCAGCCGGAATACGAGCGCCATGTCTCGATCATCGATCAGCACATGCAGGCGGGCACGCTCGATGAGCTCTCTCCCGGCAGCTGGCACGTGGTGCTGGGTTCGCTGTTGGCGCGCAATCTGGGTGTCGGCGTGGGCGATCGCGTGACGCTGCTGGTGCCGGAGGCGTCGATCACGCCGGGAGGCGTTTTCCCGCGCTTGAAACGCTTTACCGTCAGCGGCATCTTCAAGGTCGGCGCCGACCTGGACGCCAATCTGGCGTATGCCAACATCGAGGACATGCAGACGCTGGCGCGCCTCGGCGACAAGGTCGATGGCCTGCGTCTGGAGCTCGACGATCTGTTCCAGGCGGGGCCGGTGACCCGGGATATCGTCTCGAATCTGGGTTCCGGTTACCGGGGCATGGACTGGACCTATACCCACGGCAACCTGTTTCAGGCGATCCAGATGGAAAAGCACATGATCGGTCTGTTGCTGATGGTGATCGTGGCGGTGGCGGCGTTCAACATCGTCTCGACGCTGGTGATGGTCGTCACCGACAAGCATGCGGACATCGCCATCCTGCGAACCATCGGCGCCAAGCCGAAATCGATCATGGGCATCTTCGTGGTGCAGGGGCTGGCGATCGGCATCATCGGGATCGTGATCGGCGTCGTTGCCGGGGTGATTCTGGCGCTGACGGTATCCGACATCATTGCCTGGGTTCAGGCGGTCACTGGCATTCAGTTCCTCGATCCCAATGTCTATTTCATCAGCTATCTGCCGTCGCGTCTCGAGATGAGCGATCTGGGTGTCATCGTCTCCAGCGCCTTCGGGCTGACCTTCCTGTCGACGCTCTATCCGGCGTGGCGAGCGGCGCGTATTCAGCCGGCCGAGGTGCTGCGTTATGAGTGAAGTCAATTCCCGGTCATCGTCCGTCAGCGGAGACAACGTCATGCTCGACTGCCGCCAACTCACACGAACCTACAGCGAAGGGCCGCAGGACCTCACGGTGCTGGATCATCTGGATCTGCAGGTGCGGGCGGGAGAGCGGGTGGCCGTCGTCGGCAGCTCCGGTTCCGGCAAGACCACGCTGCTCAACCTGCTGGGCGGTCTCGATCGTCCCAGCGGTGGCGAGGTCATCATTGGCGGACAGTCGCTGGCCGGGCTGGGCGAGGCGGCGCTGGGCAGCTTCCGCAACCGCTATATCGGTTTCGTCTACCAGTTCCACCATCTGCTGGCCGAATTCACCGCGGCGGAAAACGTGGCGCTGCCGCTGATCATTCGTGGTCAGACGCGCAAGGTCGCCGTCGACAAGGCCCAACGCTTGCTGGATCGCGTCGGCATGGCACCCCGGGGCGCGCACAAGCCTGGCGAGCTATCGGGCGGTGAGCGCCAGCGCGTCGCCATCGCCAGGGCGCTGGTCACCGATCCGAGCCTGGTGCTGATGGACGAGCCCACGGGCAACCTGGATCAGACAACGGCGGCCAATATTCTGGCGATGATGGACGAACTGGCAGCGACCACCGACTGCGCTTTCGTGGTGGTCACCCATGACATGTCGCTGGCAGCCCATCAGGATCGCATGATGCGACTCGACAAGGGCCAACTGACCGCCGTCGACGCGGTTTGAACCCGCTTCGATAATTTCCGCAGCCGCTAAAGCTGACGCCGCCCTGGACGATCAACAGTCCAGGGCGGCGTTTTTTTGCGTTCCCGCCAGACGTCGAAATGGTGCTCGAAATGGCGAAGGGCCGAGGCTCAGGGATCAGCCGAACTCGATGAAATCACTGCTTCTGTCGGCGCTGGCGTCGTTTTGCCCGACGACGCCAGCTGCGGGAGATCTGGAAGCGCCAGATCAGGCGCACCAGCACGTTACTGACGATGGCCAGTACCAGGCCGACGACGACCGAGCCGACGGCCAGCGGCAGAATGATGTTGGCCATCTGTTCGGCGATCCACATCGTGGTGATGTGGTCCGGTACCTGACGTGCCGGGTAATTCAGGACCCAGGCCCCGACGCGGTAATTGAAGTAGAACACCACCGGCATCGTCAGCGGATTGGTCAGCCAGACCAGACTGACGGACAGCGGGAGGTTGCCGCGAAAGCAGTAGGCACCGAAAGCGGCCAGCACCATCTGACAGGGGATCGGCAGCATGGCCGCAAACAGGCCGACCATGCAGGCGTTGGCAACGCTGCGACGCGAGAGTATCCACATCGCCGGATCGTCCAGCATGTGATGCATGAAACGCAGAGAGCGAGTGCGCTGCAGCCTCTCCTGGCTGGGAATGTAGCGTTGTAACCATCGACGAGACATGAGGCCGCTCGCTGAACGAAGAAGGCCCATTATCCATACAACTCCAAGGCCCCGCCATGTTAAGTCCGTCGTTAGATCGCCACTCCGAGACTCCATTCGTTGGCGGTCGCTGAGGTTCGGCGCTTGATCGGCGCGCTCACGAGACGCATGGGCTGGGGAATGCCGCTGGCCATGGCGGCGATCGGCGGCTCTTTCCTTGGTTCCCGCATCGGCTCTATCGCCGGTTATCCTGGGGGTGATGCCAGCACTTTAGGGTGGAGCGTGTACGGCGGCGCCGTCCTGCTGCTGGCAATCTCGGCATGGCGACGTTCGCTATGGGCGGGCGCAGTGGTGCTGGCATTGCTGGCCTGTGCTCATGGCGTCGGCCAGCAGCGTGAGGGCATGCTGCCATTGGCACTCGCCGGACACGATTTCACGCTGACCGGCCGAATTCAGACGCTTGATGTCGATGCACGCCGGGCCCGCTTCCGATTTCAGATCGATGACTGTCGCCCCCGAAGGGCCGGTGACACCTGTCCCGATAGTCGCAGGGTCAGGCTCTCCTGGTACGGCGCCCCCGAACTCGAGCGGGGAGAGCGTTGGGAGCTGACAGCGAGGCTGCGCCAACCGCTGGGATTCGCCAACCCCGAGACATTCGATTACGGCGCCTGGCTCTGGCGCGAGGGCATCCAGGCGCTCGGTTATGTCCGCGATGATGCCCCGCGACGTCTCTCCGAGGCGCCATTCTCCCTTCGTCAGTCGGCGCTCGCGCGGCTGGACGCGGTGGACATCTCGCCACTGGGTAAACGTTGGCTGAGCGCCTTGACTCTGGGCGCCGGAGATCGCCTCGACGATGATGACTGGCAACTGCTGAACGCCACCGGGACGACGCATCTGATGGTCATCTCCGGCCTGCATATCGGCCTGATTGCCGCGCTGTTTCTGTGGCTTCTGAGACGGCTATCGCGCTGGTTTCAACCCCTGGCCTGGCGGATGACGATCTGGCCCTGGCTGGGAGCCGGCGTGGCCGCTTTCGCCTACGCGGGTCTTGCCGGCTTCGAGCCGCCCGCCGTTCGCGCGGCAATCATGGTCGCGGTGGGATTGTGGGCGGCGAGCGGGCGTCACGCACCGGGATGGTGGCAAGCCTGGTGGCTGGCCCTAGCACTGGTGGTGATCTGCGACCCCTTGGCGCCGTGGAGGCCTGGACTGTGGCTCTCGTTTGCCGCCGTGGCAGTGCTGATCCTGGCCTGGTCGGGGCGTCCACGGCCCGCCGGGTGGCGAGGTGGCGGCATCGCGCTGCTTCGCAGTCAGTGGCTGCTGGCGCCGATCATGGCCGCCGCGGTGCTGCTTGCCTTCGGCCGCCTGTCGCCGTTGGCGCCGGTGATCAACCTGTTTGCCGTCCCGCTGGTCGGCAGTGTGATGGTACCGCTCGGTTTTCTGGGATGGCTATTCGCGGCCTGGCCGACGCCGGCCGGCTGGGCGTGGTGGCCTTTCGATCATCTCGCCAACATGCTGGCGTACCTGCTGACCAGCGCGTCCGACGTCTTGCCGCTGTGGACGCCCGACCCCTGGTGGCGGTGGCCGGTCTCCATCGCCCTGTTGCTGTGGGGCATGATCTGGCTGCTTCCAGGGGTGGAACGCAGGACGCGGCTATGGGGTTGCCTGCTGCTGGCGCTGCTCGTGACGCTGCTTCAGCGCCCCGACCTGGGCGAAGGGCGACTGATCGTCACCGTCTACGACGTCGGCCAGGGCCAGCTGGTCCAGCTCGAGACCCGGGATCGGCGGGTGCTGATGGACACGGGGCCGCGCTTTGCCTCGGGTTTCATGCCGGCAGCGCTGCTATGGTCGCCGGGGCAACGATTCGATGACGTGATCGTCACCCACAGCGATACCGATCACGCGGGCGGCATCGCCGCGCTGCGCCAGGGCCATCGCGTCGAGCACTGGTGGGCACCGCGGGGAAACGAACTGGCGCTGCCGTCGCGTCCTTGCGAGGCTGGCGACGAGTGGCGCGATGACGGCGTCTCCTGGCGGTTTCTGTCGCCACCTCCTGGCGAGATCGCGACGAACCGCAATGATCGCTCCTGCGTATTGCTGGTGACCGCGGGCGAGCGGCGGGTGCTGATTACCGGCGATGCCAGCGCGGATCGGGAACGCGCGTTCGCCGAGACGTTGCGGCGAGGATCGTTGGGCGCGCGCCCCATCGACGTGCTGGTAGCCGGCCATCACGGTAGCGCGACCAGCTCGTCTCGGGCGTTGATCGCCGCGGCCCGCCCCGTCGACGTGGTTTTCAGCAGTGGGCGCGGTAACCCGTTCGGTCATCCGGCACCTGCGGTGGTGCAGCGCTTCGTCGATGCCGGTAGCCGAGTCTGGAATACCGCCTACGATGGCGCCGTGCGCATCACGCTGTCGGCGTCCGGCGTCGAGGTGCGTGCCCAGCGCCATCCGGGATGGTCGCGCCGGTCGGCTGTCGACCGCGAGGATGTTGGGGTAGAATCCAGCCCCTGAATGCGCCCGAGCCGCGCGATGGTGGATGGCATTGCTGCATGCATCCGTCCGCTCTGCATCTGCCCGGGCGCCGATTTTTCCCGGTCGAACGGAGTCAACGTGTCACAAGCTTCCAGTTGGGCACTTTATCGACGCCTTCTCGAATACGTCCGTGTGGAATGGCGTTCTTTCGCTGTGGCGGTGGTCGGCTACGCGATCTATGCCGCCTCGAGCACTGCGTTGGCAGAGATGATGAAACGCCTGATCGACGGGATACAGCATCCCGATGCGAGTTTTCGTTATTTTCTGCCGCTGTTCGTGATCGGCATGTTTGCGGCGCGTGGCGTGGGGACCTTTCTGGGAACCTATTTCATGAGCAATGTGGCCCGCAACGTGGTGCACCGGCTGCGTTGCAACGTGTTCAACCACATGTTGCACATGCCGGGGCGCTTCTTCGACACGCACTCGAGCGGCCATCTGATTTCGCGAGTGACCTACCACGTCGAACAGGTGACCGGCGCCGCCACCAACGCGATCACGATCATTCTGCGGGAAGGCCTGTTCGTGATCGGCCTGATCGGCTACCTGTTCTGGACCAACTGGCTGTTGACGCTGATCTTTCTCGGCGTCACGCCGCTGATCGCACTGGTGGTGCGTCAGACCAGCAAGCGCTTTCGCAAGATCTCGCGACGCATCCAGAACTCCATGGGTGACGTGACGCACGTGGCTTCCGAAGCCCTGAGCGGTTATCGCGTGGTGCGCACGCATGGCGCGGAAGAGTACGAGAAACGCCGTTTCGAAGCTGCCAGCAACTACAATCGCGAGCAGAGCATCAAGGAGGCGATGACCAAGGCGACCAGCACGCCGATCATCCAGCTGCTGGTGGCGCTGGCGCTGGCCGGGCTCGTCTGGTTGGCGATGGCGCCGGAGCTGATGAACGCGATGACGCCGGGCGAGTTCGTGGCATTCATTACCGCGGCATCGCTGATGGCCAAGCCGATCCGGTCGCTGACCGACGTCAACAGCATCATCCAGAAGGGGTTGTCGGCATCCCAAGAGCTGTTCGGCTTGCTGAACCAGCCCACGGAGCGCGACGAAGGCACGCGCCTGCCTGAGCGGCTGGTAGGGCGCGTGCGCTTCGAAGACGTGCGGTTTGCCTACGGCGACGATCAGCCCGAGGTGCTCAAGGGTATCGATCTCGACGTGCCGGCCGGGCAGATGGTGGCGATCGTGGGACGCTCGGGAAGCGGCAAGTCGACGCTGATGGGTCTTCTGCCGCGATTCTATCGGCCCACCGAAGGCCGCATACTGGTCGACGACATCGATATCCAGGAGTACCAGCTGTCACCGTTGCGCCAGCAGATTGCGCTGGTCTCTCAGCAAGTGACGCTGTTCAACACCACGATTGCCGACAACATCGCCTACGGCGTGCCCGAGGCCGGCCGGGAGCAGATCGAGTCCGCGGCGAAAGCGGCCTATGCGCATGAGTTCATCGAACAGCTGCCGAACGGCTACGACACCGTGGTCGGCGACAACGGCGTGATGCTCTCCGGCGGCCAGCGTCAGCGCCTGGCAATTGCCCGCGCGATCTTCAAGGATGCACCGGTGCTGATTCTGGACGAGGCAACCTCGGCGCTGGATACCGAATCCGAGCGCTACATCCAGCGCGCGCTGGAGGTCGTCTGTCGGGATCGCACCACGTTCGTGATTGCTCACCGGCTGTCGACCATCGAGCGCGCCGATCGTATCGTGGTCATGGATCAGGGCAATCTCGTCGAGAACGGCACGCATGCCGAGCTGCTGGCCCAGGGGGGCGCCTACGCCTCGCTCTATCAGCTGCAGTTCCAGGAGCAGGCGTGACGCCGATCGAGCGCGCCTGGTATCGGGGGGCGCGCTGGCTGAGCCTGCTCGGTCCGCTGGAAGCCCTTTACCGCCGTGGGGTAACGCGACGACGCGACGCTTACCGCTCCGGTCGCCGTGAAGTGTGGCAGCCGCCGGTGCCGGTGGTCGTGGTAGGCAATCTGTCGGTCGGGGGGACGGGAAAATCGCCGCTGGTGGCCTGGCTGGTGCGCTGGCTCGAGGAGGACGGCTGGCGGCCGGGCATCGTGTCGCGGGGCTACGGCGGCAAGGCCGATTGCTACCCGCTGTCGGTATCGGCAGAGACGCCGGTCGTGCAGAGCGGTGACGAACCGCTGATGCTGGCCCAGCAGACCGGGGCGCCCGTGGCCGTCGATCCCGATCGCCCACGGGCGGCGCGCTGGCTCCTCGAGCATTCTCGTTGCGATATCCTGATTGCCGACGATGGCCTGCAGCACTACGCGCTGGGGCGAGCGCTGGAGCTGGTGGTGGTCGACGGGAAACGAGGTTTCGGAAACCGTCACTGTCTCCCGCGGGGGCCGCTGCGCGAGCCGCTTGAGCGCCTGACGGAGGTCGATGCACTGATTGGCAACGGCGGGCTTCAATCGCTGTCGGCTGCCGATGCGAAAGATGTCCCGCGGTTCACGATGACGATTTCTCCCAAGGCCTGGCGTCACCTGAGCAGTGGCGCGCGTTACCCCGTCGATTCGACGCCGTTCGCGCTGGATGCCCCCGTGGCGGCAGTGGCCGGAATCGGTCACCCGCAACGCTTTTTCACGACACTCGATGCCCTGGGGATTCCCCATCATGAGCACGCCTTCGACGATCATCATCGCTTTTCAGCCACCGATCTGCCTGCCGCGCCGAGGATCGTGGTCATGACGGCCAAGGACGCGGTGAAGTGTGCCGATTTCGCGGATGACCGCTGCTGGGTGCTGGATGTCGAAGCGGCCCCGGAAGCCGCGTTCATCGATTGGTGGCGTGCACGGGTCGATGGGTGGCGGCCGCGCTCGCCGTAAAGCGTTTCGCTCCGGGCTCGTTCTGCGCAGGTTTCGTTCTGCTCTAGAATAACAGCGGTGATGGCGCGATCATGGCGCCAGACTGTCGCGTCGGTTCATCGGACGCATGAATGGCATAAACAGGAATTTCTGAGGAGAAGTGGCCATGGATAAGGAATTGATAGCGATGCTGATCTGTCCGGTCAGCCATAGCGAGTTGACCTACGATCGCGAGCGTCAGGAGCTCAAGAGCTCGGTCAGCGGGCTGGCCTATCCGGTTAGAGATGGCATTCCCGTGATGCTGGAAAACGAAGCCCGGATCATGCCCACCGAGGAAAAACTCGGTAAGGCAGCGCCGGCGCCATGAGTGATTTCGTCGTCGTGATTCCGGCTCGCTACGGCTCCAGCCGGCTTCCCGGCAAGCCGTTGATGGAGATCGATGGCTTGCCGATGGTTCAGCATGTCTGGCTGCGGGCCAAGGAAAGCGGCGCGTCCCGGATCGTGATCGCCACCGACGACGTCCGGATTGAGCGGGCCGCTCAGGCTTTTGGGGCCGAAGTGGTGATGACGCGAAGCGATCACCCCTCGGGCACCGATCGGCTGGCCGAAGTCGCGGACGCGCTGCAACTGACGGCGGAGACCATCGTGGTCAATGTCCAGGGTGACGAGCCACTGCTGCCCGCCAGCGCGATCGACCGCGTGGCCGAGCGGCTCGCTGCCGATACGCAGGCCTCCATTTCGACGCTTGCCGAGCCGATCCACGATGTCGATACGCTGTTCAATCCCAACGTGGTCAAGGTCGTTACCGACCTGACCGGGCGCGCGCTCTATTTCTCGCGGGCGCCGATCCCGTGGGATCGCAATGCCTGGAAAACGCAGCCGCCGACGCTGCTCGAGACCGATGCATGGCTACGCCATATCGGCCTCTACGCTTATCGAGTCGGATTTCTGGCCGATTACGTCAGCTGGCTGCCGGCCCCGCTCGAACAGCTCGAACAGCTCGAGCAGCTACGGGCGCTTCAGCACGGGCATCTCATTCAGGTGGCCACCGTCTCCTCGTCACTGCCCGGCGGCGTCGACACGCTGGAGGATCTGGAGCGCGTGCGCCGGCATTTTCGACAGCGGAGCGAGGCATGAACCAGTCGCGATACGAATGGCGAATTCTGTTCGTGTGCATGGGAAACATCTGCCGTTCCCCGACGGCGGAAGGCATGCTGAGAAAGCGTCTCGATGAGGCGGGTCTCACGGATCGTGTCGAGGTCGATTCTTGTGGCACGGGCGACTGGCACGTCGGCGCACCGCCGGACGATCGCGCCATCCAGGCTGCCGCCGATCGAGGGGTCGACCTCGGCGGACTGCGCGGGCGCCAGCTGGCCCTCGAGGACTTCGCCCATTTCGACGAGATTCTGGTCATGGATGCCGACAATCTCGAGCGGGTGCTCGATCGGGAACCGGCCGGCAGGCGTGCGCAGATATCCCGTCTACTTCACTATGCCGGGGAACCGGGGCAGGATGTGCCGGATCCCTACTTCGGCGGCGAGGCGGGCTTCCAGCAAGTGCTGGATCAGCTGGAGCTTGCAGTGGAAGGGTTGCTGGCTTCGTTGCGGCAACGTCTGGGCGTGACCTGATGTCTATAGGGCGGGGCGCGGATGGCGGGCTCGAGTTCGATCGGGATCTTTCCTTTGCCAACACTCTGGCGTTGCCCAGTCGGGCAGAGCACTTCTGGCACGCCCGCACCGAGTCTGGGGTCGGCGACGGGCTGGAGCTGGCCAACGCACATGGCTGGCCGATCACGGTGCTGGGCGGCGGCAGCAACCTGCTGTTGCCGCCAGCGATCGGGGGACTCACGCTGCGGGCGGACATCGAGGGCGTGGCGTTCCGCCAGGGGCGCGGCGACAGGGTCCACGTCGAGGTCGGGGCGGGGGTCGGCTGGCATGCGCTGGTCGAGGCCTGCGTCGGGCGCGAACTATGGGGGGTCGAGAATCTGGCGCTGATCCCCGGTCTGGCCGGGGCCGCGCCGATTCAGAACATCGGTGCTTACGGCGTCGAACTTGCCGATGTGATCGACTGGGTCGAGCTGGTGGATCGGCGTGACGCCCGAATGCAGCGGTTGGATCGAGACGCCTGCGATCTGGGCTACCGCGACAGCGTGTTCAAACGGGAATTGGCCGATCAGGTCGTCATCACGCGACTGGGGCTGACGCTGTCGACGCGGCCGCGGCCGCAACTCGACTACGGAGTCCTGCGTGAGCGTGTAGCGGCGACGCCGAGTGCGCGGGACGTGTTCGAGGCGGTCTGCGCCATCCGCCGGGAGAAACTTCCCGATCCGATTCGAACGCCCAATGCGGGCAGCTTCTTCAAGAATCCGCTGGTCACCGCGGCGGTCGCTTCACGGTTACTGAGGCAATTGCCGTCCATGCCGCACTATCCGCAGTCCGATGGTCAGGTCAAACTGGCCGCGGGCTGGCTGATCGACCAGTGCGGGCTGAAAGGGCGCCGTGAGGGTGCCTTCGGCGTACATGATCGTCAGGCTCTGGTGCTGGTCCACTTCGGAGGCGGGACGCTGGAAGGACTACTGGCATTCGCCGACAAGCTGGTCGATGCCGTTCGGGAGCGTTTCGGCGTGGTGCTCGAGCGCGAGCCGCGCCGCGTCGACGCGTCAGGAATCTATACGCCAGAAACCGGTGTCGGTGCCCCAACAATCAGGGCGTCGGATGGATAACGGCAGGCTCGATTCCAGGCCAGGAACGGCAATCAGAAACGGCAATCAGAGCCGTTAATCAAGAGCCGGCGACTAAATCAGTAGACAAGAAAAAGCCCAGACAAATGTCTGGGCTTTTCGTTTGCTGGACGACGCGTCGGCCGATCAGCTGTCGCTCTGACCGCCTTCACGACGACGCTTTTCACGCGGGTCGTTGTGAGCCCGGCGCCGTGGCCGGCTCGGCTCACCATCATCGCTTTCGGCAGCGACGGTCGTGGCCTGGGTCGATGACTCGATCGTCGAATCGGTCGTTGGCTCGGCCGTCTGGTTTTCCGACACCTGCACTTCCGTTGTCTTGTCGCTGGACTCGACGTTGGCGGATTCCGGCGAATGCTCACTGACGTCGGTCGGACGAGTCTGCTCGGGCTTCGCGCGCTTCGTCGTCGGCGTGTCTTCGGCCTGCGGTGCAGGCGTCGCTTCCGGCGTTACGATCTCCGCCATCGGCTGGGTCTTGGCATCCTGCATGACAGACGGCTTGTCGGTCGTCGGCGAAGACGCGATATCGGCGTCGGGCGATGCCTTGTCAGCGGCCAACGTTTCGTCGCTGGAGACATCAGCCGGTGAGGCCTTCACCGATGACGAAGCCGCGGCGCTCGGGGTCGCCTCATCGCGGGTCGGCGTCTCGTTGTTCGAGGACTCGCTGACTGGCGCTTCGGCGGGGCGCTCGGCAGACGCGGCGGTCGCTTCGACGACCTGGCTTTCCTCGACCGACGCTTCAGCCGGTTTCGGAGTCGATGTCGGCCGGGCTACGTCCGCGGCAGCCGGTGTCGGGCTAGCGACATCGGCCTGACGTCCGCTTTCTTCGTCCTGAGACGGGGTAGACGGCATATCGGGCTTTTTGGCGCTATCGTCGGTAGCCGTTGCAGGCGTTGTAGCCGGCTTGTCCTGCTCGGCCGTCTTCGATGTCGCCACGGCTTTGTCTGCCTTCGCCTCGGCGGCCTTAGCTGCAGAACCCTTGATTTCAGAACTCTGGGCTTCAGAACTTCGGGCTTCAGATCCGTTGGACTCGGAGCCTTTGGCCTCGGTCGGTTTTGCTTCAGACCGCTTGGCTTCGGACGGCGGGGTTTCAGACGACCTGGTTTCAAACGACTGGGCTGCGGTCGCCGGAGTATCAGCTGACCCGGTTTCAGAGAGCTTGGTGCTTTCGCCAGTCTGAGGAGCAGTCGTTACGCTAACGGCATCTGCATCGACAGCCGTTGTCGCTGCATCCGTTTCCTCGGCTGTCGCCGTCTGCAGCCGCTGCTGCTCTTCGACTGCGGTCGGGTTCAGGGCGTGCTTGCGTGAGCGGTTGCGCGGATTGTTGCGCGTGCGCTTCGGCTTGCTGTCGACGCTGTCCTTCGAAGAGCTCTGTTTTTTCGAAGAGGTCTCGTTCGAAGCGCTCTCATTCGAAGCGCTCTGGGCCGCGACGGCCTCTTTGGCTACGGACGGCGTATCACCAGCGTCGGAACGTGACGGCTTGTTGTTGCCTGACTGGCTACCGCTGTCGGACTTGGTCGGCTCTTGACTGGCGTCATTCTCTGCCTTGTCGGCCTTGCCGTTACGATTGTCCTGACGCGGCTGACGATTCTGGCTTTGGCGATTGTCGCCACGCGAATCACTGCCGTTATGACGATCATCCTGGCCTCGACGGCGACGATTATTGCTCTGACGGTTGCCGTTTTCCCCTCGCGCATTGTCGCTACGAGAACCGTGGTCGCTACGAGAACCGTTGTCGCCACGAGAGTCGTTGCCGTTACGCGCGTTGCTGTCTCCGGAGCGCGCATTGCCATCGTTACGCTTGGCGCTGGCGTCGCTGCGCTGATCGTTGCGTTGAGACGAGGAGCGCGACGAACGCGAGCTGCCGGAACCGCTGCCGCCGTTTCCGTTGCGGGGTGTGCCCGTCGAGGAATCGCCGTTGCCACTGTTCTGGCCACGCTGGCTGGGCGTCGTGCTCGGCTGCGGCACTTCTTCATCGGCCCGCCGGCGTCCGAACAGCCCTCGGAAGAGCTGCATCAGCCCGCCGTTGGCAGGTGACTGCTGCGGTGCCGCGGGTGCCGACGGCTTGACGCCGGAGGAATTGGCCTGGCCGGGCTTGCGAGCCTGGCTGGAACCGGTGCTAGGGCTGGGTTCTGCCGCAGGTGCAGGCGCGGGTTTTTCAGGTTCCTGATGCAGCGAGTCCGGCGCGGGGGCCGTGTGCTGAACGGTCTGTACGGCGGCCTGGGTGCGCTGGATCGGCTTGGCGAGTGTCGTCTCCGGTTCCTTGAGCAACTCGCTGTCGACGGAGATCTCGAAACTCGATTTGATCTCGTCGCCGTCTTCGGAGACGTGGTCGTCGCGGAAGCGCAGCACCTCGTAGTGCGGTGTATCCATTTCGGGGTTCGGCAGCAGCAGAACCTTGACACCCTGGCGACGCTCGACGTCGGAGAGCACGTTGCGCTTTTCATTGAGCAGATAGGTCGCCACCGGTACCGGCAGGATGGCGCGAATCTGAGCGCTGCGTTCCTTCATCGCCTCTTCTTCGATCAGGCGCAGGATCGACAGGGCGATCGAGCGCACGTCGCGAATGGTGCCCTGGCCGTCACAGCGCGGGCAGACGACACCGCTGGTTTCGCCGAGAGAAGGGCGCAGACGCTGGCGCGACATTTCCATCAGACCGAAACGGGAGATGCGGCCGATCTGGACGCGGGCACGATCGAGCTTGAGCGCATCGCGCACCCGATTCTCGACATCGCGCTGATTGCGCGCCGGCGACATGTCGATGAAATCGATGACCACCAGGCCGCCGATGTCGCGCAGACGCAGCTGACGGGCGATCTCGTCGGCCGCTTCCAGATTGGTCTGCAGTGCGGTCTCTTCGATATCGGCGCCGCGGGTGGCACGTGCCGAGTTGATGTCGATCGATACCAGGGCTTCGGTGTGGTCGATGACCACCGAGCCGCCGGAAGGCAGCTTGACCTCACGCTGGTATGCCGTCTCGATCTGGGACTCGATCTGAAAGCGCGAGAACAGCGGCACATCGTCGGTATAGAGCTTGATCTTCTGCTGGTAGGAGGGCATCACCTGACGGATGAAGCTCAGGGCCTCCTCGTGCACGTCCTTGCTGTCGATCAGGACTTCGCCGATGTCCTGACGCAGGTAGTCGCGCATGGCGCGAATGATGACGTTGGACTCACGATAGATCAGGAACGGGGCAGGGCGCTTGACCGCTTCGGTGGTGATCGCTTCCCACACCTGCACGAGGTAGTCGAGATCCCACTGCAGCTCTTCCGGCGAACGGCCGATACCCGCGGTGCGCACGATCACGCCCATCTTGTCGGGCAGGGTCAGTTGACCCATGGCTTCCTTGAGCTGGCTGCGCTCTTCACCTTCGATGCGGCGAGAGATACCGCCCGCGCGAGGGTTGTTGGGCATCAGCACCAGAAAGCGCCCGGCCAGGCTGACGAAGGTGGTCAGCGCCGCGCCCTTGTTGCCGCGCTCTTCCTTATCGACCTGGACGATGACTTCCTGGCCTTCCTTCAGGACTTCCTTGATGTTCGGTCGGCCCGACGGGTCCTTGGAAAAGTATTCGCGGGAGATTTCCTTGAGCGGCAGAAAGCCGTGGCGCTCGGCACCGAAGTCGACGAAAGCGGCTTCGAGGCTAGGTTCGACCCGGGTGATCTTGCCCCGGTAGATGTTGGCCTTTTTCTGTTCCCGGGCACCGGATTCGATGTCCAGATCGTAAAGGCGTTGTCCTTCGACGAGTGCGACACGCAGCTCTTCCGGCTGTGTCGCATTGATGAGCATTCTTTTCATACGGTCTCGCTAATTGAGCGTGCCGGTGGAAGGCGTGCTGCAATTGGCGACGACGAACCGCTAGCGGTCGTGCTGTGCTCGCGCACATGGATGAAGCGACCCGGCAGGATAGACCAGCGTGGCGTGTACCGTAACGAACTCAGCGTGAAACACATGCGAGAACCGCGTCAGGGACTCGAGGGAAGTCTGCGGAAATCACGTATCGCAGGGCCTGCAACGGCCATTGATACGCGTGCCGGTCGACGCTCGTCGAGCCCAGTGGCGTGCTTGCTCGTTACCATTACATCGTTGCTTTCAAGACCTGCTTTTTACGGGTGCTACACGAACATGGGTTGAGTACGAAACGGTGGCAGGACATGTCACGGCGCGTTTTTCGTCGACGCATCCGGTCCTGCAGACTGCCGTCTATATCACTTGGCATTGTTCGGTTCGGCGACGCCTTCCACTGGTACCTGTGGATTTCCCGCGAGCAGGGCGCTGTGGGTAACAGTCGCGCTCTCGAGTCGGGGCCTGGCGTTCCAAACGTGTTTTGATCACTCCAGCAGCCGTGAGCGGTTGGCTTCATTAACTCTCTGGAAGATCGAGACATTTGTTCACTCCGGCCAGCATAGTCAGTGGCTGGCGCCTGAATGGGCAATCGCCCATCGAGTGAGTTCGCAATATAACAGTAATGCCGAGGCAGCGGCAATTGAGCTCGCGCTGCCGGTTCCGTGCGTTAGAATGGCCGCCGCGGCGGCGCGGAAGGCGCCGCCGCCTTTTCGAGTCGCGCCATCCAGGGAGTCGAGCATGGCCGAAGGCCAGGAAGTTCAGTTTATCGAGGTCAGCGAGTCGCAGCAGGGGCAGCGGATCGACAATTTCTTGCGTACGCGGCTCAAGGGCGCGCCGAAATCGCTGATCTACCGCATCGTTCGCAAGGGCGAGGTGCGGGTCAACAAGAAACGGGTCAAGGCGGACTATCGCGTCCAGGCCGGCGATCTGGTGCGGGTGCCGCCATTGAGGCTGGCCCCGGAGAGTGCGGTCAAGGAGGCCAGCGAGGGCCTGCGCAATCTATTGGCCGGCAGCGTCGTCATCGAAGGTCCGGACTGGCTGGTGATCAACAAGCCGTCCGGATTGGCAGTACACGGGGGGAGCGGCGTCAAGATCGGGCTGATCGAGGCGCTGCGTCAGGTGCGCGAGGATCTGGATTTTCTCGAGCTGGTGCATCGCCTCGACCGGGATACTTCCGGCTGCCTGCTGCTGGCCAAGAACCGGGAGTCGCTGCTCTCTCTCAATACCGCATTGCGCGAGCGTCGGGTGGACAAAGGCTATCTGGCTCTGGTGCAGGGGCGATGGCCGGCGCGGCGCGACTATGTGAGCGCGCGGCTGGATCGCTACGATGCCGGCAACGGTGAGCGCCGTGTTCGGGTGGATGACAACGGCAAGGTCTCGCGGACCCGATTCGCGGTGCGTGAAACTTTCCCGAAAGTGACGCTGATCGAGGCCGAGCCGGTCACCGGCAGAACCCATCAGATTCGAGTGCACGCCGCCCACGCCGGTCACGCCCTGCTGGGAGACGACAAGTACGGCACTGCGGAAGGTGGGTATCTGGCGCGATCCCTGGGGCTGGACCGGCTATTTCTGCATGCATTGACGCTGACGTTCCCCGACCCCAAGAGCGGACGTCCCGTGCAGGTCAGGGCGCCGCTGGAGCCAGGGCTGGAAAAGGTGCTGGAGCGTGCTCGACGTGGCCAGTGAGATGACGAAGGCAGATGCCGATCGCCGGCGGCTGGCAGCCCCTCGCTGTCGTTACCGGTTGGTCATCTTCGATTGGGACGGCACCTTGATGGACTCGGCGGAGCGGATCGTTGCCTGCATGCAGACGGCCGCGCGCGAGCTGCAGTGGGACGTGCCGAGCGCCGCCGCGGTACGCGACATCATCGGCCTGGGGCTGCCCGAAGCGATGGAGCAGCTCTTCCCGGGCATCACCGCCGTTGAGCAGGATCGTCTGCGTGAGACCTACGGTCATCAGTTCCGTCTGGCCGATCGTATTCCGGCGCCATTTTTCCCCGGCGTCGCCCAGGGAATCGAACGCTTGCGAGGGGATCCGACCTGTCGCTTGGCGGTGGCGACCGGCAAGAGCCGACGTGGTCTGGATCGTGCATTGAATCACGACGCCTGCGGCGACTGGTTCGTTGCCAGCCGAACCGCCGATCTCACACGTTCGAAACCGCATCCGCAGATGCTCGAAGAGTTGCTGGTCGAATGTGAAGTGACGGCGGAGGAGGCGGTGATGATCGGCGATACCGAATATGATCTGGAAATGGCCCGGGCGATCGGCATGGATCGTGTCGCGGTGACCTACGGGGTGCACGAGCGGGAGCGCCTATTACGCAGTGAGCCGCGTTTCGTTGCCGAGGACTTTCCCTCACTCGTCGAATGGCTGTTGGCCTGACGGTTCGTGGGCAGACCCTGAGTGTTGAACATCAGCAAGGAGAGCGTGGTGAGCGACGATCGATGCGATGACTGGACCCAGGGGCCTGAGCTGACACGGGAAAACGCCGAGCGGCGCAAGGCGGCGCACTCTGGTGCCGGCGAATCAACCGGTGCGGATAGCGATCCCGATACGGTGCGCTTGGCTGAAGTGCGGATGATGGACCGTTGGATCGGCGGGGTGCTGGCCGAGCAGCGGCGTTCCCGGCGCTGGAAAATTTTCTTCCGTCTGCTGTTCGCTCTGCTCGTGATTGCCGGGCTCTGCCTTAGCGCCTATACCCTGTTCCTGGCCCAGGGCGACGGGATGTCGGCCGGCAAGCGCCATCTTGGCGTCGTCGATGTCAGCGGGCCCATCGATGCGAACGGTCAGGCCAACGCCGAGCGCATCATCGAAGGTCTGCAGCAGGCGTGGCAGGATCCGGGCGCGGATGCGGTGGTGCTGCATATCAATAGCCCCGGCGGCAGTCCGGTGCAGTCGCAGCGTGTCTACGATGAAATACGCTATCTGCAAGAGCAGGGCGACAAGCCGATTCTGGCGGTGATCGAGGATATCGGTGCCAGCGGCGCCTACTACATGGCGTCGGCGGCAGACCGCATCTACGCCTCGCCGGCGAGTCTGGTCGGATCCATCGGCGTCATCAGCGCGGGATTCGGTCTGGAGGGCGCGATCGACAAGGTCGGCGTCGAGCGGCGCGTGTTCACGGCCGGCGAGAACAAGGCGTTCATGGATCCGTTCTCCGAGATTTCCCCGTCGCAGCGGGCGTTCTGGCAGTCGGTCCTGAATACCACGCATCGCCAGTTCATCGATGCCGTCAAGGCCGGGCGCGGAGATCGTCTCAGCGACGATCCCAAGCTGTTTTCCGGGCTGATCTGGACCGGCGAGCAGGCGAAGTCGCTGGGCCTGATCGATGACATCAGCAATCTCGAGCAGCTGTCTAGAGCGCGTCTCGGAGAAGTGAGCCTCAGAGATTACACGCCGTCGCTGGATCCCTGGTCGCTGGTCTCCAACAAGCTCACCAGCGCGGCGGCCCACTGGCTGGGACTGAGTAGTCCCGCATCGCCGGTGCGCTATCAGCTACCTTGACCGTTTCCCTGATGGCCTGCCAACGGATTTATGCCTGCCTCTCGCAGCAGCTCGCACAGCTTGATGAGAGGTAGGCCGATCAGGGTGTTGGGATCATCGCCTTCGAAACGTTCGAACAGGGCAATGCCCAGGCCCTCCATGCGAAAGCTTCCCGAGCTGTCGTAGGGGCGGTCGCGCGATACGTAGCTCTCGATCTCGGCGTCGCTCAGTTCCCTGAATCGAACGTGATAGGTCTCGTGAACGACCCGATGGCGTCCCGCCCCGGTGTCGATCAGTGCAAGGCCGGTCATGAAGCTTACCCGGTGACCCGAGAACCGGCGCAAATTGGCGCAGGCGGTCTCAAAGTCTCCGGGTTTGCCCAGGATGTCGCCGTCGAACAGCGCCAGCTGGTCGGAGCCGATGACGAGATGATCGGGATAGTCTGCAGACACCGCCTGCGCCTTTGAGAGCGCGAGGCGGTGAGCCAGAGTGACGGCGTCTTCTCCCTCGCGTCGGCTCTCGTCGATCTCGGGGGCGGCCCATTGATAGGGAATTTCCAGGCGATTCAGCAGCTGTCGCCGGTAGCGGGAGCTTGAGGCAAGTACCAGTCGAGACATGGACATCCTTATCTTGTCGGTCAGTGAAAGCCGGTCTTGTCGGGCAGTGACGCCAGCGGCGCCGGCAGTTCGAGTACGATATGTGGCATGGCCCGTGTGAGACTCGAGTCAGAACCCGTCGGAGCCTGGCCCGATGCCGGTTCGAGCCGGGGTTCTTGAACATGGCCCGGGCCTGGTTTTCGAGCTCGGCTTTTGAGCCTGATTTTAAACACGGGTTTTAAGCCTGCCTTTTAAACAATAGGATAGCGCGATCCAAGCGCTTTGACAGGGACCCGGCAAATCCCTATGATGTCGCGCCTATGTTGACCAGACGACTTCCCCCGACCGTCGAGCCCTACCGGGCAGCGGCAAACCAAGAAACCATCGAGGGTCTCGTTGACCTCGAGAAATTGACGCGCCTGAAAGACGAGATTGGGCCGCAGCAGGGCAGTGCAATCGTCAAGCTGCAGTTCGATGTCGATACACAGCGTCGTCATCTCATCGATGGGGAGCTGGAGGCGGATCTCATGGTCCCTTGCAGGCGCTGCCTGCAGCCCATGCCGGTGTCCGTTACGAGCCACTTCAAGCTCGCGGTCGTCAGCGATGACGCCTTGGCGGCGGAAGTGCCCAGCGACTATGAGCCGGTGCTGGTCAACAACGAACAGCTGGACTTGCTGGGGGCTGTGGAGGATGAGTTGATTCTCAGCCTGCCCCAAGTGGTCTATCACGATGAAGCCGATTGCGCGGTTTCTCGTGAGCAGATGAGCAGCGGTGACGCTTCGATCGAAAAAGCGGCCCGCCCTGACAATCCCTTCGACGTCCTCAAGTCGTTGAAGGGAAAAATTTGAACCTGAAAGACATTGACGTTGGAGTCATATCATGGCCGTTCAAAAAAACCGTAAGACCCGTTCCAAGCGTGGCATGCGTCGCGCTCACGATGCCCTGACCTCACCGGCCCTGTCCAAGGATCCGGAAACCGGTACTACGCACCTTCGTCACCACGTGGCGCCGGACGGTTATTACCGTGGCCGCAAGGTCGTCGAAGTTTAACGAAACCTCAGGCGTTTCGTCAGGCAGTGCGCATCGCCATCGATGCCATGGGCGGGGACTTCGGTCCCCGCGCCACTATTGGCGGATTGCTGTTGGCGCTGGCCCGTCATCCTGAGCTGGAGCCGCTGGTCTTCGGGCCGCGAGAAGAGCTCGAAACGCTGATCGGGGAGCTGGCTCGTGCCCCGCAGGAAGCCGCCAGCGTCAAGCGCATCACGATCGTCGACGCGCCACGGGTGGTGCTGCAATCCACTCCGCCCAGGGAAGTTTACGAGGATCCGACGGCAACCAGCCTCTACGGCATGCTGGAAGCGGTGCGCGAGCAGCGGGCTGTCGCCGGCATTACCTGTGGCAATACCGGCGCGCTGGTCGCGCTGGCTCGGCGTGAGCTGGGCAGTGTTCCGGGTATCTCGCGCCCGGCGATCAGTTCGGCAGTGCCGACCCGCAAGGGTGGGCGCTGCTATCTGCTCGATCTCGGTGCCAGCGTCGACGTGCATGCCCGGCATCTGGTCGATTTCGCCCACATGGGGGCGCTAATGGCGCGTGTGGTCGATGGCGTGGCGGTGCCGCGCGTCGCGCTGCTCAACATGGGTGTCGAGGCGAACAAGGGTGTCGCTCGCGTGCGCGAGGCGGATGCACTGTTGAGAGCGCGTGGCAGCAGCGACTTCGAATATACCGGCTATCTCGAAGGAGATGGAATCTTCTCCGGGCAGGCCGATGTCGTCGTCTGCGACGGCTTCGTCGGTAACGCCGTGCTCAAGGCAAGCGAGGGGGTGGCTCAGATGCTGCTCAAGCGGTTGCAGGCGAACTTCGACTCTCACTGGTCGACGCGCCTGGTCACGATGCTGGCACGGCCCGCGCTGATGCGTTTCAAGGCGCAGCTCGACCCCGTGCGCCATAATGGCGCGAGTCTGCTCGGGCTCAATCGTATCGTGGTCAAAAGTCACGGCAACGCCGGGGCGCAGGCTTTTGCCTTTGCCATCGATCGTGCAGTGCGTGAAGTGGAAGTCGGGCTGCCGGAGCATTTTCGCGCTGCATGGTCTCAGGACGCAGCGACGCCCGTTATCTCGTCGACCGTCAGCGACGGCCGAGTGGATAGCGGGTCTCGTGATTCGACGAGATCCGACGATTCATCACTTCAAGGGTGAGCGCGATGACGCAATCACTGGCTTTGGTCTTTCCGGGGCAGGGCTCGCAGCAGATCGGCATGCTGCGAGAGCTGGCCGAACGTTACAGTGTCGTACGCACGACCTTCGATGAAGCATCGGAGGCATTGGGCTACGACCTCTGGCATGTCGTCCAGGAAGGACCCGAAGAAGAGCTCAACTCGACGGCTTGTACGCAACCTGCGCTGCTGACTTCGAGCGTCGCGATCTGGCGTGTCTGGCAGGAGCTCGAGGGGCCTCGCCCCGGCATGATGGCGGGGCACAGCCTGGGCGAGTACAGCGCGATGGTCTGTTCCGGCGCGCTCGGTTTTGCCGAAGGTGTCAGATTGGTTCGTCTGCGAGGCGAGGCGATGCAGCAGGCGGTGCCGGCCGGCGTCGGCGCGATGGCGGCGATTCTGGGTCTGGACGACGCGGCAGTCGAAATGGCCTGTCGGGATGCCGCTCAATCGGAAGTGGTTTCCGCGGTCAACTACAACTCGCCCGGGCAGGTCGTGATTGCAGGCAATCAGGCCGCCGTCGACCGTGCCATTGCGCTATGCCAGGAGGCGGGCGCCAAGCGGGCCCTGCCGCTGCCGGTCTCGGTACCGTCGCACTGCGCGCTGATGCAGCCTGCTGCCGAGCGAGTCGAGGCCGCCATGGCGGCGCTGGAATTCAAGCTGCCGCGCTATGCCGTCTATCAGAACGTCAATGCCCAGGTTGCACAGAGCACCGAGATACTTCAGCAGCGCCTGGTCGAGCAGCTTTACCAACCGGTCCGCTGGACCGACTGTGTCAACGCGATGTTCGAGGATGGCGCCACCGTATTCATCGAGTGCGGCCCGGGCAAGGTGCTGACCGGATTGAACAAGCGCATTCAGCGTCAAGCGAGGGGTATCGCGGTCAACGATCCCGATACCCTGGTTTCGGCGCTCGAGCTGGCGCGTGATGCGCTGGACGTCCAAGAGCCTTAAGGGATGACATCATGACCGAACGTAGAGTTGCGCTGGTCACGGGGGCGAGCCGCGGTATCGGCCGCGCGGTAGCGCGCGAGCTGGGGCGCCAGGGGCGCATCGTGATCGCGACGGCGACCAGCGAAGCCGGCGCTGCCAGAATCGACGACGACCTCAAGGCCGAAGGCATCGAAGGATTGGGTCTGGCGCTGGACGTGACCGATCAGAACAGTGTCGATGCGGTGTTCAAACGTATCACCGAGACCTTCGGTGCGCCGACCATTCTGGTCAACAACGCCGGCATCACGCGTGACAATCTCTTGATGCGGATGAAGGAAGACGAGTGGGATGCGGTGCTCGATACCAACCTCAAGTCGGTCTATCGTGTCTCCAAGGCCGGCCTCAAGGGGATGACGCGAGCGCGCTTCGGCCGTATCGTCAACGTCAGCTCCGTCGTCGCGATGATGGGGAATCTGGGACAGGTCAACTATGCTGCTGCCAAGGCGGGTATGGAAGGGTTCACCCGGGCCCTGGCACGCGAAGTGTCGTCGCGGGCGATCACGGTCAATGCCGTGGCGCCGGGCTTCATCGACACGGATATGACGCAGTCTCTACCGGAAGCGCAGCGTGACGCGCTTCTGAAACAGATTCCGTTGGCGCGACTGGGCCAGCCGGAGGAGATCGCCGCCGCGATTGCTTTTCTCGCCAGCGATGCAGCCGGGTATATTACCGGGGAAACGCTGCAGGTTAACGGTGGCATGAACATGCGGTAATCCTCCCGCGACGCGGGTTGCGTCGTCTGGGGGCGGTCTATAAACTACCCGCAGCTTTTTAGCTGGCGGATTCGTACCACTAGGAGTAACGACATAATGAGCACCATCGAAGAGCGCGTGAAGAAGGTTGTTGCCGAACGCCTGAACGTCAAGGAAGAGGACATCCAGAACTCCTCATCCTTCACCGAAGACCTCGGCGCGGATTCGCTGGATACCGTCGAACTGGTGATGGCACTCGAAGAGGAATTCGACACCGAAATTCCCGACGAAGAAGCTGAAAAGATCACGACCGTTCAGGAAGCGATCGATTACATCGTTTCTCATCAGTAAGCCTGGCGTGCTCCGCTGAAGCGGAGATAGGCCAAGCTGCTTGATAGTGTCGATGACAGTATCGATGTTCGGAAAGCCGCTCTCAGTGAGAGCGGCTTTCTGCATTCTGGGACACCCGCTCGGGAAGCGCTGTCTTGAGACGGGGCATTCAGCCCGGCGGTCAGGCATGGTGGCCGGCAGCTTCGGGCGTAAGCTCGGGCCCGGATAGAAGAGTTGGCGACGGGTTGGTGATGAGTTGGCGTTCGAAATCCGAAAGGCGGAAATTGGAAGGCCCGGGCGCCCGGGAAGTGTCATGCCAAAGACCCGGCTTACGACGCCCATCTCTCGGGTTGTTCAGGTATAATTCGCGCCAGTCGGGCCGAGGTCGAGGTGGCAATCCGGCGGGACGATGACAGTCGAGGGATCGTCCTTCATGAGCCGCGCCTAAATGGCCATCAGGAAGTTCGGAGGAGATTAGATGCCGCGCAGAAGAGTGGTGGTGACCGGAATGGGGCTGGTAACGCCAGTCGGCAACACGGTCGAGGAGAGCTGGAAAAGCCTTCTTTCAGGGACGAGCGGCATCACGCCGATCGAGCATTTCGACACGACCGGTTTCAATACGCGGTTCGGTGGTGCGATCAAGAATTTCGATATCGGCGAGTATCTCAATCCCAAGGATGCTCGCAAGATGGACCTGTTCATTCAGTACGGAGTGGCCGCGGCCACGCAGGCGTTGCGTCATTCCGGAATCGAATGTACCGAGGCCAACGCCCATCGCATCGGGGTTGCCATCGGCTCGGGCATCGGCGGTCTTCCGATGATCGAGCGTAACCATGACTCTCTGCGCAAGGGTGGCGCGCGCCGGATCTCGCCGTTTTTCGTGCCGGGGTCGATCATCAACATGATCTCGGGCAGTCTGGCCATTCAGCATGGTTTCAAGGGCCCTAACATCGCCATCACCACTGCCTGCACGACGGGCACGCACAACATCGGCTACAGCGCTCGCACGATCGCCTACGGTGATGCCGACGTGATGTTCTGCGGCGGAGCCGAAATGGCGACCACGCCGCTGGGTCTTGGCGGATTCTCGGCTGCCAGAGCGCTCTCCACCCGCAACGACGATCCTCAGGCCGCTAGCCGTCCCTGGGATCGCGATCGCGACGGTTTCGTGCTGTCCGACGGTGCCGGTGTCATGGTGCTCGAGGAGTACGAACATGCCAAGCGCCGCGGAGCGACCATTCATGCGGAGTTGACCGGCTTCGGCATGAGCGATGACGCCTTTCACATGACCTCGCCGCCGGAAGATGGCAGCGGCGCGGCGGCGGCAATGGCCAACGCGATTCGCGACGCCGGCATCGATTCCTCCGCCATCGATTACATCAATGCGCATGGCACCTCCACCTCGGCGGGCGACGTGGCGGAAAGTCGTGCGGTCGAGCAGGTCATGGGGGATCGCGCTCGTCAGGTGGCGGTCAGTTCGACCAAGTCGATGGTCGGGCACCTGTTGGGGGCTGCCGGTGCCGTCGAGGCGATCTTCTGCGTGCTGGCGATTCGCGATCAGGTCGCGCCGCCGACCATCAATCTCGACAATCCGGATGAGAACTGCGTGCTGGATTACGTGCCCAACACCGCGCGCGATATGCCGATTCGCACGACGCTGTCGAACTCCTTCGGGTTCGGCGGGACCAATGGTTCCCTGATCTTTACCCAGGTCTAGTCAGCGATGCGCGACGCGACACTGCCGATCGACGACCGGGGTCTGGCCTATGGCGACGGCCTGTTCGAAACGGTACTGGTTCGGGATGGACAGCCGTTGCTGTGGGACTACCACATGGCGCGTCTCGAACTGGGGATCGATCGGCTGGCCTTGCCGCGGCCGGACTTCGACGCGTTCCATGCGCTACCGGCGCAATGCGGGCCGGGCCTTCGGGTTCTCAAGCTGATGTTGACGCGCGGTAGCGGTGGCCGGGGGTATCGTCCGCCCGAAGCGCCCGACCTGCGATGGCGCTGGAAGGATTCGCCCTTCGAGCCGTCGCCCGGACGCTGGTTCGAAGGCGTCGCGGTACGGTGTTGCGAGCTTCGCCTGGGCATCCAGCCGCGTCTGGCCGGTATCAAGCATCTGGCCCGACTGGAAAACGTGCTGGCGCGACAGGAGTGGCAGGACGACGCGATCGCCGAAGGGTTGCTCTGTGATAGCCAGGGCCATCTGGTCGAAGCCACGGCGATGAACCTTGTCTGGCGTCGCGCGGGGCGGCTCGAGACACCGTTGCTCGATCGTTGCGGTGTCGACGGTACGCTATTGAGCGCGCTGGACGAAATCGTCGATCTCGATCGGGTACGCGTCGGGCTCGATACCTTGCTGGCGGCTGATGCCGCCTGGCTGATCAACAGCGTTCAGGGCGTGTGGCCCATTCGCCGGCTCGATGATAGCGCCGGCAACGCTCTCAAGCAGTGGTCGCTCGAATCGAACGATACTTTCCGCCACGCTGCCCATCGGCAGTTGGGTTATCCGCTGAACCTCGGCGATTGACGCCCGTATCATGCTCAGGAGCCGCCTCTGCGCGGCTTCCGGCGATTAAGGAACAACATGCGTGTCCTCAAAATTCTGATCGTGCTGCTGGTGGTGGCGACGATTGCGGTCTTTGGCGGGTTTCACTACTGGCAGAAACAGCTCGATGCGCCGATCGCGATCGACCAATCGACGATCTACGAGGTGCCTCGCGGCGCCGCTTACACCCAGGTCGTGCATGACCTCGCGAGCCGCGGCATCATCGATGCAGCGTGGCCCTATCAGCTGCTCGCGCGCGTCGCGCCCCAGGCCACCCAAGGGTTGCGTGCCGGGGAGTTCGAACTCGAGCCGGGGATGAACGGCCGTCAGCTCATCGCGCATCTCTCCAGCGATCAGGTCGTGACCTATCGGCTGACGATCCCGGAAGGCTGGACCTTCAAGCAGATGCGCAGACTGCTGGATCAGGCGCCCAAGCTCGATCACCGTACCCAGGACATGAGTGACGACGACGTGATGGCAGCGTTGGGACATGCAAAGACCCATCCCGAAGGCCAGTTCTTTCCCGACACCTATCGCTATCACAAGGGGGTGACGGATACCGAGATTCTTCGCCGCGCCTACGATCGTATGCAGCAGACCCTGACCAGCGTTTGGGACGAGCGCGACGAGGGCCTGCCCATCGACTCGCCCTATCAAGCGCTGATCCTCGCCTCGCTGGTCGAGCGGGAAACCGGCGTGCCCGACGAGCGCGGCGAGATCGCCGGCGTGTTCGTGCGCCGTCTGCAGAAGGGGATGCGGCTGCAGACCGATCCTACTGTCATCTACGGCATGGGCGACAGCTACATCGGCAACATCACTCGCGCCGATCTTCAGCGCCAGAACGCCTACAATACCTACGTCATCGATGGCCTACCGCCGACGCCGATCGCGATGCCGGGGTTGGGCTCGTTGAAAGCGGCCGTTCACCCGGCAGAGGGCGATTCGCTCTATTTCGTGGCGAAAGGCGATGGCTCGCACCAGTTTTCCAGGACGCTTCAGGAGCACAATGCTGCCGTCCGCCGTTACATTCTGAATCGCGATTGAGATCGCGGCGCCAGCAGATCCACGACCCCGACCACAGCGACGAGACGACAGCGCATGAGTGCAGGCGATATCGAACAGCGGCGCGGCCGCTTCATCACGTTGGAAGGCGGCGAAGGCGTCGGCAAGACGACCAACGTCAACTTCGTCTGTGACTGGCTGACGGCGCGAGGGATCGAGGTGGTGCGTACCCGCGAGCCCGGCGGTACGCCCGGCGCCGAAGCGATCCGCGCACTGCTGCTGGACCCGACGCGTGAAGAGTCCTGGAGCGACGACGCCGAGCTGCTGCTGGTCTTCGCGGCTCGCGCCCAGCATCTCGCCGAGCGTATCCGCCCGGCGCTCGACCGGGGGGCCTGGGTCGTCTGTGATCGTTTCACCGACGCCACTTTTGCCTACCAGGGCGGGGGCCGCGGGGTGGATCTCGAGCGCATTCGCACCCTGGAAACACTGGTCCAGAACGGCTTGCAACCCGATCTCACGCTGCTGCTCGATGTTCCACTGATCGTCGCCGCGCAGCGTGTGGCAGGACGTGGCGCGCAGCTGGACCGTTTCGAGCGCGAGCGGGATACGTTCTTCGAAGCCGTGCGCGCTACCTATCGGTCGCGGGCCGAAGCCGACGCCCGCTTCGCGATCATCGACGCCTCGCCCTCGCTGGAGCGCGTCCAGTGCGCCATCGCCCAGTGTCTGGAACAGAGGGTGGCGCCATGGCTATGACGCCACTGCCGTGGCAGCACGATCGCTGGCGAAAGCTGATCGAGCTCCAGGATAGCGGTCGTCTCCCGCATGCCTTGCTGCTGTCGGGGCCGCGCGGTATCGGCAAGCAGCCGCTGGTCGAGGCGTTGATCGCACGCACCCTGTGCCGGGCGCCGGGCGACGTCGCCTGCGGCGAATGTCACGGTTGCCGGATGCTGGGAGCGGGCTATCATCCCGACCTTCTCAGCGTGGGGCTGGTGGAAAAATCCCGTCAGATACGCGTCGATGCGATTCGCAAGGTCAACGGTTTCGTCGCCCAGACGGCGCAGCAGGGCGGCTATCGCGTCATCCGGATCGAACCGGCCGAGGCGATGAACGTCGCCGCCTCGAACGCGCTGCTGAAAAGCCTAGAGGAGCCGGGCGAGCGGACCCTGTTCATTCTGGTCTCCGATACCCCCTCGCGGCTGTTGCCGACCATTCGCTCGCGCTGTCAGCACTGGAACCTGGTGGCGCCGCGGCCGGAGGAGGCCGAACCCTGGCTGCGAGAGCGTCTGGGCGACGGCGGCGAAGCGCGTTTCTGGCTGCGTGTCGCCGGCGGCCTGCCGCTGCTGGCCGAAGAGCTGGCCGGCGCCGACGCTCGCCAGCTGCGCCAGGATATGCGCGAACTCTTCGATGCGCTGGTCCGCGGCGGGGAGCCTGTCGGTGAAGCCGCAAGGCTCGATGCGCAGTCACTCGATCGCATACTATGGTATGGCATCGGCTGGCTCGAGGATCTGATTCGCCTCGGCCTGTCGGGCGATCCGCAGCAGGTGCGCAACAGCGATTTGCTGCCGCTCTATCGTCAGGCGGCCAAGAACGCCCGGGTCCGCGACTGGTTCCGACTGCTCGATTACGCCCGCGAGCAGCGCCGTCTGGTGGCGGCCGGTGGCAACCCGAATCCGCAGCTGGTGCTCGAGGCCTGGCTGGTTCGCTGGTCGGCCCTGCTGCGATCCTGAGCGCGCCGACGTCATCGATCTTGCCGCCGGCACCCCGTATTCGTCTCTACCCATTCTGGAAATTTGCATGTTCGTCGATTCTCACTGCCATCTCGATCGCCTCGACCTGACGCCCTACGACGGCGACCTCGATCTGGCGCTGGAGGCCGCTCGGGCCCGCGGCGTCCATCGCTTTCTGGCGATCTCGACTTCGCTGGATGGCGCCCCGAATCTGGCCGAGATCGCGAGACGTCATGACGATGTCGATATCAGCATCGGTCTGCATCCGCTTCACGAGGTAGCCGTGGAATCCGGTGGAGTGGAGCCCGACAGCAAAACGATCCAGGAGTGCGCGGACCGTTACGGCGCGGTGGCCATCGGCGAGACCGGGCTCGACTTCCACTACGACAGCGTGCCACGGGACGTTCAGCGTCGACGATTCGTTGCCCACCTGGAGGCCGCGCACGAACTCGAACTGCCGGTGGTCGTTCATACCCGCGAGGCGCGCGACGAAACCCTGGCGTTGATCCGCGAATACATCGATCCCAAGGTGGGCGGCGTACTTCACTGCTTTACCGAGGATCTCGACATGGCGCGGGAGGCGGTGAGATCGGGGTTTTATATCTCGCTATCGGGGATCGTGACGTTCGCCAGTGCCGAGGCGCTGCGAGACGTCGCACGCCAGGTGCCGCTGGACCGGCTGTTGATCGAGACCGATAGCCCGTTTCTCGCCCCCGTTCCCCATCGCGGCAAGCCCAATGAGCCGCAGTGGGTGGTCGAGGTCGCCGAGTGCATCGCGCGGGAGCGGGGTATTACCGTCGACGAAGTGGCGATGCAGACCCGCGCCAACTTCTATCGGCTATTCTCCGCCACTGCGCCTGACGCTCAGCGTGACAATCCATTCGGGTGACGGAGTTTCATCCACGTGAAGACGTCATGATCCGGAGGCCACGATGAAACTCGATACGCTGTTCCAGCAGTTCGACGGGCAAACCATACCGCCGCTCGAGCAGTGGGATCCGCCTTCGTGCGGCGACATGGATCTGGTGATCATGGCCAACGGTGACTGGGTGCACGAGGGCACGCCGATCCGGCGTCCGGCGCTGGTCAGCTTGCTGAGCCGCGTGCTTCGGCGCGAAGCCGACGGCGACTATTTCCTAGTGACGCCGGGGGAGAAGCTGCGCATCCGTGTCGAGGATCTACCGCTGCTGGTGACGGACGCCGACCCCGTGGGGGCGGACTGGATGGCGACAACCGCCTGTGGGGATCGTGTGGTGCTGGATGGCGCCCATCGATTGTCGTTGTCGCTGACACCGAGCGGGGAGTCACTGCCCGCGCTGCCCATTCGTCACGGACTGCAGGCCCGCCTGCACCGCAATCTGTTCTATCGCTGGGTCGAAACCGCCGAGCAGGATGGCGATGAGATCGGGCTGTGGAGCGGTGGCATCTGGCACTGTCTCGGCCGCACCGACGACGTGGCGCCATGAGCGATTCGATGAGCGATTCGATGAGCGCGGCGACTCCCGCCGCCGCACCCAACGACGAATTGACGGCGGAACAGCGTGCGGTGATCGGCCATCTCGAGGGGCATGCCCGCGTGGCTGCCGTCGCCGGGGCCGGCAAGACCACGACCCTGGTTCGGCGCGTACTCCATCTGCTCGCCGGCGGTGAAAACCCGCGGCGCATACTGGTATTGATGTTCAACCGTGCGGCGCGCGACGACTTCCGCGCCAAGCTGGCGCGGGAGGCGCCCGCGGGCGTCGCTTTACCGGAAGTGCGCACTTTTCACTCGATCGGCCATCGCTTGACCCAGAGCCTGACCCGCTGGGGCTATCTACCGCCGCGTCAACTGCTGCAGGCGGAATGGCAGCGGGAGCGTCTATTGCGTCAGGCGGTGATGCAGAGTCTGGAATCGACCGACAGCGAAACCCGCGAGGCGGCACTCGATGCGGATCGACTCGAGGCTTTCGGTCAGTTCTGTGATCTGGTCAAGGCCGAGGTCGCCACGCCGTCCGAGCTGTTCGAGAAGCTCGGCTACACCGGCAGCGAACGCCACTTCATCGATGCCTTCGATGTGGCCGAGTCGTTGCTGGAATCTGCCGGACAGATGACCTATGCGGATCTGCTCTATCGTCCGCTGCGATGTCTCGAGGCGCACGCGGAGGCGCGTCGCCGCGTCGAGGGATTTCTCGGCCACGTCATCGTCGATGAGTACCAGGACATCAATGAAGCCCAGCTGCGGCTGCTCAAGTTACTGTCCGGCGATGCGGCACAGGTGATGGCAGTCGGCGACGCCAATCAGTGCATCTATGAGTGGCGGGGCGCGCGGCCCGACGCGATGCTGGCGCGCTTCGATGGTCTGTTCGGTCGGGCCAGCGAGTATCCGCTTTCTTACACGTTTCGCCACGGCCATGCCCTGGCGCTGGCAGCCAATCATGCCATTCGCGGCAATCGCCAGCGCTGGGATCAGCTCTGTCTGGCGGCGCCCGGCAATCCATTGACTCGATTACAGGCGGGCGCGGGGGCCGCCAATCTGCTCGAGGCGCTGCAGCGCTGGCATGCCGATGGCCGGCGCAGTGACGAAGCCTGCGTACTGGTCCGCAGCTGGTCGTTGTCGGTCTCGGTGCAACTTCAGCTGCTGCGGGCCGGCATACCGTTCCGTCTCGCTCAGGAAGAGCGGTTCGTGTTCCGGCTGCCGTTGGTACAGGCGCTGGCGGGCTATCTCCAGCTGGCGCGTGAACCTCGGCGCCTACACGATCCGGGCCATCTGGTTCTGCTGTTCTCCCAGCCCACGACCTTCGTCGCCCAGGATCGCGTGCGCCGTCTGGTCGAGGAATTGGCCCGGACTCAGCAGTGGCCTGCTCGCGAGGCCTCGGTGCTGGCGGGTCTCAAACCCGGCCAGCGTCGCCATCTCAAGCGGCGCTGGCAGCTGCTCTGTGAGCTTCCCAAGTTGGCGACGTGGCCGCCGGCCAAGCTGCTCGAGCATGTCGTCGATGCCATCGACGCCGAGAAGATCCTGCGGCGCTCGGCCGCACGGCGGGAGAAGGGTGACGACGACGTCCGACTGCTGGATGTGTTGATCGAACAGGCCGGCGAATTGGCCAACGACCCGGATGCGTTCATCGAGCTGCTACGCAATCCGGTAGAGAACCGGCCGGATGGCGTGCTGATCAGTACCGTTCACGGTGCCAAGGGCCTAGAGTGGCCGCTGGTTGTCGTATGGGGGCTCAATGAAGAGGATTTTCCCCATTTCAGTCGCGACAATCCGCTCTCGCCGGAACGGCTGGAAGAGGAGCGACGGCTCTACTATGTCGCCATCACCCGCGCCCGGGAGCACTTGCTGCTGATCCACGACGGTGGCGATCATCGGCCGAGCCGCTTCCTCGAGGAGACCGCGCTGGAGGATTGCTCCCGCGTCGACCGGGCGATCCAGGCCGGTGCCGAAACCGCCGTCGCGGTGCGCGAGCCGGAGATGATCGGGACTTATCTGACGCGCATCGGCCTGGAGCGCGGCGGTCAGTGGGTGACACTCGAGGCCCGGGAGTCGCCGACGCCGACTATCGACCCCGGCAGAGGCGCCGCCGTCGAGAGCGGCACCAACGCGTCGTGGCAGGTCGGAGATCGCTTGCAGCACGCAAGCTTCGGCGAGGGCGAAATACTGGTGGTCGAGGGCAACGCCGCCAACCCGGTGATCGATGTGCGTTTCGAGACGGCCGGCCGGCGGCGTCTGATCGCGACCCGAGCGCCAGTGACCAAACTGTCCGGAAACGGGAGATGAACCATGAATGCATCCGTTCTTGTCACACCAGAAGCGCTGCGCGATAGCCTCGCCGGTGAGAGGCCACCGCTGGTTCTGGACTGCCGCGTTTTTCGTGGCGATGAAAAGCCCGGAGATCGCCGCTACCTTCCTCAAAGTCTGTCTCTGGATCTCGAGCGAGATCTATCGGCGGAACCGGGCGAGGGTGGTCGACATCCGTTGCCTTCTCGGGGTGATTTCACGGCAACACTTCAAGCCTTGGGCGTCACGCCGGAGCGTCCGGTCGTTGTTTATGATGACAGTGGCGGGCAGCTGGCCGCCGCTCGGGCCTGGTGGATGATCGCTTGCTGGGCAGGTCATCCCGACGCTCATCTATTGGATGGCGGGCTTGCTGGCTGGCAAATGATTGGTGGCGAACTGGTGAAAGTCCCTGTCGAGCCCGCAAATCAGAGCCGCTGGACTCCGTCATTCAACGATGACGTGCTGGTTTCAGTAGAAGTGCTTTTAGAGCAGGGTGGCCAGTTGGTGGATGCCAGAGCCGCGACACGTTTTCGAGGGGACGAAGAGCCTTTGGATTCGATTGGGGGTCACATTCCGGGAGCCGTGTGCCGTCCCTGCACGCAAAACCTTGAGACCTCCGGTCGTTTCAAGAGTCCTGGCCAGCTAGCCGACGAGCTTCCGAAAGGAGAGGCTCTGACGGCGTACTGTGGCTCGGGCGTTACCGCTTGCCACAACATCCTCTCCTACGCCGTCGCGGGTTTGCCGCTGCCTCGGCTTTATGCCGGTTCCTGGAGCGAGTGGATTCGCGACCCGGCACGGCCGATCGCGACCGGCGATGCCTGACACCGCCGGTCACGGAAGCGTGCGTTCGCTGTGACGGACTACATGTTCGGGTAGTTGGGCCCGCCGCCACCCTCGGGTGCTACCCAGGTAATGTTCTGGGACGGATCCTTGATGTCGCAGGTCTTGCAGTGAATGCAGTTCTGGAAGTTGATCCGGAACTGCGGCTCGCCCGCTTCGTCGACCACTTCGTAGACTCCGACCGGGCAGTAACGCTGCGCGGGTTCCGCGTATTCCGGTAGATTCTTCGCGATCGGAATGGCCGGATCGCTCAGCTTCAGGTGGCAGGGCTGGTTCTCGTCGTGGTTGGTATTCGACAGAAAGACCGACGAGGGCTTGTCGAACGACAGCTTGCCGTCGGGTTTGGGGTAGTCGATCGGCGTCGACTCTGATGCCTTCTTCAATTGATGATCCGGTGTGGTATCGCGCTGTAGCGGTAGCTTGCCGCCGAGCCACTGATCGACGAAGTTGAATGCGCCGCCGCCCACGGTACCGAACTTGTGAATGGCCGGGCCGAAGCTGCGACTGGCCTGCAGTTCCTGCCACGCCCAGCTCGACTCCCAGGCGTTGGTGAAATCGCTGAGTTCCTTGCCGCCTTCATCACCGGCGGCGATTGCCGCGAATACCGTTTCGGCGGCGATCAGTCCCGACTTCATCGCGGTATGAATACCCTTGATCTTGGCGAAGTTGAGCGTGCCGGCATCGCAGCCCAACAGCAGGGCGCCGGGCATCGTCATCTTGGGCAGGCAGTTGGCGCCGCCCTTGGTGATCGCGCGTGCGCCGTAGGCCACGCGTTTCCCGCCTTCGAGATGACGCTTCAGCAGCGGATGGTGCTTCATGCGCTGGAATTCGTCGAAAGGCGAGAGATAAGGATTGCGGTACGCCAGGTCGACGATCAGCCCTACCATCACCTGCTGGTCATCGCCGTGATAGAGAAACCAGCCGCCGTGGCTGTCGCCGCCATGGTCCTTGTCATCCAGGGGCCAGCCGGAACCGTGCAGCACCAGCCCCGGCTCGTGCTGCTCGGCGGGGACGTCCCAGAGCTCCTTGAAGCCGATGGCGTAATGCTGGGGATCGCGACCCGCGTCGAGCTCGAAGCGCGAGATCAACTGCTTGCCGATATGCCCCCTCGCCCCCTCGCAGAACAGCGTGTACTTGGCGCGCAGCTCCATGCCGGGCATGTAATTGGCGGTTTCGCTGCCATCGGCGGCGACGCCCATGTCGCCGGTGAGAATGCCGCGAACGACGCCCGCGTCATCGACGATCGCTTCCTGCGCGGCGAAGCCGGGGAAGATCTCGACGCCCAGCGCTTCGGCCTGCTCGCCCAGCCAGCGGCAAAGGTTGCCGGCGCTGATGACGTAGTTTTGATCATTGGCGCCGGTCGAACCGGCGTGGCCGGTGTTGTGCATCGACTTGGGCACCAGCGCATTGGGCAGTTTCTGCGCCTTGGCGGTGTCCTTCAGCAGGTAGAGCTCATCGCGCAGCACCGGCGTATTCAGCGGCGCGCCCCGCTCGGCCCAATCGGGGAATAGCTCGGTCAGGGCACGCGGCTCGAATACGGCGCCGGATAGGATATGGGCCCCGACTTCCGAACCCTTCTCGACCACGCAGACCGAAAGCTCTTGCCCGGTCTCGTTAGCCTGCTGCATCAGACGACATGCCGCCGACAGGCCGCTGGGGCCTGCACCCACGATCACGACGTCGAAATCCATGGATTCACGTTCCAAACCCGATCTCCTTGCTGGCTAGCGGGGCGCTGGCGAATACGGTAGCCGTGCACGCCCGCTCGGTCTGTTTTGTCGACGGCTGCTGCCACCGTTTTTTATAGCCTAACGTCAGTCAGGTGCCTCATGTTATGCCTGAGTGCGCTTTTCTTATGCGAAGGTGCTGCTTCGGCAGTACCCCGTTGATGCGCTATCATCGCATTTTCGCCCGTCGATGTCCCCGGCGATGCACCATGCTGGAACGGAAGACGGGCCCCGAGTTGACCTTGGCCGACGTCGACGTGATTCTATATGCGCCGACGTTTTTGCTGTCTGGCATCACGTCAAAAGGGTGGTCGTGACATCTCGATCATCGACGTCGACCAGCGCCCGCCGGGTCGGTCTATCAATAGCCTGCGAGGACAACCATGCGAGGCCACTCATGAAAGTACTCGTCGCGGTCAAACGCGTCATCGATTACAACGTCAAGATCCGGGTCAAGGCGGATCACTCCGACGTCGATCTGACCAACGTCAAGATGGCCATGAACCCGTTCTGCGAAATCGCGGTGGAAGAGGCCGTTCGTCTGAAAGAGAAAGGCGTCGCCTCGGAAATCGTTGCCGTCACGGTGGGCCCCAAGGCCGCTCAGGAACAGCTGCGCACGGCGCTGGCGCTGGGTGCCGATCGCGCCATTCACGTCGAGACCGACGAACGTGTCGAGTCGTTGACGGTGGCCAAGCTGCTCAAGGGCGTGGTTGACGAAGAGAAGCCCGATCTGGTGATCCTGGGTAAGCAGGCGATCGATACCGACAACAACCAGACCGGCCAGATGCTGGCGGCGTTGACCGATATGGGGCAGGGCACCTTTGCCTCCGAGGTCGCTTTCGGCGAGGGCGTCGAAGCCGGTGAGGTACGCGTCACTCGCGAGATCGACGGCGGCCTGCAGACCGTCGCGCTCAAGCTCCCTGCCGTGGTGACGACCGACCTGCGCCTGAACGAGCCGCGCTACGCCAAGCTGCCGGATATCATGAAGGCCAAGAAGAAGCCGCTGGAAACCAAGACACCGGAAGCGCTGGGTGTGGCGGTGTCCAGCGGGCTCACGTTGCTCAAGGTCGAGACGCCTGCCGAGCGCAAGGGCGGCGTCAAGGTAGGCTCCGTGGATGAGCTGATCGACAAACTCAAGAACGAAGCCAAAGTGCTTTGATAGGAGCTGATCGCATGAGCATTCTGGTTCTGGCCGAACACCACAACGGCCAACTGGCCGCCGGCACCGCGCATGTCGTCGGTGCCGCGCAGGCCATCGGTGGCGACATCGATCTTCTGGTCGCGGGTGAGAACGTTGGCGGTGTCGCGGAAGCTGCCGCCAGGCTCGACGGCGTCGCCCGGGTACGGGTGGCCGACAACCCGGCGTACGCCCACCAGCTGCCCGAGCCGCTGGCGGATCTGCTGGTCGCGCTGGCCGATGAATACAGCCACGTACTGGCCGCGGCTTCGACCGAGGGCAAGAACGTGCTGCCGCGAGTGGCCGCGCTCAAGGATGTCTCGCAGATTTCCGAGATTCTGGGCGTCGAGAGCGCCGATACCTTCACGCGTCCGATCTACGCCGGCAACGCCATCGCCACGGTGCAGTCGAGCGATCCGCTCAAGGTGATCACCGTGCGCACCACGGCATTCGATGCGGTGAGCGAAGGCGGCGCGGCGTCCATCGAAGCGCTCGATTACATTGCCGACAGCGCGCGTTCGCGTTTCATCGGCGAAGAGCTTGCCCAGAGCGAGCGTCCGGAGCTGGGCGGTGCTCGAGTCGTGATTTCCGGCGGCCGTGGCATGGGTAACGGCGACAATTTCAAACTGCTCGACGGAATCGCCGACAAGCTGGGCGCTGCCGTCGGCGCGTCGCGGGCGGCGGTCGATGCCGGTTTTGTGCCCAACGACATGCAGGTCGGCCAGACCGGCAAGATCGTCGCTCCCGATCTCTACATTGCCGTGGGTATCAGCGGCGCGATTCAGCACCTGGCGGGGATGAAGGACTCCAAGGTGATCGTGGCGATCAACAAGGACGACGATGCGCCGATCTTCCAGGTCGCGGATTACGGTCTGGTGGGCGATCTGTTCGAGATCCTGCCCGAGCTGGAACAGAAGCTCTAGACGACTCGCGCACGCAAGCCGCGTTCGACCCAACCGGTGCCTGAGGGCGCCGGTTTTTTTATGGCGGTGTCTTTTTGATAAGGCGGCCCGATCCGGCGACATGCTCGCCAGCGAAATCATGGGCGATAACGCCGAGAAAACGAGACGATATCATGCGGATTGATAATTGTTCTTGTTTGTATTAGCGTATCGCATCGAATTCAGCGGCGTTACATCGCCGGTCCGGTGATGCTCGTCACCGGCTGCTGACTGCTCATACGCAAGGAGATAGCGTGGTGCATGATTTCTCGCGCAGGCGAGGCCAGAGGCGTCTGTTGGCGTTCTGCCTCGCCGCCATGAGCCTGGCCGCGGCCGGCCCGGCATCGGCTCAGGACTCGCTCAGCCAGTCCAGCATCCAGGCTCAGCAGACCCAGGCCGAACTTCAAAGCCGTATCGATGAAGCCGACGACGCCACGCGCGACGCGCTGGAGCGTCTGCGTCAGGCCAACCAGCAGGCCGACCGACTGGAGAGTTACAACGCCGAGCTGGCGCCGATCGTCGACAACCAGGCCAAGCGAATCGCTTCCGAGCAAAAGGCACTGGCGCAGATTTCGGTGACGCGTGAAGCGTTGCCGGGGGAGCTGCGCCAGATGGTCGAGCAGTTGCGCGCAATGATCGAGGCGGATATGCCGTTCCTGCGCGACGAGCGTCTGGCACGCGTCGACGATCTGGAGCAGATGCTGACCCGTGACGACGCCTCCCAGGCGGACAAGTTGCAGCGAATCTTTTCCGTATGGCGCACCGAGCTCGACTACGGTCGCGAGATGGATCAGTGGAGCGGTCCGCTCGACGGTGCCCAGTCCGAAGCGGCGAGCCAGGGTAGCCAAATGGCGCGGGAAGTCGACTATCTGCGTGTAGGACGCACCGGCTGGTACTACGTCACGCCGGACGACCGCGCGGGCGGTGTCTGGAGCGTTGCCAACGGCGAGTGGGAAGTGCTCGATGGCGATCAGATCGACGAGGTTCGCCGCGGTATCCGCATCGCTCAGGATCAGAGCGCGCCGGCGCTGCTGCATCTGCCGGCCTCACTGGCCGTCGAGAACGGTCGGGCATCGACGGAGGACCAATCATGAAGCGTCACGCATGGTGGTTGGCATTGCCTCTCGTCGCCACGCTTCTCACCCCGGGTATTGCCGTTGCCCAGTCCGACGCAGGAAGCGACACGACGCCGTCGATGCAGCAGGTGCTCGAATCATTCCGCGCCGATAGCCAGGCCGCCGAGCAGCGCGACAGCCAACGACTTGAGGCGTTGCTGGATGACAGGCAGGCGCTGCAGCAGGCCGTTTCCGATGCCGAGCAGCGGCTGCAGCAGGCGCAGGCTCGACGGCAACAGCTGGACGATCGTCAGACCGCGCAGCAACGGCAGCTGGCGGAACTCCAGCAGCAGCGGTCGGATCAGGCCGGGGATATCGGCGATATCTCCGGCATCGTCAAGCAGCAGGCCAGCGAGCTACGAGATGCCTTGGGCGAGAGCTGGCTGACCGTGGGCGGTGACGCTCGACTGCCGCCTCGGCTGGACGATCATGGGCTGGTCGATCGACAGACGTTCGATCAGGTACGTCAGGCTCTCGCCGGCCTGGTCGCGGAAAGCGGCCGTGGTGTGCGCTTTCAGGCGCCGGTAGCGGGCAAGGACGGCGATGTCGCCGAGCGCCAAGTAGTGCGCCTGGGTGACACCCTCGCCTTCAGCAACGGCGATCTGCTGCAACGCATCGGCGAGGATGGAAGGCTGGCGGTGTACCCGGTAACGCCCGGCGATGCCCGGCAGTCGTTACAGGCCTTTCAGCAGGGTGATGGCAACCAGATCGTGGTCGATCCCACCAATGGCGACGTTCTCGATGCGCTGTCTCGACAGCCCAGTCTGTGGCAGCGCTTTCAGCAGGGCGGCTATGTCGGCTACGTGATCGTCGCGCTGGGGATCGTCGGGCTGCTGATAGCCTTGGCGCAGTATGCTTATCTCGTGATCGTCAGTGGCCGGATGCGCCGCCAGATGCAGGCGCCGGATACGTTGCATGACGACAACCCGCTGGGCCGGGTACTCGAGCGCTTCGCGGCACTGGGGCGCGATCATGCGCCGGAAGCACTGGAGGCGCGGCTCGACGAAGCTCTGCTGGCAGAGCAGCCCCGGCTGGAGCGCGGTCAGCCGATCGTCAAGCTGATCGCCGCGGTGGCGCCGCTGCTGGGTCTGCTGGGTACCGTGACCGGGATGATCGTCACTTTCCAGTCGATCACCGTGTTCGGCACCGGCGATCCGCAGTTGATGGCGGGCGGGATCAGTCAGGCGCTGGTCACCACCGTGCTGGGCCTGATCACGGCCGTGCCGCTGCTGTTCGTCAATACCGCCTTGAGCAGCCGTAGCCGGCGGCTGATCGGCCTGCTGGAAGGCCGGGCCAGCGCCGTGCTCGCCGAGCATCTCGAAGCCGAGACCGCTGCTGCCGCCCACGCCGAGGAGCGCCGTCATGGTGCCCACGCTTGAGCCGATCCGCTGGCTGATCAGTTCCGGCGGCGAAGTGCTGGTATTGATCATGCTGGTGGCAATGGCGTTGTTCGCGATTTCGCTGGAGCGATTGTTCTACTGGCGATTCACGCATCGGCGTGCGCGCCGGGTGCTGATCGAAGCCTGGATCCGGCGCCGTGATCACTCGAGCTGGAGCGCGTTGACGCTGCGCGAAGTCTGGACGCGCGAACTGATCGCGCGGCTGCGTCTGCCACTGCCTTGGCTCAAGTTGCTGATCGCTCTCTGCCCGCTGCTGGGCCTGCTGGGAACGGTGACGGGGATGATTCAGGTTTTCGACAGTCTGGCGCTGACCGAAAGCAGTCAGGCCCGGGCCATGGCCGATGGCGTCGCCCAGGCCACGCTGCCCACGTTGTGCGGCATGGCCGTCGCCGTGGTCGGTCTGCTTTTCGTCACTCGTCTGGAACAGATCATTCGGCGCGAGGATCAGCGGTTGCATGACCGTATGGCCCGCGCCGTGGAGGACTCTCATGCGTAGGCGCCGGTTGCGGGAAGCTAGTGACGACTCGACCGGTATCGATCTCACGCCGATGCTGGATGTCGTCTTCATCATGCTGATCTTCTTCATCGTCACCACCAGTTTCATCAAGGAGAGTGGCGTCGAGATCGAGCGCCCCGAGTCGAGCGAGGCCACGGCACGTCAGGATACTCAGGTGCTGGTCGCGATCACCGGCGAGGGCGCGGTGTGGGTCGATGGCGAGGCGGTGGATGCCCACCGCGTCGGCGCCCGTGTCGCCCAGCTGGTATCCGGTGACGGTAGTGTCGTCGTCCAGGCCGACAGGAACTCGACCACGGGCCTGCTGATTCAGGTCATGGATCGCATTCATCAGGCCGGCGTCGACAACGTGGCCGTTGCCGCCAATCGGGACGCCGGTTGATGCGTAGAGTGGCCGGACTCGCGGGTGGCGCGCTGCTGACGCTGCTGGTGTTCTATCTGCTGGCGCTGCTGGTCGCGCCGCCGGAGCCGGATCGCACCCAGATCGTGACGCCTACCTCGATCTCGATGGTCGACGCGCCGGAGCAGGAGCAGGCGCAGCCATCTCCGACCTCGCCGGCATTGCCGACGCCGCCCAGTGCGCCGCCACCGCCGCCCGCGGCGGCACCCGTTCCGGCAGCGGAAACGCCAAGCCAGGTGGAGATCCCGGAGCCCGAGACGCCGCCGATGGAGACGCCGGATGCGAGTCTGGACGCGTCGCTACCCGAGTTGAGCGAGGCGCGGCCGGAGCCCCAGCCTGAGCCGGAACCTCAGCCAGAGCCGAAGGCGCAACCCGAGCCGCAGCCTACGCAGCAAACCGTGGCGGAATCGGCGCCACAGCCGCAATCCGAGCCGTCGCAGGCGGAGCCCGCTCCGCAGCAGCCGCCGAAAGGCACGCAGGCCTCGCCCCGCGATGTCGGCCAGCTCCAGCCCACCAGCCGGGTCAATCCGTCCTATCCCATGCGTGCACGCCGGCGGGGCATGGAGGGGTACGTCGAGGTGAGCTTCATTATCCAGCCTGACGGGCGTGTCGATACCGGTAGCCTGCGGGTGATCGATGCCGATCCCGCCAATGTCTTCGATCGTGCCGTCGAGGAAGCCGTGTCGCAATGGCAGTTCCCGCCGGCCGATGACGTCAGGCGCGCCACGCAGCGCATCCAGTTCCAGTTGGAGGGCTGAGGATGAGTTCGACGGTGGTCCGAGATCTGCGCAAGCGATGCTTGACACTGATGGCCGCGGGCCTGATCGGCCTCGGCGGCGTTTCGTCGGCCCAGGCGGAAGGGCCGGCGCTGCGTCCGGACATGATTCAGACGCTGCACTCGATGCAGTCGCAGCTCGAGGCCGGTGATAATGCGGCAGTGGCCTCGCGTGCCGCGGCTTCGGCCTCGCGGCTGCAAGGAGGGAATGCCGCCGACCGCTGGGGGCGCGCGCTGTTCCTGCAGTTGGCCGCGTCGGCCAATGCCCGGCAGGGAAACGATAGCCAGGGGGCGGATCAGTTGGCCGAGGCGCGCGGCATCGACGAGGTTCCCGATGCCCGCCGGCTGGCCTGGTTACGCCAGGAAGCACAGCTTCGGCTGAGTGCCGGTCAGACGGAACAAGGCGCGGATCGACTGACGCAGTGGGTCGAACGAAGCGGCGGCGACGACACCTCTCGTTGGCTGCTGGTACAGGCGCGGGCCTCGCTGAAAGAGTGGTCGGCCGCGGCCAATTCGCTCGATCGCCTCCGCCAATCCGGCGCCGAGGGGTGGAGCTCCTCACAGCAGCAATTGGCGAGCACGGTCTACCAGCAGACGGGTCGGTTCGACGACGCTTTGGCGCTGCTCGGCGACGATGCGAGTTCGCCGGACGTCTGGCGACGAGCGGCGGGGCTGGCGCAAAGGGCGGGAGATGACGGCCGCGCTGCCGCGATCTGGGAGAGCGGCTGGCGTCGTGGGGCGTTGACCTCGCGCGACGATCTGCTGCAGCTGGCGAAGTTGCATATCGCCGGGGGAACGCCGGCACGAGCCGCCGAGTATCTGCAGCGCTGGCTGGATGACGGCCAGCTGCAATCCAGCCCCGCGACGCTGCGCTTGACCGCCCAGGCCTGGACTGCGGCTCGCGATCACCACCAAGCGCTGACGGCGTGGCGCAAGCTTGCCGAACAGAGCGGTCGCACAGAAGATTGGCAGCAACTCGCCGAGCTCGCATACGGTTGGGGCGAATGGCAAACGACGCTGGATGCGTTCTCGGCATTGAGAGAGGCAGGCGGCGACATGTCCGGGCGGGATTGGCTGCTGCAAGGCATTGCCACGGCACAGCTGGACGATCAGGACGCGGCACGCGACGCGTTCCGCCGGGCCAAAGCTGCGGGCGTCGATCAGGCGCAGCAGTGGCTGGATTCGCTGGATTAGAGAATGCGATCTCTGACGCGGGCCACGAAACAAAACGGCGACGTCTGGGATTCCCAGGCGTCGCCGTTTTGGTTCAGCGAGTTCGTGGTGTCGCTGCGCTTGTCGATCGACTCGGCTTGGGCCAAATCGCCTCAATCCAGCGCGAACTCGGTCCACACCGGGGCATGGTCGGAAGGCCGCTCCATGGCGCGCAGGTCGTAGTCGATACCCGAGTGGCGCGTGGCGCGGGCCAGCGGTTCGGTAACCAGGATGTAGTCGATGCGCAGCCCGCGCTTGGGTTCGCGATCGAAGCCCTTGGACCGGTAGTCGAACCAGCTGAAAGTGTCGCTGTCATCGGGGTGGCAGCGTCGATAGCTATCTTCGAGACCCCACGCCTTGAGGCGTTCGAGCCATTCCCGCTCTTCCGGCTGAAAGCTGGTCTTGCCCTCGCGTAGCCAGCGCTTGCGGCTGTCTTCACCGATCCCGATGTCGATATCGGCCGGCGAGATATTGAAATCCCCCATGATCGCCACGCGCTCGGAAGGCTCGTGCTGCGTCTCCAGCAAAGCATTGAGCCCGGCGTAGAACGCCCGCTTGTTGGGGTACTTGGTCGGGTGCGCGATATTCTCGCCCTGAGGGAAGTAGCCGTTCCAGACCGTCAATGGCGCACCGTCTTCCATCTTCAGCGTCACCCCGATCAGCCGACGCTGCGCTTCCTCGCCGTCATCGGGCAGCCCGTAATGCACGGATTCCGGTGCCACTCTGGTCAGCATTGCCACACCGTAATGGCCCTTCTGGCCGTGGAAGTGGACGTTATAGCCCATCGCTTCGACTGCCTCGCGTGGGAATTCGCTGTCCTGGACCTTGGTTTCCTGAAGACCGATGACGTCCGGCGCGTGAGTCTCGATCAAGGCGGCGAGCTGGTGCAGCCGGGCGCGGATACCGTTGATGTTGAAGGAAACCAGTCGCATCAGTCGGAGTCCCCATTCTTCGAAGCGTCGCTGTCGGTTTTGGAGGCGTGCAGCGGTAGCGGCGGGGCACTCTGGCGCTGACGCTTGCGCTCGGCCTGGAGTTTTCGCTGCTGAGTCTTCTTGTCGACATAACGGCGGGACGGGGCCACCGCGTCGGGGTTGTCATGGCGCCAGCGGCGGTAGTCCTTGCGCTTTCCGGTACGAATCGTCACCTTGTCGGCCAGCGACTTGGTCTTCTTTCTGCGAGTCATGCGCGCGACCTATAGCGGTTTCCATCGAACGATTTCCATCGACAGTCTCGACAACGCCACGCCGAGACATGGCGTCGCGAAATGAGACATCGGGACATTACCTCGTATTCTAACAGCCAGCGATGCAGGTGCCAGCGCTTAACGACCGCGCTCGCCGCCCCTCGACGTTCGATAGCGCCCGAGCGCCTGACAAGCCGTTGATTGGCAGGGCGACGAGACGTGGGTCGACTGGGCGAGGAGACGTTGATCGACTGGGCTCGCGACGTTAGCGGGCTGGGCTGATATAATGCCCCCGGCTCGCGCTGGGCTCAGCCCCTGCGAAGTCGTCAATCGTCGCGTCGAGGTATCGTCTAGAAGCACTGCTTGGCATTAGCTGTCTAGCACTACCTAACCTAGAAGTACCCTCCTGGAGGGCGTGAACGCCTGTCCCGCCGCGCCGATGTCGGCGTCGTCGAACAGGGCGCCAGCCGTCGCGAGTCAAACCGTCAATCGATTTCGGACATTCGTCATTACTATGAGTGAGTCTGACAACACCCAGCCCCCGGCAGAGAATCGCAGACCCAAGCGGCGTCGGCGCAAGCCACGTAAATCCCAGTCCCGTAACGCTTCCGGCTGGTCGCTGAAGCAGTTTCAGGTCGAGCCTGTTGCCGGGCGCTGGCGGTTCCATGACTTCGACCTGCCGACTCCGCTGATGCGGGCGATCCAGGCCGAGGGCTTCGAGTACTGCACGCCGATTCAGGCCGAAGCGCTGATGCACACGCTGCTCGGCGGCGATGTGGTCGGCAAGGCGCAGACCGGAACCGGCAAGACGGCCGCGTTCCTGATCTCCATGCTGGCCTATTTTCTCGAAGAGGAAGCGCCGGACGGACAGAAGCCGGGGACGCCGCGCGCGCTGATCGTTGCGCCGACCCGCGAACTGGCCCTGCAGATCGAAAAGGATGCCAAGGCGCTGGCGCGGTTCACGTCGCTGAACGTGGCGAGCGTCGTCGGTGGCATGGACTACCAGAAGCAGCGCGATCAGTTGAGCAAGAATCTGGACGTGCTGGTGGCAACGCCGGGCCGACTGCTCGATTTCCAGCAGAAGCGGGATATCGACCTGTCTCAGGTGGAAGTGCTGGTGCTGGATGAAGCCGACCGGATGCTGTCGATGGGCTTCATTCCCGACGTCAAGCGCATCATTCGCTACACGCCCAAGCCAGTGGAGCGTCAGACCTTCCTGTTCTCGGCGACCTTCACGCCGGATATCCTCGGTCTTTCCGAGCAGTGGACCCAGAACCCGGCTCACGTCGAGATCGAGGTGACCCACGACAACGCAGCCAACATCGATCAGCGTGTCTATCTGGTCAGTGACAGCGACAAGCGCAAGCTGCTGTTCAATCTGGTCAACCAGGAGGCGATGGAGCGGGTCATCGTGTTCGCCAACCGTCGCGATCTCGTCCGTGAGCTGGATCAGCTACTGCGTGAACAGGGCATCAATGTGGCGATGCTTTCCGGTGACGTGCCGCAGAGTCAGCGCATCAAGACGCTGGAGCGTTTCCGTGAAGGTGAAGTGAACGTGCTGGTGGCGACCGATGTCGCCGGGCGTGGCATTCACATCGAAGATGTCAGCCACGTGATCAACTTCACACTGCCGGAAGACCCGGAAGACTACGTTCATCGTATCGGCCGTACCGGCCGGGCCGGCGCCCAGGGCGTATCGATCAGTTTCGTCGGCGAGGAAGATGCGTTCTCGTTGCCCGAGATCGAGAACTACATCAACGGCAAGCTGCCCTGCGAGCATCCGCCCGAATCGATGCGGCCCTGAGCGGCTGACATCCAGGGCGGCGCAGATCCCTGAGGCTGTTCTCCGGTAATCGCCCACCCTCGGTGGGCGATCCTTTCCCGATACCATTCCGCTCCGGAACGCGCATGCTCGACGAACCCCTCAAGCAACAGATTCAAGAGGCTTACCGGCGCGTGCTCGAGGGGCTGGAGCTCACGCCGCGCTACGGTCAGCGCCTAATGATCGCGGAAATCGCGCGGACGCTGGCGTCGATCGAGCAGGACGAGCAAGGTCGGAGAACCTCCAACGAGCACGTCTGTGTGCTGGAAGCCGGTACCGGAACCGGCAAGACGCTCGCCTATCTATTGTCGGCACTGCCCGTGGCCAAGGCCCGCGGCAAGCGTCTTGTCATCGCCACCGCCACGGTGGCGCTCCAGGAGCAGGTTCTGAATCAGGATCTGCCGATGCTCAAGGCGCACAGTGGCCTCGACTTCGAATACGCGCTGGCCAAGGGGCGGGGGCGTTACCTCTGCGTGGCCAAGCTGGACCAGGCGCTGGAAGGGGCCGAACCCAATCCGACGCTGTCGCTGTTCGAGCAGACCATCGCCACGGATGCCGGGGGTGACTTCCCTCAGCTGATTCAGGAGATGGCCGATACCTACGCGTCGGGGAACTGGGAAGGGGATCGTGACAGCTGGCCGGTCGCCATCGATGATCGCGACTGGCGGCGGCTGACGGTGGATCATCGTCAATGTACCAATCGCCGCTGCGGTCATTTCGGCGCCTGCGCCTATTTTCGTTCGCGCCGGCATCTCGAGCAGGCCGATATCATCGTTGCCAACCATGATCTGGTGCTGGCGGATCTGGCGCTGGGCGGCGGCATGGTGTTGCCATCGCCCAAGGACTGCATCTACGTCTTCGATGAAGGGCACCATCTGCCGGACAAGGCGCTGGATCATTTCTATCATCGCTTCGGGATCAACGCCACGCTGCGCTGGTTGCGAACGTTGAAGAAATCGCTGACCGAATTGAACACCGCGCTGGGCGCTCAGCCCACCTTGGCACGACTGCTGGCCAGCTTTCCCGAGCGGATAGCGGCGCTGGAGCCCCGGCTCGGCGATGCCTATGCCATGGGTCATCAGATCGCCGGGCTGAGTGCCGGTGCCGGCGATGAAACGCAGAACTTCCGCTTCCCCAACGGCCGCGCCCCCGAGCCGCTGGTCGAGCTCGCTCAGCAACTGGTCATACCGTTCGCCGAACTCTCGCGCGACCTGGAGACGATGAGCGACATCCTGCGCGAGAGCCTCGATCCGGATAAATCCACCGGGCTCCCGCGGGAGCAGGCCGAACCCTGGCTGCCATTGACGGCGCTGCTTCATGGCCGCGCCCTCGAGGCGCACGCGCTATGGTCGGCCATGGCCAAGCCCGATCCGGCCGGACAGGCGCCACAGGCGCGCTGGTTGACGTTCCAGAGTTTCGGCGGTGAGCCGGAGCTTACGTTTTCCGCCAGTCCGGTATCGGCGGCGGAGACGTTGGCGCGTCATCTCTGGGGAAGCTGCTACGGGGCGGTGGTCACTTCGGCGACACTGACGGCGCTCAACCGCTTCGAACGCCTGCAGGAACGCGCCGGACTGGCCAACCGCTACCGCTATCAGCGCCTGCCGAGTCCGTTCGACTACTCCCGTGCGACGCTCAGCGTGCCGCGCGAGGCGGTCGAGCCCGGCGATGCCATGGCCCACGACCGCTCCATCGTGCAGTTCATCGAAGGCCTGGCCGACGACGAAGCGGTGCTGGTGCTGTTTTCGTCGCGCAAACAGCTGCGCAGCGTGGCGGATGCGCTACCGGAGCCGTGGGCATCGCGGCTGCTTTCCCAGGATCGACTGCCCAAACGTGAACTGCTGGAGCGTCATTGCGTCGCCGTCGATGCCGAGAAGGGGAGTCTGATCTTTGGTCTGGCGAGCTTCGCCGAAGGCATCGATCTACCCGGTCGTTACCTGACCCACGTGGTGATTACGCGGCTGCCGTTCTCGGTGCCGGACGATCCCGTCGGTGCGACGCTCGCCGAATGGATCGAAAGCCAGGGCGGCAATCCGTTCATGCGAATTTCGGTGCCGGATGCGTCGATCAAGCTGGTGCAGGCGTGTGGACGATTGATTCGTAAGGAGGACGATAGCGGGCGTATCTCGTTGCTGGACCGGCGCGTGCTGACGCGCCGCTACGGCAAGGCGTTGCTGGATGCGCTGCCGCCGTTCCGACGCCAGATCGAGGGCGTCGACATGGGAGACCCGGTCAGGTCCTGAATCTCGATGTCGCGGCATGTCGTCTCGAATGAAAAAACGCCCGATGCTGGTTCGCAGCATCGGGCGTTTTTCTGGATCGTGTTCGCTTTGGCGGGATTCGCTTACGAATCAGTCCTCGTCCTGCTGGCGCGCCTTAAGCGGTGACTTCAACTGCTCTGCCATCTGGGTCAGTGTGCGTTCGGTGGTCGGCCAGTCGATGCAGGCGTCGGTGATCGAGACGCCATATTCGAGCTGACTGCGATCTTCCGGAACCTTCTGGCTACCCCAGCCGATGTTCGACTCGATCATCAGGCCGATGACCGAACGGTTGCCATCGAGAATCTGATGGGTCACGTTTTCCATGACCAGCGGCTGCAGCGCCGGGTCCTTGTTGGAATTGGCGTGAGAGCAGTCGACCATGAGATTGGCCTTCAGGCCGGCCTTGTGCAGCTCCTGCTCGGCCAGCGTGACGCTGACGCTGTCGTAGTTGGGCTTGCCGTTGCCGCCGCGCAGCACTACATGGCCATAGGCGTTGCCGCGAGTGCGAATTACGGCAACCTGGCCGGACTGGTCGATACCCAGGAAGTTGTGCGGGCTGGCCACCGACTGCAAGGCGTTGACTGCCACATCCAGGCTGCCATCGGTGCCGTTCTTGAACCCGACGGGCCCGGACAGGCCGGAGGCCATCTCGCGATGAGTCTGGGATTCCGTGGTGCGTGCGCCCACGGCCGACCAGCTGATGCAGTCCTGCAGATATTGCGGCGAGATCGGGTCCAGCGCCTCGGTGGCCAGCGGCAGCCCGATCTCGGCCAGATCCACCAGCAGACGACGAGCGATGTGCAGGCCCTCTTCGATCTCGAACGAGTCGTTAAGGTGCGGGTCGTTGATCAAGCCTTTCCAGCCGACCGTGGTGCGGGGCTTCTCGAAATAGACGCGCATCACGATATAGAGGCTGTCGCTGACGGCATCGGCCAGCTTGCGAAGGCGTCTGGCGTAGTCGCGAGCGGCATCCGGGTCGTGGATCGAACACGGGCCGATGACTACCAGCAGACGTGGATCTTCACGATCCAGAATGCGCTGGATGGTCTGGCGCCCTTCGATGACCGTGCGCTCGGCGGATTCCGTGAGCGGAATGTTCTGCTTCAACGCTTCCGGGGTAATCAGGACATCCTGGGAAAGAACGTTGAGATTGTTGACCTGCTGTTCCGACATGCTGGGGCCCGTTGACTCTGATTAGTGACTGCGCGTGAAGCGCGTACTATGGAGGCTGCGAGGTGTAAAAATCAACTTTCGGGCTGTTGTCGAGCCGCGAGACCGGGTCGAATTTCAGGAAATCGAGCCCGGAATGATAGTTTGATGGGGCAGGATAAAACCCAAACGCCGGGGCAGCTTCGCGTGCTAATCCAGCGTTTCTGTTATAAGTTGCACGCCTGTCATTGAATCGCGAGCTCGAGGGCTCCAGGTTGGATCATGAGCGTATTGTTTCCTAGTCACCACACTTGTCACCGCCGCGCTGTCACTCGACTTCCGCTTCCGCCGTTTTCCGTCCCCCACTGTACGGGGAGGGTCTGAATGGGTGTCCGAGAGACCGACCAACAGCTCGTCGAACGCGCGCAGAAAGGAGATAGCCGAGCTTTCGATCTCCTGGTCAAGAAGTATCAGCACAAGATCCTCGGCTTGATCAGCCGTTATGTTCAGGATCATTCCGAAGTTCAGGACGTTGCCCAGGAAGCTTTCATCAAGGCCTATCGTGCGTTGGGAAGCTTCCGCGCCGAGAGTGCCTTCTATACCTGGATGTATCGAATCGCCATCAATACGGCGAAGAATTATCTGGTATCGCGGGGGCGTCGTCCGCCCGGCAGCGATCTCGACATCAGTGATGCCGAAATCGTCGATCAGAGTGGACGACTATCGGATATCGAATCCCCCGAGGCGGCGATTGCCCGTGACCAGCTCGAAGCGGCGGTGTTCGAGGCGATCGATAAGCTGCCCGACGATCTGCGTACCGCGATCACCCTGCGTGAGTTCGATGGGCTCTCTTACGAAGATATCGCCACGATCATGGAGTGCCCGGTGGGTACCGTGCGCTCGCGGATATTTCGGGCTCGTGAAGCCGTCGATAAACATATCGAGCCGCTGCTGGAACATGGTACCGGCAATGCGGTCAATGATTCCTGAATGATGTAGAGGTGCTCATACGCGGATGTCTCGGCGAGGGGCGTGTCGCGTCCGGTAAGGGATTCATCGGTCTTCGCTGGAAGTTGGCGACGGTCAGCGAATGAAAGATGAATCGAAAATGAACTGTCGTCGATTTTTGTCGTCGTAGTAGGGGCAGATGATGGCCAAGGCAGCGCAGGTGATGGCCATGGCGTCGTCGACCGGGGACACCCGGTCATGATGAGCCGGTGACACAGAGGTCGAGCTTGCGCGTCTCGAAAGGCGTCGATCAAGCTGACGCGCCTCCAGATGTCATTCTGAACGTTGCCGTCATTCAACACGTGGCGAGCCGCAAGGCCGAGTGTGAGGGTGTAATCATGAAACAGGTGCACGAGTCTTTTTCCGCACTGATGGATAACGAAGCCGATGAATTCGACCTGAGACGAGTTCTCAAGACGATGGGTGCGGCCTCGCAAGAGGGCGACACCTGGCGTCGATATCATCTTGCTCGAAGCATGATGCGACGTGAGCGCGATGCGATCGTCGACATCGATATTTCCCGCGATGTGATGGCTGCCATTGCCGACGAGCCGCAGCCGGTTCGGGAGTCCGGTAGCGAACCGACGAAGCGCCATTCGTTCTCGATGATGAGTGGAGCCGCCGTTGCGGCCGCGGTATCGCTGATGGTGATCACCGGCGTTCAGGTCTACAACAGCCAGTTTGGTGGTGGCACCACGGTATCGCCGGACGTCGCGTCCAGCAGTGGAGCGGCTTCGTCGGCGGGGGCACAGCCTTCGCTGGCCTCGGAACAGATGTCAGGCGGGCAGGGCGGTGCGATGCAGGCTTCCATGCAGGCGCCCATCTCCAACGGCCTGCCGTATGCGCTGGGTGGCGCTGGCAGCTTTGGCAGTGGCAACCCGGGTAACGGCGGTAACAGCGGGTTGATGACCGTCGGTGAGCAGGTCATGCAGCCGATGTTCATGTCTCCAAGCACGCGCCAGTCGCCCAATATCGACAGAGAGCAGGCGCAGACACTGCAATCCTATCTCGAGCGTCATTCTGTCGGGGCCGCCTACAGCACCGGCGACAACTGGATGCCATTGCTGCGCACGCCGGGTGGCCTGTCCGCCCAGATCGGCAGCGCCGGAGCTACGGACGCGCGTTGATGTTCCGGATCTCCCCCCGGGCCCCTTGGGCCGCGGTATTCGCCGTAGTGGCAGCGTCGGCTGCCATGCCGGCGTCATCGCTTGCCGATGATCGAACCGGCCAGGAAACCTTCGACTGCGGTAATCTTGGCGCGGGTAGTGACAGTGATGTCTCCCCCGACGCGTTATTTCAGCGCAGTCTCTGGGCCAGCCACTGCTACAACTTCGGAGCGCGTGCCGTCCGCATCAGCTTCGATGGTGTCAGAACGCTGGCGCTGACCCACAGCGTCGAAGACGGGGTCGAGACAGAGTCCGCCAGATTCCTTGATGGCCCGCCCATCGCTGTGGAAAAGCGAGGCAGCGTAGGCCAAGGCTCGAAAAAGAGCGCCCTGGGCTTCTCGGCCGGCGTCGCACCCGCCGAGCTCACTCGCCAGATCGTCGCACACTACGAACTCCAACCGATGGCGCTCGAGCGGATCGCCGGCCGCCCGGCATGGCGACTCGATGTCGAACCGCAGGACGGGCTGCGCTACGGCTACCGCCTATGGCTCGATCGCGAGACAGCGTTGCCGCTCAAGCGCGAGATGATCGGCATCGACGGGCAGATTCTCGAAACCTTCCAGATAACCGATCTTCAAAAGCCCAAGCTCTATGCCGGCACGTTGCGTCTCGGGCCAGGCCTCCAGCCTGCGGACTCCCCGTGGCATGCGCAGTGGCTGCCTGCGGGTTTTACCGCGCAGCCGATTCCCCCGGAAAGCCCTGACCAGAGTGCTCGGGTGGAGCATCGCCTTTACAGCGACGGCCTGACCAGCATCAGCCTGTTCGTCGAACCCATGGCCAATGACCGGCGCGCCTTGCTGGCGGGTATTCATCGTCTGGGTATCTCCTACGGCGCTGTTCGCCATGTGATTCATCAGGGTCGGCCCATGCAGATACTGGTGCTTGGGGAGGCCCCGGCCGAGGTGCTGGCACGCATCGCCTCGAGCGTGGCGTGGAATAATGAAGATGGCGCCAGCGACACCGCTGCCGATAGTTTCGATGACATCTCCGCTGATAGTTCCGCTGAATAGTTCCGCTGGTGGTTCCTGACGGTCCTTCCCCGTAGCTTCTGATGGCATTCCCGAGCATGGGCCAATGGCTGAACCGCTGCTGGCGGGCCCTGTTTCTTCGTCCCGTCTGCTCGTCGATAGCCGTTGGCGATAGCGAATCGATGGCTGCCGCCGCTGCAAAGAAACTTTACATCCCGTTGAACTCTTGCCGGTTTTTCGTATCAATGACTGTGGTCGCCGCGTCTTGTCATCAGCCGCGGCGACGATGCGATGACGTGAGGTTTATCAGCGGCGCTTAATTTACCCCTCACGGCCATCGATCTTCTCAACGTGTGACTCTCAGAGTCTTCATCGATGTTTAGGAGTGTTTATGGAACGCATGACAAGATGGTTCGCTCCGTGGCTCTTGATGGCCGTGACGTTATTGTCCGTTCAGGCGGCACAGGCACGCGAACTGCCCGACTTTACCAAGCTGGTCAAACAGGCTGCGCCCGGCGTCGTCAACATCGCCACGACCAGCAGTGTCAGCGCGTCCAGCGGCCCTTACGGTCAGCAGGACGTCCCCGAGATATTCCGACGTTTCTTCGGCGATCAGATGCCGCAGATCCCCGGTAGCCCAGGCGGCCAGGGTGAAGAGGAGGAGCGTAAATCCCTCGGGTCGGGATTCGTCATTCGTAAGGATGGCTACATTCTGACCAACGCCCACGTGGTCAAGGATGCGGACGAGATCATGGTGCGGCTGAACGATCGGCGTGAGCTGCCGGCCAAGCTGGTGGGTTCCGACACCCGCACCGACGTGGCGTTGCTCAAGGTCGACGCCAACGATCTGCCGACGTTGAAGATCGGTGACTCAGACGATCTGGAGGCCGGCGAGTGGGTTGCCGCCATCGGCTCTCCGTTCGGTTTCGACCATTCGGTGACGGCCGGCATCGTCAGCGCCATCAACCGCACGCTGCCGAGCGAGACCTACGTGCCGTTCATCCAGACCGATGTAGCGATCAACCCAGGCAACTCCGGCGGGCCGCTGTTCAACCTCGACGGCGAGGTCGTGGGTATCAATTCGCAGATCTATACGCGTAGTGGCGGTTTCATGGGTCTATCGTTCGCGGTACCGATCAGCGTTGCCATGAATGTCGCCGATCAGCTGCGCACCGAAGGTCATGTCAGCCGCGGCTGGTTGGGCGTGGTGATCCAGCCGGTGTCCAAGGATCTTGCCGAATCGTTCGGCCTCGACGGCACCAACGGTGCGCTGGTATCGGACGTCAGCGATGACAGCCCTGCCCAGAAGGCTGGTCTGAAGGCAGGCGACGTGATTCTGAGCGCCAACGGGTCGGATATCCAGGACTCCACTACGCTGCCCCGCGTGGTCGGTCAGGTGTCGCCGGGCGATGAGGTCAAGCTTCAGGTCATGCGTGACGGTACCGAGCGCGACATCGACGTGACCGTAGGGGATTGGCCGGAAGAGATGGCCGCCGACGGTTCGCCATCCAGCGAATCCTCCAACGATCAGACCCAGTTGGGTATCGCGGTCAGCGATCTCAACGATCAGGAGAAGCAGCAGCTGGATATCGACAAGGGCGCGCTGGTGCGTCGCGTCGACCCGCGTGGCGCGGCGGCTTCCGCAGGCATTCAGCCGGGGGATGTGGTCGTCAGTTTCGATCAGAAGCCGATCGACAGCGCCGACCAGTTGATCGACGCGGTCAAGAAAGCCGATGACGATCGCGCGATTCCGGTGCGAATCGTGCGTGACGGCAACTCGCTGTTCGTGGCGCTGCGCCTGAAGTCCGGCGACTGAGCCGGGTTACGCGAACAGCAACGCGTTGCAGCCTACACAGCCCCGCTCGAGCGGGGCTGTGTGCGTTCCGGTTGTCGCTGTCTTTGCCCCGGCCATGTCGGTACAATGCGCCCAATTCGAAATCGACCGCGCGACTTGGCTACAGCACTCCGTGCGGACTGCGCGTGTACAAATGACCGGTAAGGCTTAAATGGCAGACGCTGCAAGTAACGAGCAACTGAAGTTCATTCGCAACTTCTCGATCATCGCCCATATCGACGCTTAATCTCCCCGCACTGCCTCCCTCTGTATCCCGCTAAATCCTACCATTTCAATGGTTTATTCCTTGTCTGGCTCGATCTGACCCGCACTGTTTCGCGCTGATTCTGTCAGCTATGCGCTAGAAATGTGTACTCACCTGTGTACATACTTCGCGCTCAAAATGCTTTTGCGACTGGAGTATGTACACATGCCGCTCACCGATGCCTGGCTGAAGGCCGCACACCGCAAGCCGCGTGAGACGCCAACGGAGAAGGCGGACCGCGATGGCATGGGGGCGCGCGCCACTCGTGCCGGCAAGGTCGTCTTCCAGATGCGGTTTCGTTATGGCGGCAAGCCAGCGCGGATGGATCTCGGTAGCTACCCTGCGATGACGCTCAAACAGGCTCGAGAAGAGGCATTGAAGAGGCGTTCTCAGCTAGAGCAGGGCCATGACCCCAGGTTGCTGCGGAAAATGGAACAGGCGTCGATTGCGGAGGCTCACACCAATGAGACGCTAGTGCGCGAGTGGTACGTGCGTTATTGCGAATCCCAGAAAGCCGGTGCGCGCGAGATCCTGCGTAGCTTCGAGCTACACGTATTTCCTACCCTCGGCACATTACCGGCCGACCAGACAACGCTCCGGACGTGGATGGAGTTGCTCGAGGATCTCGCCCTGGCCAAGCCCAGGATCGCTGAGCGGGTGCTCTCCAACATGAAGCAGGCCCATAAGTGGGGTGCCAAACGGGGTGTTATCGCGCAGCAGCCGTTGGCGTCGATCTCTGCTGTCGAAGATCTGCGAGTGAACCGTAAACGTGTGGCGGGGCGAGTTCTGAGTGATCGCGATTTGTGGGTGCTCTGGCACGCCCTGGAGCGGTCACGGATGCCGCTGCGCTCCAAGTTGTTCGTCAAGCTCTCGCTGCTATACGGCTCCCGCCCGGGCGAGCTGATCGGCGCCAAGCGGAGCGAGTTCGATTTCGATGCAGGGGTGTGGGAGATACCGCCGGAGCGGCATAAGACGGGTCGGAAGACGGGGAAATCTCTCAGGCGACCGGTTATCGCCGAAGTTGCACCGCTAATCCGGCAAGCAATGTCGCTATCTCTCGTACCTGATCGGCTCTTCAGCGGCGAGTCGAAGGCGGTCCCGCTAGGTGACCGATCGGTACTGAGCTTTCCCTATGCTGTGCTCGGGGTGGCGCAAAAGCAGATGGGAATCGAGATGGCCCATTGGTCGATGTATGACCTGCGCAAGACGGCCCGGACACGCTGGTCTCAGCTTGCAGAGCCTCACGTCTGCGAGATCATGCTGGGCCATGTTCTGCCGGGCGTCTGGCAGGTCTACGATCGTTACGACTATCTCGAGGAGCAGGCTACGGCGTATCGGCTTTGGCATGAGCAGGTCATGCGGATTGTGTCTGGCGATCTTCCCAGCGAGTAACGTCGGCGCGACGCCAACGCGATTGGGCACCATGGCCACCCTGAACCACCGGCCGAGGAAAGCCGCGAGAAGTCTGCCACCGCTTCAGTGTATCCGGTGAGCGGCCGTAGCGGTCGCAGAGGTCGGTTGTCGTGTACATCTCCGGGTTGGTCATCAGGTCTCTCCTGTCTGTCTTTTGAAGCTTGTTGATCGATCGTCGTGCTGGCCACTCATGGCTCATCACTCCTCAGACGTGCGTTTTCCGCTTCCAGTACCCGACAGCGGGTGCTGAACTCTTCGCCCAGATCAAGCGCCTCGCCCAGCATGGCGTTGGACGCCTGAAGCTGGTTACCCAGTCGGGTGCCGTGGTTGCGGGCCTTTTCGACGGCCTGGGCGGCTTCCGTGAGGTTGTCGTGCAACAGCGCCACTTCCTGGCACAGATCGTCATAGCTCTTGTTCATCGCCGCATCCCCTTGGCTTTGTGGTCACGAAGGCCCTGGCAATCGACGCAGGTGGTTGCCCAGGGGGCGACTTCGCGTCGGCGGGCTGGGATCTCTACCCCGCAGTCCTCGCAGTAGGGATCGGTGGCCACGTCCACTGGTAGTCGGTGCCGAGCGAGTGAGTGGGCGAGGTGACGCTCGATGACGGCAACGGCGTTATCTGCTGCATCAGCCATGGGGTTGCTCCTTCATTCGCTTCTGCACGCTCGGCAACTCGCTATAGCAGCCTTTACAGGTGCTTCTCAGACCGTCCGGCTGGCGTCGGTCGCCGTAGAAGAACTCGCGATCTGCCGGAAAGTCCTCTTCACAGCTCACGCAGATCTTGGTTTTTCCTTCGAGGGTGCTCTCGATATCAGCCATGGTTGAGCTCCTCGACGGTCTGGCTGTCGCGATACGCGCAGCGGTGGTTGGTGACGGCCTGGCGTAACGCTTCTTCGCTGTCGAATGAGACGACCATCGCGAAGCGGTGGCGCGTTTCGCCGATGTTTGGTGCCAGCACGGCAAGTTCGCCGGCGTCCTGCAGCGTGCCGCGGGGCACGGCCATATCGACGCCGGTCCAGCGGGGTTTCTTCGGTACCAGGCGCGGTTCGTTCGGGATTCGTTGAGCCATGTCGGTCTCCTTTGTTGTCAGATCCCTTCCGGGAAGTACTCTTGAACGCCTTGCCACTCGGGCAGGGCTTCGGGTTTAGCGAATCGGTGAGCCATGGCGCGCACCATGCGTTCCTCGATCTCGACCGATTCCATTTCTTGGCGGACCTCTTCGCTGGCGCGCCACTCTCGATACCGCTGGAGTTGCTCGTCGAGCTCCTCCTGGGTGAGTTCTTTCGGGGTCAAAAGGGCCTTGGGGACGAGGCTTTGGCCGTCGCCCGGGGCGGGGTCCGTACAGTTAGTGACACAAGTCCAAGGGTCGGCGGCTTCGCCACCTCCCGAACGGCCCGCCCCTGCAGCGCTGCGCTTGGGCCGAACGTCCCAGCGATACAGGCGGGTGAGAAACTCGGCCGTTCGACCTTTGTGGTCTTTCACTACCAGGCCCTTGGGAACCTTGATCTCGTCGCCGTAACGTCCGTGCTCGACGAAGCTGCGGTTCATCTCGCCGGTGGCGTGGCTGAAGTCGTGGTCTTTATCGCCTGTGCGGAACGCGGGGATGCTCCACGGCTTGATCGGCTGATCCTTGCGTGGCGTGTTCGGGCCGCCCATTAGGCGTAAGAACTGATCCCAGTGACCGCCGAGGGCGGCGGTGCGGATCTGGTGGAGCACGTTGGCGATGCTGGCGCGGGGCTGGGTCAATTCTTCCCAGCGCTTGAGTTCGTCTTCCTGCTGCTCTGTCAGGCGGCGGACTTCACGCCAGACGGTGACGCTAGGCAGGCCGAGAAACTGGAACTGGCGAATGCCCCAGGTCGCCGCCCACGCTTCGATGCGGGGCGCGCTGTCGTTGAGGTCATGGCCGTAGCTGTCGAGGTGATCGCCGTCGACGCCGGCTCTGCTGAACTGCTCGCCATTGATGTTCTTCGAGATGTACTTCGCCACGTAGCCGGCGGCGGTACCGCGCTGGGGGTCGATGGTCTCGACCTTGAAACGGGCCGTCGTTTTCTGGCCGAAGCGGTCGAACAGCTCTTGCGGCGATTCCGCCTCGGCGTAGTCGCGCAGCGTTTCGGTCACAGCCTCGACATGATCCGGCTTGGCCCAGACCAGCATGTGCCAGTGAGGCGTGCCGTCGTGGTGAGGCTCGACGACACGAATGCCGTAGATACCCAGCCCGTCACGGGCGAGCGACGAACGCGCCTGCGCCCACAGCTTCTGCAGGTACTGCTGTGCGTCGCGGGGCGTGCTGCCGTCGTATTTCGGATTGCGCTGCGAGCTGCTGGCCAGCACCGGGTGAAAACGGCTCGGCGTGGTCAGCGTGAAGAACAGGCCGACGTGGCCGAGCCGCATTCCCTCGACCTCGGTATCGCGAATCCGCAGCATCAGCTCGGCGCGTCGATGGTCCGGGTTCGCCAGCCCCAGCTCGGCCAGTTCCGCAAGGGTGTAAACCTGATCGTTCTGGTTGATCGCCTCAATGGTTTCCAACAGCGCTCGGTTCCGCACTTTCTGGGATCGGCGACGCTCGACGGTCAGGTCGCTGCAGTAGATCCCCGCGCGCTTGTGAACGCGGCGCGCTTCACGCATGACCTGCTCGATCCGCCGGCCGGTGATGCGGCGCAGTTTGCGGCGCCACCACTTGTCGCAGCCCAGCCGGGCGATCTGCTCGGCGCGCTTTGACTTGGGGCTGGGCGGGGTGATGCCATGCAGGCGGGCGCGTTCCCGCGCCTGGGCTAGCGCCATTTCATCGGCGACGGCAATGCTCATCACCGGGGCGCGTTCCCACTGGAAGACGGCGAGCAGCGGCACGCTCGGCGCCGGCGGCGTCAACGGATTGCGCGCCTGGGCGATCAACAGGGAAAGCTGACGTGCCTGGGCGGAAATGGTCTCGCCATTCAGGCGCGGCAGGTGGCGAGGTGGCGGCAACAGGCCGAGGCGCAGCCGGCGATTGTGATTGGCGATGTTGCCGATCAACTTATTGCGCACGTCTTCGATGCCCATCGCCTGTGCCTTGGCGTAGTCACACAGCGCGTCGTCATCGTGGGTGGCATTGAGCGTGACAACCACCAGGCGTTTCTCGACATCGGCCAGCCAGTCACACGCGGCCAGCAGGCCCTCGGTGTGAGTGCCTTGACGGCGGATCTCGGCAAACGCCCGGCGCAGGTCGGCGGCCAGTGTCTCGAAGCGGTCGAACACGCGACCCGGGTCGATGAAGCGAGATTCATGGCGGCGCAACCAGGTATTGCCGGCGGCATTGCCGTGTCTCTCGGCGATCTCGACGAAAACTGCCGCGAGGCTTTCGGCCAGTGACGTGAACCGATCGAAGATCGACTGACGCCACCGATGACAATCCGCCGTGCCGAATTGGAGTGATTGCTCGACCGCGGTCATTCCGCCCCCTGTTCGATCAGGTTGAGCCAGTGCAGCGCCTCACACATTCGGCCCGCGTCCAACGCTCGGCGGGCATTCGCGGCCAGATCCCGGCTCGGGTGGGCATGGCGTTCGGTACCCAAGCGGCTACCTAGCTGCTGGGCGTAACGGCTCATGCGGCCGATGGCGGCGCGGATAGCGTCGCGATCGTGTTGGCTCATCTGTTCGATGCTGCGCAGGGCGTCGCGGGGTTCCATCCCGGCGCTGGCCAGGACGGCTTTGCGCTCGGCCAGTTTCAGGCCCGACCACAGCGCGATGAGATCCCGATCCTCGCAGCGAGCGTGCAGCTCGGCGCGCAGGGCGCCGAACCCCGCGCGGCCGTCCGGCTGGACGACCGACAGATGCGCTTTCGATGGGGTGACGGAGTGAGTGGCAGTCATGGCGATCTCCCGGTTCACTGGATGGGACGCGGTTGGATGACCCGCAGGGCGCCGCGGTCGCGGGCCTGTTCTCGCTGGGCGAGCAGGTCGCCGACCGTGAACGGAATCGGCGTGCCGCCGGCGGTGCGCAGCACGACGACCTGGGCCGTGCTGGCATCGAGGTCGATCCACGCCACCTGATTGAGCGATTCCAGCTCGGCGCTGGCGTGAATGGCGGCTAACTCGGCGGCGGACTCGGTCAGGTCGTACTCGCTCATCAAAAACTGGGTGCAGTTTTCGAGCGCCGTGGCGCGTTTCAGCCCCCGGCCGTAGCGCAGCAAATACCCGATCGCCGTGTTTTCAGAGTCGAACTGAGGGGCCCGGCCGGCTTTGAAGCCAGCGGGAGCGGTTGCGATGGTCATGGTGTTTCTCCGTTAGGAGTGGCTTAGGTGAAGCGCTTGGTAATTCGTTGGTTGCAGTTATCCGCAACGCCTCGGAATCCGCATCGGCACTGGACGTGATACACGCGGTAGTGCTGATGGAGCTGTTTCGACGTGCGGATCGTCACGCGCGCCTTGCAGTCGGGGCAGGCTCGGTCAAACACGGTCACCCTCCCGGCCCTGGGTTAAGAGCAGTTCGTGGAACATGTCTTTCGGCGGCTTCATCGGCTTCATCTCGTAGGGCAGATGCTTGGCGAACCGGCGTTGGTATTCGGGGTTCGGGATCCCGCTAGGGCTGATGGTTTCGTCCACCACGTATTCGCCTCTGCCGTGCCAGCCGCAGTACTCGTTGGTGCAAAACAGATAGGTAACGCGGTAGTCGCTCAGCATCTGTTTCGACGTCCGGACGATGCAGCGTGAGTGGCATTCGAAGCATTCCCATTCCGGGCGGCGTGCATCGCGTTGGATTGCGACCTCCCGGCGGCAGAACGTTTTCTCTTCTTCGCTCAGTGCCGATGCAACGATGGTCTTCTTCGCCAGATGCGTGGCATTGCCACACCAGCCGCACGCGGGTTCGGTGCACTGCTGGTAGGTCACGCCAGGCCCGCCCGGTAGCAACTTCGAATGGCGCATTCGACTTGGTGCGCCGCACTCTGGGCAGGTCCATAGGTTGCGCATCGGGTTACGCTCCGAGGTCTAGTTGTGATAAGTGTTTCGTTGCGTTACGCAAAGTCACGCTTCAACTCCACAATCCGAATGAGGTGCCGAATGGCAGAACGCGATATCAAGCTTCCTAAGAGCTCGCCCAACTGGGCCGCGCATGAGGTCATCCTCGAGATGGCGAAAAGCGGTGCTTTCAACACAACATCAGGAACGACAAGAAATACGGGCGAACACATGGGTGATTGCGTTACCGCTGCTCATCAGAAGATTGCGGACTACTACCGCTCGCTTCAGGGCGACTGAATGCCTCGAAGCCTGCACGCAGTGCGGCCGCGAGATCGGTCGCGCTTTGCTTGAGCGTCTGTCTCGGTAGCTGCTGATGTTGGGCAAGCTGGCCAATCGCTCTAGCGATGGTTTCATCGGCTAGTCGCTCCTGATCGGGTGTCGGGTTGAATAGTCGTTGTTCGTTCATGATCGGTTTCTCCTTACCGGGGCCAGCGTGCGTGGACCGGCCGCGCGTTGGGACATGAGCCGCAGGCGACGCCGTACCAGGAATTCGGCCGCCTGATCGGTCGTTTCCAGCCCCTGCTGATCACGTACCGCCTCCAGCACCCGCTGTGTATCGGGGTCGGCGTCGAACGTGGTTTGGCGTGTATTGGGCATGGGCACCTCTTGAGGACCTTTGGCGGGCCTTAATGGAGCTTCGGAATCGTCTGCGAAACAGCGACACTGACGGCATCGAACTCATGGATGTCGCGTACGCCCAGCATTTCGAGCGCTTCCCGCATCACCATCTGGCGCAGCAGGGCGGCTTTCTCGATGCCGGTGTAATCGACCAGCGCATCGATCAGGTTGTCTTCGTATTCATCCAGATTGATGCCAGTGCGATGGGCGCGGAGGCGCTTGCTGTTCTGTTGCATGGCGGCGATTCCTTGCGTTACTGAATGGGCGGTTGAGTGGGGGTGTGACGGCGGTAATGGCTGACACCGCGCAGATAGATGATTCGGGCCATGGAGGCGGCCGAGCGCACTTCCTCGCCCGCGATGCGCTCCAGTTCGGCGCGCTCTTCGGGGAGAAGACGCATCGCGACAGGCTTTTCAACGCCTCGCGGACTACGAGTGGGCTTCGACGGCTTGACGTCCATGGGGTAAGCTCCGAGTTAGTGTGACGCTAAATGATTTTGTGAACTCAGAATGATATCCAAACGGATATCTGTCAAGAGTGAGAATTCCTTTTTGAGTAACATTGGCGAAAGGTTGCGGCAGGAGCGTACCCGATTGGGTATGTCTCAAGAGGATTTCGGCGCCATCGGCGGCGTCAAGAAAGTCGCGCAGTCCAACTACGAAACCGGCAAACGGCATCCTGATACCGCGTATCTCGAACGGATACTGCAAATCGGTGTCGACGTGCATTTCGTCCTTTACGGATCTCGTTTGGATATCACGGCTTCTCCTGAACCAGTCGCCCTGATGAGAGGCACCGAGCCAGTGCCGATGTATGACATCGAGGCGGCAGCGGGGGCGGGTCGCATGTTCGATGCCGAGACGATCCAGTCGACGTTCTATCTGCCCGTCGAGCTATTCGAGGCTGAGGGCGTGGATCCGGCCCAGGTGGTCGGCGTGACCGCGCGTGGCGATTCCATGGGCGACACGATCCGCGACCGCGAACAGGTGCTGGTCAATCGCGCCCAGCGCACACCGGATGGTGTGTTCCTGCTGCGTATGGGTGATGAGCTACGACTAAAGCGCGTACAGCGTGTGGCCGGTGGGGCTTGGCTACTGATCAGTGATAACCCGGCCTATGAGCGGGAACTGATAAAGCCGGAGGATCTCGGCGGGGTGGAGATCATTGGGCAGGCATGGCGGAAGGTGGGAAGGGTTTTTTGAACTGAAAACAACTTTAGTCGAATTATATTCACGGTGATTATATGTTCACGGTAGAGCCGCATCCGTTAGTTGATGAACGAAATAAATGTATTTCTATTATGACCGTAATGTCAGTTGATAGATACTTAAGCCTTGTATATGACGTATACGGAAATAAGGGTAATATTGAAGGGCAAAGGGCACCTTTAAAAACTACGACCGCATCCAAGATTCGTGGCCGTATGGTACAAGACATTCGAGATGGAACTGTCTTGCCGCCTTTAGTTTTAGGGGCTGTTGTGGATGGCGATTTTTACCGTAAATTAGTGAGGGGCGACGGGTTTTCTATCGAAGATTTTGTACAAAGATTCTCTTCTGATATCTCGATAATCGACGGCATGCAAAGGACTACAGCTCTTATTGAGGCGCTAGAGGGCGATGAGTTAACTAGAAGAGAAATTAGGGTTGAGTTCTGGATGTCAGAGGACGTTCATAGTTTAATATACAGAATGCTTATCCTCAATACCGGGCAGGTGCCTTGGGATATTGTTCGTCAGCTAGATACTGTTTACAAGTCTCTACTAAATAAAATAAAAGAAAAGGTTGTTAACGTTTCTGAGATATTTGTTCAGTCTGAAGAGAGCCGAAGAAGAACTAAAGCTGGTCAATACCAAAGTAAAGCCGTAATTGAGCTGTTTCTGACCTTCTCTTCTCGGCGTACAGAAGTAGATTTGAAAGATAGAGTTGCGGAAGATTTCGCCAAGCTGGATATGGTTGAAGCATTATCTAACGATCTCTTTTTGGACTATTTTGTAAAAGTTTTTGATTATTTGGCAAAGTTTGATACGCAGTTTGATCGAATATCCGATGCTTTCACTGATGAAGGCCAGCTGAAGTTCACTTCAGGCCGAAAGGTCTTCGCTGCTTTTCCTGCTCTCGTAGGCTTCGTGACGGCATTCTCTAACTTTCTTTTCAAAGGGCCAGGCTTTGCAATTGACTGGGACGCTGCTGAGGAAAAAATGCAAGATGCTTCAGACCGTTTAGACCAGTTATTAAAAGCTATGTCTGCTATGGATGAAAATCGGCTCAGAGACTTTTTGCAACTAGATCTATTAAATACCGCGTTATCTAACCGAAAAGTATCTCAAGTTGGAAGGAATGAGCGAGATTTTTTCCGTCAAGCTTTCGCATCCATGATAGATAATGCCTACGAGCTCACGGATATGTCTCCTTGTTGGAGAGCGCAGGGATAGCATATGAATCATAGAGATAAAATCAAAGGGATGTTTCTGCCTCTTTGTGATAAGGCGGAGGTTCAGTATATAGAGGGGTATCATAAAACTAATGCTGAAGGTTTAACCAAGGAGGACAGGGTAAACATTGATCATGCTTTGCGTGGATTTAATGCAGAAAGCTTACGTGTTACATGGCTATATCCTAGATATAAAATGCTATGTTATAGCATAGATGCTGCCAAATATGTTGCTTTGGTATTACCCCAGATTTTTCAAGAGCCAAACTTGATAGATGCTTTGATCGATTTTGGCTTGGATTATGTTGAGGTTGATTATGGCCATTTTCTTGCTCTCGTGAATTCGTCTGGTACTATAAGTGTAGATGACGCCGTTACTCTATCTGAATTATACAATGTTCTTGGATATGATGGCTCGGAATTTCTTGCTAAGTCGCCCGAAGTATCCCTCCATGATGTTATGAGTTTATATGAACAAGTTATAGTGTTTGAAATTCCCGTTTTGCTAATGTTCGAAAGTAGCCACCTTCAGGTAGTTCTTGCTCAGAAATTTCCAAGTTTTAGACCGCACACTGAGCTTAGTTACGACCCTGAAAGGCTGACAAGCTTGTCTGCATTACCTCATGCTAGTTCACCAAATATTTACCGAAGCCTGATTTCGTCCTCTTACTCTCAAGCATTCGTTGATCTATTTCGTTGTTTTGAAAGTTTTTACTATGTTCCATGGATGCTTGATTTAAAAGCTAAGCTAAATCTTTCTCAGTCGTCACGCTCCATAAAAAAAGTTGTTAAAAGTAGTATTGATTGGAATTTGAAACATGGCGATTCTCTAGCGCAGATGTTTCAACTTGCAGCAACTAACGGAGTTCTTTCCACATTGTACCTTAGGGATATTAAAGATGAGCTAAATATCAATGTCAATGAGCAGGGTGAGTTAGCAGGTTTTCAGTCACGCGTGAAACTTAGCCCTGATTTTCCATACCCCGAGCAAAGTGTTCTAGCGGAACGCCTCTCTACTTTTATTTACGCATTGAGAAATCAAAATGTTCATCATGAAGATTATGATAGAGGCGAAGCAATTTACGAGCTAGACGATAAGCAGTGGTCTTGTGTGTATAATATCTGCTTAGACCTTCTGGAATATTTCTATCTGACTTATAAAGCTGAAGTTTTATTGCCAGCATGAGTTTTGATTTAATTTATTGAACAAGCTGAGTATTCAGCCGCGTTTATCTATAAATCACAACTCCGCGATTCGCTCATCGCATCGGTTAATTCGATCTCGTTGGTCCAGCGGCATAGAGCGCTATTGCCATCTACCCTGTAGCCATGTGCAGCCGTTTCTCTCTCTACAGCAACTACCCGCGATTCGCTCACCGCGTCGGTGAGCTTCGCGTCGATCATCCCCCGGCGCCACGCTACAACGTGGCGCCTGGAACGTGGATCGCGTCGATTCGTCGGCAGGCGGATGATCCGCAACTGACGTTCGATAACGTGTGGTGGGGCTATAAGCCGGAGTGGGCGGGGGAGACAGCGCCGCAGCCGATCAACGCCCGTGTCGAGACGGTGGCCACCTCCAAGTTCTACCAGGCGGCGTTTCAGCGTCATCGGTGCCTGATCCCGGCCGATGGCTGGTTCGAGTGGCTGCCCGGTACCAAACCGAAGCAGCCGCACTTTCTGTGCCGAGAGGATCGGGAGCCGTTCTTCTTCGCCGGCATCTGGACCGAGCGCGCCGACGGCAAGCCGGGCGCCGCGATCATCACCGAACCCGCCCGCGGTTCAGCGGCTGACGTTCACGACCGCATGCCGTTGATTCTGACCGATGAGAGCATCGAGCCCTGGCTGGATCCCAACCTGACCGACCGCGAGACCATCCGACGCTTCGTGCGCCATGTCCCCGCCGAGGCGTTCACGCATTGGGCTGTCTCTACCCGCATGAACAAGCCGGGCGAGGGGGATGACGAGGGGCTCCTAAATCCGGCCTAACCCTTGGCTCCCGGTATCTCATCCCATCTTGTCGTGTAACGGGGCGATCGATGCGCGCAGCGCAGGTGCCAGGCCGCGCCCGCACTCGGCGTGCCGATCCTGACGGTGCCGCGCCCCATCTTTTGATTCAGTTCGTCCATCACGCCCATCAACTTTTCGCTGCGTTCCCGGTCGGCGTCGCTTTGTGGCGCGTTAAGCAGGGAGAGCTGTTCGGTGGCGCGGTCGCAGATCTCCATCAACATTACGCCGCCTTTCATGTAGCGCTTGTTCGGCGCGTGCAGGCGTTCGAGTACCTGAATGGCGGCGCCGACGATGGTGCGGCCGTCGTCGGTGGGGTTGTCCAGTTCGATGATCATGCTGGGGTTGTGCTGGGCGAGATCCTGCCGGTGCGGGTTGGTGCGCAGGAAGACGAGCACGGCGCGGCAGAGCGAGCCTTGCTTGCGCAGTTTCTCGGCGCTGCGCTGGGCGTGCTGCCGGATCGCCTCGCGGATCTCGCCCTTGTCATTGGTGAGCCGGCCGAAGCTGCGGCTGGTCATGATGCGCTCGCGCGCGAAGTCCATGCCGATCATCTCGATGGCGGGGGTTTCCTGCAGCTCGAGCACGGTGCGCTCGAGCGTGACCGAGAAGCGGCGGCGGATCTCCTTGGCGTTCTGGCAGCGGAGATCCCAGGCATTGCGGATACCCATACCGCTGAGCTTCTCGGCGAGGCGGCGGCCGACGCCCCAGACGTCGCCCAATTCGAAACGCTGCAACAGGCCTTTGGTTTGGGAGCTATCGGGGTAGAGCACGCAGACGCCGCCGAAGCCTTCGATCTTCTTCGAGGCGCGGTTGGCCACCTTGGCCAGCGTGCGGGTGGGGGCGACGCCGATCGAGACGGGTATGCCGGTGTACTGCTTCACCTGGCGCCGGAGTTCCCGAGCGTGCTCTTCGAGCTGGCCGGGGGCAAATCCAGAGAAGTCGACCCAACATTCATCGATCGAATACGGGTCGATGCCGGCGCTGAATTCTTCGAGCACCGCCTGGACTCGGCTACTGATATCGCCGTAGAGCTCGTAGTTGCTCGAGAACAGGGTGATCTCGCCGCGGGCGACCTGTTCCTTCAGATAGTGGGCCGGGGTGCCCATCTTGACGCCGAGCGCTTTCAGCTCGTTGCTGAGCGCGATGACGCAGCCGTCGTTGTTGCTCATGACGCCGACGGGCTTGCCGTTCAGGTGAGGCTGGAACAGCCGTTCACAGCTGACGTAGAACGAGTTGCAGTCGACGATCGCGATCATACCGGGAACTCGATGTGGTTCGAGCGCACGACGCCCCAGATCTGCGACTCGACGCCGTTGAGGGGAATCGGTGGGTAACGGTTGCCGCCGGAGCAGAGCAGTTGCCATTGGCCGCGCTCGATCCACTTCTTGACCATGAATTCGCCTTCCACCAACGCCAGCACGATGTGACCGGCGCGGGCGGTGACGGAGCGATCGACGATCAGGTAATCGCCTTCCTGGATGCGGTATTCCTCCATCGAGTCGCCCACGGCCTGGAACAGGAAGGTCGCGGCCTTGTGCTTGATATAGCGCTCGTTGAGATCGAACGACCGGCCGGCATAGTCCTCCGCGGGGCTGGCGAACCCGGCGATGCCGCAGCGGGCGAGTACGTCGGGGCAGGGAATCTCAAGACGGGGTGAATCCGGCCGCAGGGTGCCGAGCAGTTTGACGTTGGACATGGTGCATTCGCCTTCCTTTGAAATGCTGTATGGGTATACAGTATTTATTGAAAAGCGAGCGCCGGGCAAATGATTCTTTGGTAGCCCGGTGGACGAAAACGGAACGAGACCGGCCACGGCGCGGCTTGGGCCGATAATGAAAATTTTGCATACGTGGGGACGTCATGCAGGTGCAATATCTGGGACCGCTGATGATGGGGCTGGGGCATCCGGCGTTGATTGGCTATGACCTGGGAAGCTGGCCGGCGAGCTGTTTCGCGGTTGAGCTGAAGGCGGGTGCTGGCTTCGACGGCCCGCTGATCGAGGGCGATGTGCTGATCGCGGACGAAGACCGGATGATCGGCAATGAGGATCTGACGATCGCCAAGGTGGAAGGCGAGCATCTGCTGGCGAGAGCCTGGCGAATCGGCGGCCGCGTGCGGTTGATACCGCTGCACGGCCGGGAGTCGCTCTTTGCTCACGACGAGATGCTGTTGGGCGTGGTGGTCAGCCAGGCGCGGCGGTATGTGGTGTGATTAGGAGGCCTTATCGCGGAGCCAAGAAGACAGCCCCGCGTCGACTACCATCCGGGCTAGATCGTTGGGGCCAATCAGATGTGCATCGCAGCCTTCAGGCTTCACCACCTTTCCCGTATGCCAGACGAAGAACATCTTGTGAAATGTCTGGCTCAACTCGTGGGTTTCCCAGTATTCCAAGAACTGTTGCTGGTTAGTCGAAGCTTTGACCTGCACGAAGCCTCGTTCTTGAGTCGTGGGAAGTAGCAGCTCGAGATCGACGTGCTTCTGCGTCTTGCCCATGACACCCACGCGACGCCATCCACTGGCGGCGAACACGAGATCGACTAATAGCTCGAAATCCTGCCATGTCAGTTGCTTCATCAGAGCGATATTGGCGGCAACTAGCGCCTCCTCGGCTTGCCGAGCCGCTAAGACGTCGGGTGATTCTATCCCGTTGATCTTGCGCTCTAAATACGCCTTGGGGCCGACCTGACAAATGGTCCCTCTGAACCCTTGCACCCGCAGTAGCCGGCCCGAAAGCTGATCCGTCGAGAGCTGCGTGCCCGTAATCGAATGGCGATGCCAGCCGTCCAAAGTCTTGCGGCAACGTCTATCATCGTCCAAACGCCAAACGGCTCCCGTTGGGCGGCACCAATAGAGACAGCTGTCATGGATCGTGATGAAAACGTCCTCTGCAGTCGACTCGTGAAAAGTCCTTATCTGCTGCGTGTCTCGCGTGGCTGCTCCAGCGCTACCTTTCCGCCGCTCAAGCCACAGTTGCTTCACTGCATCCCAGTCTCCCCGTTCGCACATCTCCATGGGAGTCTGGTGATACCCAAATAGCAGAACACCTTCGGCAATGGCCTCGCGTTCCCAACTGCCGCCCGAGCCTAATTTTATATAGTGCGCATTCCGAATCTGAATCGTCATATCGACTAGCTCGTCAATTACCGTTTTTTGAATGATTCAACGACACAGAGACTCGCACGGCGTGCCGTCGTTGTCGCCGTCCAGCCTACCATTGCCGCACTGCTCAAGGTGAAACCGCGCCTCGGCGCAGGACCGCATCTGCCCGCAGGTCTTGCGCGTCGTGCAGCTGAAACCGTCGTCGTTCGCTGACTGAAGTGGCTCCGGGCGCGGGGACTCGGCCACCTGTCGGATCGTCGGCGCCGTCTCGTCGACATAAGGGTTGCCGCTGCCTTGGATCGCGGCGATACGCCGGTTTCGCTCCCGCTCCCAGTCGCTCACCGGGTCGGCGTTGGCCCACGCCTGGAACAGCTGTTGTTGCTGCCGACTGATCTGGATGCTGTAGGTGTCGCGCATGTACCAGTAGGTGCGTGCGACGTCACCGCGCACGTCCGCCGGCGGCTCGAAGGTGCGCTCGGGGAAACTGACCTTTGCTTGGCACTGGCCATACTGGTAAGCGTCGCCGCCGGCGATCATCCCGTAACGCATGTTGGAGCGGTCACCGTTCACCTCGCCAACCGATGGCACGAGATTCACCAGATCCGCCTCGGCCTGCCGGAACACGGGATCGTTGGCGCGGCAGTTGCGCCGCCCGCCGTCCTGCCAGCACTGGCGCTGTCGACCGAAATCATAAGCGGGCATGACGTGCTCCCACTCGATCCGCGCGGCGCGCTTGGGCTGTTTGCGGATCTCGTAGCCGCAGCTCGCGAGATCCGGCCCCGCATCGAAATCGAATTCGCAGCCGCAGTAGAACGTCTGATCCTGATCGTAGTAGACCTGGTCCTCGGCGATCCGCTTGGCGGCGGAGAAGGAAGTGGGCGGCGCGGCGAGGGCGGGTAGGGCGAGTAGCGAGAGAACGAAAATCAATAAGCGCATGCTGGGCTCCGGTTTCAGCAGGCGCGGATTTTAGGGGTAAGGCACTGATAATGCATCAGGCCCTAAAAGGACCTGATGGTTGGGCTCAATTTTTGTCTTTGGGCGGATTCGGATCTCTGCCATGGCTGTCGGGGTTCTGGATTTTCCCATCACGGCCATGAGGAATTAGCTCGGTACCCTGGTTTTGGCTAACACCCCGACCGTAATCCATAGCTTCCGCTTTCGTATCGAAGTGGCCACTGGATCGATCAGCACCGTCCCGTTTTACGTCCCATCCTCCATCCGGGTTCGGGACGACATGATGCTCTTTTCTGCTCATAACGCTCACCTCACACCAATATCGAGTTTTGAAAATGCACACCATGTAGTGGTAGGTGTACAAAAATCTACCGTATATGGGTATGTGGCGTTTCACAATACCTCTTAAGCAGTTCGCTCAGACAAAAGAGATGTTGCCAACTCGCACCGTACACGGGTGATGTAGCCGTTGCCGTCGAGGCTGTCTTCGACTTGGGTGGTGAGCCAGTCGGGGCCGTCGATGCCGGCTTTCCAGCCGGTGAGTGTAAGCGGCGTTTCGGGCATGAGGTCGGCACGGCCGTGGGCGAGGGTCAGTTCGAACGTGGCTTTGCCGCGGTTGATGCGGCGCAGCTCGGCCTTGGCGGCGTCGAGGGCATCGGCTTCGGTGGCGTAGGTATCGCGCAGATCCTTGAATTTGTCACCGGTACCGGCGATGGCCGTTTTCCGTTTGCTGCCGGCGGTGTCGTTCCAGTAGGCGCGCACGCCGGTATAACTGTCGCGATCAGTGCGGCTGTAGCGGTGCTGGTCGCCATCGCGGCGAGTGAGCGAGACGCGGGGCAGGGCGAGGCCGCTGGCTGTGAGTGCTTCACCGGCAAGCGTAAACAGCATGCGCTCGGATTTCACCGCGGCGATGGCGTCGAATCGCTTGCCCAGCCGGGTGATGAAATTGAGATCCGATTCGTCGGTCTGGTCGATATGTCCGATGCGGATGCCGCCCAGAGTCTCGCCGATGATCGGGGTGAGGTCGTGCCGTTTGGCGATGGTGTCGACGATCTCGGCAATGGTGATGTCATGCCAGGACTGCGAGCGCTTACCGGGTAGCAAGTTGCGCATGTCGGCGGCGCGGGCGCGGATGGTGACCCGGTCCGGCGAGCCGCTGTGCTCGACCTCGTCAACAATGAACACGCCGCGATCGATAAGGCCCTCGTCGTGCCAGCCGATGGCGACATTCAGCGGGGCGCCGTGAGGGGGCAGCGCCAGGCGGCCGTCATGATCGGTCAGGCTGATATCGAGCTGATCGGCTTCGCCACCGCGCTGGCTGGTGATGCGCAGGTTGATCAGCCGGCCGTTGATGCGCGGGGTGATGTCCTGCCCGTCGAGCGTGATGCGATAGCCAGGGCGGTGGTAGCCGTTGGCGGCGCTCATGCGTAGGCCCCGGCGAGGCGGGCGAGTGATGAGGTCGTGAAATCGCCGAGCAGGTCGGTTCTGTCATCGTCGACATGCTCGAGCGAGAGCGTGAATTCGATCTTTCCGGCGGCGCCGTCACGAAACAGCACGCTCGACGTTTCATTGACCTTGGTGATGACCCACAGCCCATATTGCCGCCCGGTACCTTCAACCAATGGCCACGCCTTGCCCTGATCAGCCATGTCGCGGATATCGTCCAGGTCCAGCCGCCCGCCGGTGAATTCCGGTAGCAAGGTGCCGGTGAGGGTAATGGTGTCCGTTCCCGGGCCGATAAACTGATACGCCGGCCGGTCGCCAACTCGGGACTGTGAGGCGTGGCGCCATTCTGTTGCGCGCTGGAGTTGCTGGTAGGGCACGCTACTGGTTTCGAACACAAACATGCCGAGCGCCATGAGCATCGCGGGTATCTCCTTTTCTGATTCGCTATTCGCGGTCCCACATCGACGAGCGGCCGCGGGCGGCTTGCTCACGCTGGGCGTCGGCGAGGGCGCGCTGGACTTCCTGCGCGACTTTGCGGGCTAGCGCTTGCTCGTCCATGCCTGGCGAGGCGGTGACGTTGATGTCGCCGAGGGTGATGCTGTTGTCGTTGACCTGCTGGCCACCGCCGGCACTGATCGGCGGGCGGGTGTCGAACTGGATCGGCTCGGCGCTGGCATCGATCGTGGGCAGCTCGGGTAGATCCAGCCCCACACGCAGGGCGGCGAGATCCGGCATTGCCGGCATGTTGATCCGCGGGGCGTTGAGCGACGGCAGTTGCGGCACGTCGATGCGCGGGGCGTTGAGCGATGGCAGTTGCGGCACGTCGATGCGCGGCGCGCGAATCGTGTTGAGGTCGGGCAGCTGGGGCCGTTCGATGCTGGCGCGGATGCCGGGTAGATCCGGTAGGCGCGGTGTCTCGATGCGCGGGACGTTGAGCGCCGGCACTTGCGGCACGTCGATGCGCGGCGCGCGAATCGTGCCGAGATCGGGCAGCTTGGGCCGTTCGATGCTGGCACGAATGCCGGGCAGATCCGGCAGGCGTGGCGTGTCGATGCGCGGGACATTGAGCGACGGCAGCTGCGGTACATCGATGCGCGGGGCGCGGATCGTGCCGAGGTCGGGCAGCTGGGGCCGTTCGATGCTGGCGCGGATGCCGGGTAGATCCGGTAGGCGCGGTGTCTCGATGCGCGGGGCGTTGAGCGACGGCAGTTGCGGCACGTCGATGCGCGGGGCGCGGATCGTGTCGAGGTCGGGTAGCTGGGGCCGCTCAATGCTGGCCCGGACCCCGGGCATGTCCGGCATCTGTGAGACATCGATCGCGGGCGCAGCGGCGGCGGGTAGTGACATCGCGCCCAGGGCGATGCCGGCGCCGGCACGTTTGACACGGCGAGCGATCTCGTCAATCCGGCGGGCGGGTTCGTCGCGCTGGCGATCGAGGCCGACGTTCAGGCCGTCCACGGTGTAGCCGCCGAGCTGGGCGAACACGCGGGATGGGGAGTGGATGCCGAGCTTGTCGGCGAACCAGCCTTTCACGCTGCTGGCGATGCCGGTGACTTTGTCCTTCAGTGCGGCGAGCTTACTGGTTAGCCCACTGATCAGGCCTTCGACCGTCCAGCTGCCGAACTCGGCGAACACGCGCGACGGGCTGTTGATACCCAGCACATCGGCGAACCAGCCCTTCACGCTGCCGGCGAGGCCGGTGATGGTGTCTTTGATGGCACCGAGCTTGCCGGTAACGCCGCCGATCAGGCCGTCGACGATGGCGCCGCCCAGAGTGCTGAATTTCTCGGGGATGTCGACGCCCAGCGCGGATAGCGCGGCGGTGATGCCGCGATAAAGCAGCCCAATCGGATTCCAGTTGAGTAGCAGCTGCATGACGCTACCGATGCCGCCATCGAACGCGGCTTTGACCTCGGCCCAGCGGCCCTTGAAGAACTGGGAGATGGAACCCCAGTTGCGATAGATGAGATACGCGGCACCGGCGATCGCGGTGACGGCGAGGCCGATCGGGTTGAGTAGGAAGGCGCGCCCCACGATAGCGGACACGCGGCCAACCCAGAGCAGGGCGTTACCCAGCGCCGGAAGGATCTTGCTGGTAAAAGAGAAGACCTTGCCGCCCAGACCGCCGGTTTGGACGCCGAGCATGGCGAGGCCATAGCGCACGGTGACGATGGGACCGAGGATCGAGGCCAGCATGATAGTGAACGCGCCGCCCACGGCGACCAGCGCGGCGAGGCCGGCGGCGGCCTTGGCGATGCCGCCGGCGAGTTCAGGATTCTGTTTTATCCAGTTGCCGACGCCGCGGGTAATGGCGGTGATGTTCTGGATCAGGCCTCGCAGCGGGCCTTCGTTTGTGTCGGTGATCGAGATGCCGACCTCTTCCCAGGCCGATTTCAGGCCCTTGAGATCGCCACCGATATTGTTGGCCATGGTCTTGGCCATGCGGTCATTTTCGCCGTTCGCTACCTGCAGCTTGGCGATCAGATCATCCAGCGCTCCGGTACTCATCTGGCTGACGAGCTCGGCCATACCGCTGCCGGCTTCGGCACCGAAGATCTGCTGTAACGCCTGTTTGCGATCCGCGTTGCCGAGATCCTTGGTGGCGGCGTTGATGTCGCGGAGGATGTCGGGCATGTCCCGCATCTGGCCGTCGGCATTGGATACCTGAATGCCGAGGTTCTCGATGACGCCGGCGGCTTCCTTCGACGGGTCGGTCAGCCTGTTCATCATTCCGCGCAGCGTGGTACCGGCCTGGCTGCCCTGAATGCCGATGTTGCCGAGCAGACCGGCCATGGCGCTGGCTTGCTCCAGCGTCAGGTCGAGATCTTCTGCGCCGCCTAGGTATTTGACGGTTTCGCCGAGTTTTTCCAGATCCACGTTGGCTCGGCTGGCCGTGGCGGATAGCACATCAGCGACGTGGCCCATCGACCCCTCTTTCTCGAGGTCGATCTTGAAGGTGCCGGCGATGTTGGAGGCGATATCCGCGGTGCGCCCCAGCTCGGTGTTGTTGGCCAACGCCAGGTTGAGCACGTCGCCCATTGACGTCTTGATGGCTTCGGCACTCATGCCGGCGCGGAGCAGGAACTCTTGGCCGGCGCCGACTTCGCTGGCGCTGAAGGCGGTCGAGGATCCGAGATCGCGTGATTGCTGCTTGAGCGCCTTGAAACGCTCATCATCGGCGTCGAATCGACCGACGGCCTGCACGGCGCTCATTTGCTCGCCGTAGGCAACGCCCGGCGCGAGCATCCGGGCGCCGGCATAGAGACCGGCGCCGCCGGTGGCCAGCCCAGTCATGCCGGCGCCGCGGATGGCGTTCGTCCGGCCGATGCCGCGATGGAATTGGTCGGAGGCTTGCTGCGCCCGGCGCTGCGCGTCGGCGAGGCTGCGTAGGCGCTGGCGCTGCTGATCGATGTCGTCGGTGGTGCTGCGAATCTTGCGGCCGAGATCGCGCTCGGCGTCCGACAGTTTGCCGGTCATGCCGTGGGTATCGCGCAGGCCGCGGCGCAGGGTACGGGCCTTGTCGGTCTGGGCGGCATACTGGCGCGAGAGTTCGCGGGCTTTCTTGATGGCCTGGTCGCGCTCGCGGTTGAGCTCGGCGGTATCGCCTTCGGTGGTGCGCAGCTGGCGCGATAGCTCTTTGACCCGTTCGCGCTGGGCTTTCAGTGCGTCGCCGCTTTCGGATGCCTGGCGCTTGAGTTCCTTGAACCCGCGTAGGTCTTTCTGGGCGCGTTCCAGGTTCTTGAGCTGATCGCGGCTGGCCTTCAGTGCCTTGGCGGTTTCGCTGCTGCTTTCGGTGACGCGCTTGAGCGGCTTGGTGACCTTATCGACGGCGTCGAGGATGACCTGGAGTTTGAGATCGCGCGCCATGGGAGTCCTCGGAGGATGAGCGTTTGCGGGCGCGCTCGCGCCAGTCCATCAGTTCGCGGAGGGTGAATTCCGCGCAGTCGGTGGGGGTCCAGTGGAACACGATGGCGAGATCCGCCATCGCGTCTTCGACGTTGCCGGGCAGGCTTATGCGGCCTCGCCCTTGGCCCGCTTCGAGAGCAAAAAACCGGCGATCTCGCCGCCGAGCTGGACCAGGTCTGCAGGGTCCATCTGGCGCACTTCGGGCTCGGTGAGGCTGGGATTCGAGAGGCGCGGAATCAGTTTGATCAACGCGTCGGTGTTGAGCTGGAGCACGTCGGCCAGGGCCACGCCGCGCAGTTCGCCGGCGGACGGCTTGCGCAGGGTGATGGTGTCGATGGTGGTTTCCCCGCGTTTGATCGGCTCGTCGAGCTCGATCGGGTCGGAGGTTTTGGCGCTGGTCTTGGCGGCTTTCTCGGTCATGGGTTCCACTCTCGTTTCAAGGTCGTACCACCCCGGCGGGGGTGGCGGGATTCTGTCGGGGCTGACGTAATGCACCGATTACAGGCCGATATTGGCGCGGCGCTGGGCGTAGCGGTCTTCGCCGTTGACGACAAACAGCATCGTCGGAAGGTCGATCTCGATGACGGTGGCGCCGTTGATGTTCAGCTTGTAGTAGCTGAGCGTCGACGTGACGGTGTGTTCGGTGTTCTCGCCGTCCTGGGCATCGCCCATGTCGATCTCGGTGTGACGGCCGCGCATGACGACCTCGACGGGGATTTTTTCCTCGTCGTCATCAGACTCGTAGCTGCCGGTCATGCGGAGTAGATCGGCGTCGATTCGGCTGGAGCCGAAATTGTCGAAGATGGCCTCGACGAGACCGCCGACGGTCCACTCGCACGTCATGAGGCCGTCGAATCCGGTATCGATGCCGACGGTGCCGTCCATGCCGCCACCGCGCCATTCCTCCATTTTGCGGGCCAGGGTGGGCAACGTGACGGACTGAACGGTGCCCTGCCAGTTGTCGCCGTTGCCGAACAGGTTCATCGATTTGAGTTTGCGGGGGAGTGCCATGTGTCAGGCTCCTGTCGTTGTTCGGTGGCGATTAGCTGAGCGCGGCGACGCGGTCGGCGAAGTCGGCCAGGTAGGTGTCGGTGATGCGCTGCTGGAACCCGAGATCCTCGAGCGGCGGTACCGGGGTGTAGTCGTAATCGATGCGCAGCTTGCCGGCTTTGAGCGATGTCGCGGTGTTCAGCGATTCGTTCAGCCAGGCGCGGCCGTCGACGATGTAGCCCAGCGACTTGAGTTCGCGCATCTTGGCGTTGATGCCTTCGATGATGTCCCGCGCCAGCGAGGCGTGGAGCGGTTTATCGATTGCCCAGAGATGCGCCTCGGCGATCGTGTCCGCGAGGATCTGCGCGGTGCGGGTGTAGTTCTCGAACGGGAACAGGGATTCCGGGCCAGCGCAGGTGCGCGAGCCCCAAAAGCGGTAGCCGGATTGATTGATGAGTGTGGTGACGTCGGCGGCGTTGAGGATGCCAGCGTCGGTGTCCGGCGATTGAAGATCCCAGAACACATCGGCGCTGATGCCGGTGACGCCGTTGACGGTGACGTTGGAGATGGTTTTGTGCCAGCCGTTTTCGGTATCCAGCTTGGCGCGCAAGCCGAGCGCGCGGGCGACGGCGCTGACGGTGACGGTTTCCTCGGCGGCGGTGTCGAACGCTTCGAAGTTGGGCCAGATGATCATGAGTTCGCGGGCGCCGAACTGATCGCGATAGCTCGTCGCGTCGGTCAGCGTGTTGGCACCAAACGCCGAGGCGTAGGCGAACGCGCGGAGATCCTGCGCGATGCTGACGAGGGCGGTGGCCACCGGCTGGGTGTCGAGTTCCGGTGCGCCGAGAATGCGCGGTTTGACGCCGAGTCGGTTCTCAGCGGTTAGTAGCGCCTGCAGGCCGGTGCGGCGGTGGTTCTCTGTCACGGTACCGATGACGTTCGAGGTCGTTTCGCTTTCGTCGTCACCCTCAGCGACGCGCACGACGACCACGATCGGGCTGGCCTGGTCGGCTATCGCCTGCAGCGTGCGACGCAGCGTGCCTTGGGTACCGGCGTTGCCGATGGCGCTGGAGACGCTGGTGACGAGGACCGGGGTGTCGAGCGGGAATGCGTTGGCGTCAGCATCCGGGCCGGTGCAGACGACGCCGATAACGGCGGTGGAAACGGTGCGGATGGTGCGCGTGCCGTCGTTGATTTCGACGACGCGAACGCCGTGGTGGTATTGGTCGAGAGCCATGTCGAGTCCTGATCAGGGGAGCGATGGGAATGGTCAGGCGTTCATGGTGTGGGGGCTGGTAGGCTGGGGCGAGCGGTTGGCGTTGTAGAACGGGGCTCTACCATTATCGGCGGTGGCCGCGCAGCTGGCCGTGGCGCGTAGACATGAAAAAGCCCGCCGGGCGGCGGGCTTCAACAGGACGGGGCGTGTGTTAGCTGCTCGAATAATTGCTAACGGTGATATGGCAGACGCCATTTATTTGTTTCAAGACAGTTGTTGCGGAAGAGTTTTTCGCTGAAAACCATAAGTAATCTGGAGTCTCTCCCTCATATTCAAGTCTTTCATCGTAGGCGAGCAGTGCTGCGCAGCTTTTAGAAGAGGTAAGCTGCAATGATGTGGTGGCCGCGCACCTGTCTTCGTGCCTTATAAAGGTAGTGTCTTTTAACATCGCCTCGCCTTGATGCCCAGCGGTGGAAATGAATCTTATAAAGTCTGTAGATTGGTTGGCTACTGTTGTAGTTTTTATATTATCACCGGGAAAGCTGTCATATACGCGCCTCATCGTGTCTTCGCAGCCTGTAAATCCGGCTTCTTTGGCGTTCCTGATCATGGTTTCCGACAGTTGACGGTCGGCATGAGCTAGACCTGTGGTTAACGCCAGTAAAATTGCCCCGAGAAAGACAGTGGCTTTTTTCACGAGATCCCCGCGTCAATGAATGTCAAAGGTTCATCGGCCTGAGGATGACGTTCTTGAGGAGCGGACACGAAAAAGCCCGCGCGTGGCGGGCTTCGGTGGTCAGCGATGATCGCGTCAGCTCGGAGCCGGCAGCAGCGAGAGCGCGATGAGCAGCAGCAGGCAGGCGATCAGCGGGGCGAGCCAGTCGAGCAGGGAATCCCGCGTCCAGCCTTTCGCGATTCCTTCCCACCATTTCACCGGCAGTGTTTCGCCCCAGGTCCAGCCGCGATGCACGCCGAGCTTGTACTCATGCTGAGTGCATTCGCGCGCGATGAACCATGTCACAGCGACGGCGAAGCCGATGAGTACCGGGCTCTCGACCCCGATCAGGGCGAGTAACGCCGAGAGGGTGATCATGATCAGCAAGGCGAACCCGACGTGTTCCCAGTTGGATCGGCTCATGACAGTACCTCCGGTTTTTCGGGCCACTCGATCGCATCTGGAGCATCGGCAGTCTCGGGAATATCGCGCAGGGCCTGGCGATACTGTTTGACGGCGGCGAGCTGCTCGTCGGTCAGCGGGTAGTCCGGCATCACGGCGTAGTCGCTTGCCCGGAGGAGAGCGTCGCGGCGGGCGCGGATTTCGGCCCACTGCTGGTCGGCGATCGCGGCGTCGATGATCGCATCTGGCAATCCCTGCGCTTCAAATTGCTCGCGGCTACCTGCGTAGTACGTACGGTTGTCATAGTTTATCTTCATGTGTTGTCCTCGGTTCAGGGAATCAGATAATCAAAAGAGACGGCATCAGCGCCTGCCGGATACATCTCTATACCTTCATCAGAAGAATGTGCTCCGACGCGGATCAGTGCAGCACCTCCGTAGCGATTCGCGACCAACTTGCCAGCGATCCCCGTCGCTTCGGATACAGCGAGCACCAGTGTCGCGAGTGCTCGGTCTGCTGTGACCAATATCGAATACGGGCTTTCTCCGAATTCCACTGTTGTTGCGAGGTTGTAGCGATAATCGAGCGCCACGATGGCCCCAACGCTACGAATCAGCGCGTTTGAAATCTCGGATGCCGATTCAGGAATAATTCCGTCTGCTGCGGGGTGACGAATAACTAGACCGTAAAATGTTAAAGAGCCTTGTGTCAGACTCCAAGAGAAAGGCGTTTTATCCGTCGAACCCTTGAAGTAAACAACGGCGCGGCTACTCAGGGTTCCTGCATTTCCTGAGTTGTACAGCATCAGATTTTGATTATTAAAACTGATGCTTTTATCAACGACGTACGTTTGACCTTCCCCTAAAAAAATCTTATGCGTACAGCCCGAAACACCTCTCTCAAGAGCGCTCGCTAGCGTTTTTTTAGGGGCACTTGATAATTCACCCGAGTTTTTGTCATCGCCGCTGATTCCATCGACAAATGTTTGAATATCGAGCATATTTCGCAGCGTATTAGGCACACTCGCCGTCGCTTCATCGACTTTATCGTCGATCTCTCTCATCTTGCCGCTCACGGTCGAGAGCAATTCCCGGCCGACGGTGACGACGTTTTTCATTTCATCCATAACGCTCATGGTCATGCTCCTGTCGTGGTGTTGATTTGCGTGATGCCGTCGCGGAAGGCGTCGGCGAGTTCTACGAATCCATCACTCAGCGTCTGCTCGAGCGCGTCGACGCGCGCCTTGGTCGCTTTCTCGCCAAGCTGTTGCTGAACCGTGGCGGCGAAATTCGGGTTGTTGCCGAGCGCGGCCGCGAGTTCGTTAAGCGTGTCGAGTGCCTCAGGAGCCGATCCGATCAGTGCCTGGACCCGGGCATCGATTTGGGCGGGCGTCAGGGTGTCGGCGATGTCCGCTTTATCGGCGAGCGCAGGCACGGTGAGCGTCAGTGTGACGTCGCCGGATCCGTCGAATGTCACGATTCCCTGGCCATCGCCGCCGAGGCTGATTGCGCGCGCGGTCGTCAGGCGGGCAGCGCGAGATGCGCCGGCGCCTAGAGTGTTCTCGGCGTTGTCGAGATAGGTGCGCGGGTAGATGTCCTCGAGGTTCGCCTTGTTGCGGAGCTTGCCGTCGATCGCGCCGAGGGCATTGCTGATCGCGGTGCGAAGCCCTGAAATCTGTTCGGTCAGGCTCATGTCATGGCCTCGGTTTTTCCGGTGGTGTGGTCGAACACGTTAGTGAGCTCGGCGACGAGATCCGTGACGGCGCGATTCGCGGCGCGGGCCTCGCGCGAGGCTTCGGCGGATTGCGCCACGGCGGCGTTGACGCGGGCGAGGTCATGGACCGAGAGCGTGCCGGCCGGCCCTTGGCGCCCGGCGCTGACGACCTGGCGCGGTGCTTCGGGGCGTTTGATGGTGATCGTCTGACCGCCGGCCAGGCGTACGTCAATGCGGTGTTTCTGGTTCATGTGGTCCTCAGTCGTCGATGACACCGTCCAGCAGACGGGCGGCCCCGATCAGCAGCGAGTAGACGTCTCGGCCCAGCGTCACGCGTAGTTCATAGCGGGCGCCGTTCCAGTCCGTAGGCTCCCATCCAACAGTGGCCAGCGGCGGGATCCGAACGGCGAGGGCGCCGGTCTCGGGCGTGATCGTGATGCCGTCGGCCTCCGTCAGCTCGACCAGGTCGCGCGCGGCCGTCGCGATGACGAATCGCGCTGTCGCCCCAGTGAGGTCCACTGGCGTTGAGCGTTCGGCGTCTTCGGTCGACCACTCGACCTCGAACGCGTAGGTGGTACCGGCGACGACGCTGATCAGCGGTGCGCTCATCGCTTCTCAAGCTCCAGCACGCGGAAGTGAAGTTTTAACGTCTCGGACATGTTGGCGAGCGTCGCCGCCGCGTTCGCTGCGTACTGCTCGCCCCAGGCGGCGAGTGAGAGATCCGCGCCGGTGCTCTCGACCGTCACGGATTCGGCGGGCAGGGCTTCCAGCCGGAGATCGAAGGCCAGCAGCAGCGGTACCGAATTGGAGATGTAAGCGAGCGGTCGGGTGTCCGACCAGACGGCGAGCATCGCGCCGCTATCCAGGATGAATCCGACTTCTCTCACCCAGAATTCCGGGCCGTCACCATCGACCACGCCGGTGACGTGGATCTGCTGGTCGCCGATGCGTTCGCCGTCGGCGATCTCGATGCGGCGGCGTTCATTTTTGAGCCCGGTTTCGTTGGCGCTGGGCGTGCGGCCGTTGTCACCCAGGGCGATATGCGTGATGCGCGCGGCGACGCCGTCGCCCTGGGCGTTGAATACGGCGTTGATGCCGTCGAGCGTGATGACCGGGACGAGGGCCGTACTCATGCGGGTGTCTCCATTGTTCGGTGTGTGAGTGCGAATGCGCGGCAGGTGGCGGCGGCGAGCAGTCGGGCCGGGGCGATCGAGGCGCGGTTGCGGGATTCGGTACTGAATCGGCCGACGGCGCGGGCGGTGGTCGCGGCACCGGCGGCCAATCCACTGCGCAGCGTGGGCGTTCGATAATCGGCTGACGCATCGCGACATGTGAACGCGCCGGGCGTTGCCGTGGCCGCCGTGACGAGACCGGCAGTCGCCGCGACGGGGCGATAGATCGGGCGAGCGTCGTTGTCGCTCAGCGCGCCGGCGCTCATGCCGCCCCCGGCTCCGAGCGTGTTGGGACCAAACTTCACGCCGACGCGCAGGCTGTAGTGACTGCGGGCGTTCTTGGCGGCGTCGATCGTTGCGCGCAGCTCTTCGTAGAGCTCGGGACCGATCAGCGCCGGCGCATCCGGTACCAGGTTCTCGTTGACGTAGAGCGTGGCGTTGAACGTGCCGCGCTCAAGGTTCGGCGTGGTCTCGAACCATTCGGCAATCGTTACGTCGACGCCCAGGGCGCCGAGCGCCCGATCGATCGCGGTGCGGGTGCCTTTCATACGATGCACGTCGAACGATGCGGCAATGACATTGCGTTGCACGCGCTCCGACCACGCCGACGACCAGTGGTCGACGGAATAGGCCCATGCCAGAAACGGCAGCAGGTGCGCCGGGCAGGTGGCCGGATCCCAGAGCGTTCGCAACGGCACCGGCGGCTCGATGACGAGCGCCTCGGCGGTGCGGCGCTCGAGCGCGGTGCGGTTCGGGGGCAGTAGCTGGCTCATGTGCGCCTCACTGTCGTGACGGTGACGGCCGTGCAGCTGGGCGCCTGGCTGGGCTCGGCGCGGAGATCAGACCAGCCGGTGAGGGTGACGGCGGCGACGCCCTCGACCGTCAATGCGGCGTGGATACCGCTGCGCGTGACCCAGGCGCCGAGGCGGTGGCGTGAATCGACGTAGGCGTTGAGGCGTTGGCGTGCGGTGGTTTCGACGACATCGGCGTCCGGGCCGTCCTCGAGCGTCAGCGTGGCGGTAATCGCATAGTCGGCGAGGGTGGCCGGCTGCACGGTGACACGATCGGTCAGCGGCCGGCGCTCGTCGATGTGATCACGCACGGCGTCGAGCACATCGGCGCCGGGAATGCCATCGCCGGAGCGGGAAAGGATCGTGACGATGACATCGACCGGCTCGGGGCTCTCGACAGAGACGTCAAGCACGTCCGCATGCGCGGCGCGGGCTTGGAACTCATACGCACCGACGGGGCCGGCGACGGAAAGCGATTCGAATGCGAGCTGGATGCGTGAGCGGAATTCGGTGTCGCTCTCGAGCGTGGCCGATACCGGCGGCACGGCGTCCGGGTCGCCGGCGTCGATCACCAGCCGCTCGGCGTCGAAATTCGCGCCGAGCTGGTCGAGATCTGACGCGCGGGCGAAGGCGAGCATGTTGGCGCGCGCCGCCTCGTTGATGCGCTGGCGAAAGACGATCTCGCGGTAGGCGTTCTCTTGCAGCAGCTTGTTCAGCGGCTCGGATTCGAGTTCGAGACGTGCGGCGAGGTCGGCGCGCTCATCGGCCGCGTAGAGCGCGACCAGGCGCGACTTTCGCTCGGCGAGCAGCGTCTCGAAATCGATGGTCTCGATGACGTCCGGCGCGGGGAGCTGGGAGAGGTCGATCGCGGTGGTCATAGCGTCACCTGCACGTCGATAGGCTCACCGTCGCCGGTGTCGACTCGGTTTGCCGCAATCGCCAGCGTCAGCCGGCCGGGGCGCTCGGTGGAGACGGTGCGAGTGATCTGTTTGACGCGGATCCGCGGTTCCCAGCGCATGAGGGCTACGACGGTTGCCGAGTAGGCGCGCAGCGCGGTGGCGCCGTTGAGCGGCTGGTCGATCAGTTCGGGCAGCAGCGAGCCGTAATCCCGGCGCATGACGCGGGAGCCGATCGGTGTGGTGAGGATATCGGCGACGGATTGGCGGATGTGTTCGACGCCGTCTAGCGCTGTGCCGGTGATGCGGTTCATGCCAGCCATCAGGAGACCTCGCCCGATTGTTGGCTGCCGCGCTGGACGTCGTCATGCGTGTGGCTCGAGCTGATGTTCTTGCCGTTGCTGGTCACGGCGCCGGTGAATTTGACGTCGCCGGCCATGGTCGCGGTCTTGCCGCTCGGCTGGCTGAAATTGCCGTTCAGCGTGAGGTTGCCGTTGATGACGGTATTGGCGTTGACGATCGCGCCGCCTTTGGCCGTGGCGGTGAGTTTGGCGGCGGTGGTGACGGTGACGTCGGCCTGGGCGTCGATCGATGCCGAGCCGGGGAGCGTGGCGCGTAGGTGGCTCGCTTCGTGGTCGTACTCGATCACGGCGCCGTCCGGCATTAGCCAGTGGGTCAGGTTTGGGTCGTTGACCGGCGGAGGGTTTTCACTGGAGTTGATGCCCATCACTACGATGGCGCCGCGCATCTCGCCGCCGGGGGCGAATAGCAAGACTTGCTCGCCTTTCGTCGGCGGGTTCCATGTGCGGGTCTTGCCGGCGCGTTGCTCGCGCCAAGGGATCCAGTCAGTGAGCAGATCGCCGGACTGCACGCGCACCCGAGCGGCAGCGTGATCGATTTTTTCGACCGTGCCGATGCGGATCAGATTGTTGAGCAGTCGGGCAATTTCGACGGAGTTCATGACGGTCCGGGCTGAGTGGCTATGCCGCTATCGTCCTCACGGTGGCGGCGGCTGGCGAGCGGTGCGCGTTGTAGAACGGGCGGCTACAGGTCGCCGTCCAGAAAATCGAGGATCCCGTCGCTGACGCGCTTCCGGTCGGCATCGCTGAACCCGAGCAATTCGCGTTCGGCGTACTTCACGCGGGGGCCGTTTTCGGTAACTCGATCTCGCAGGCCGTATTGATGGGTTCGGGCGATGCTGGCCACGCGGCCGAAAAAGCCGGCGGTGGCAGCGTTGGGGCTGGATCTTGTGCGCAGATATTTTGCAGTGCGGATTTTGGAGAACATGGCATCGCGACGGATGGTGCCCTGGCGATCGCGGGAGCGGCGCGGGGCGAACGGGGAGCCATCGGGGTTGTGCTGGCTCTTGATGCGTTCGCGCTGGCTGCGGCGCAGGTCGGTTGCGACCAGGCGGGCAAGGCGGCGACGTTCATGCGCCTGGAGGCGGGCGAGGAGCGGGCCTAGCCAGTCGTCGAGCTGCTGGAGATCATCGCTGGCCACTATCTTCTCCCGGCGTTTCCCACTCGGCGATGGAGATAAAATCGCCGCCGAGGCGTTCGCGGATCAGCAGTTCCCAGCGCACGCCACAGGCGGGATCTTCGAACTTGGGCATGCGGTGCTCGGCTTCGATGCGGCCGGTTTCACAGTCTCGGCGAGCGACGACGCGCTCGGTTAGCTGGACGCGTAGCGCGAGATCGACGGCGCTGTTACTGAGGATCTCGGCTTCGAACGAGACGGCTTGCTTCGGATCGAGATCGGGCTGGTAGATCGAGAGCCAGTCGAGCAGCGGAATCATCACTGCGTCGATTTCGTCGGCGTAGTCCGTCAGCACCAGCTGGGCGGTGAACGTGTAGCCGTGGGAGAGGTTGGGGCCGCGGGCGAATTCAATCGAGCCATCTTCGACGAACGTCAGCAGTCTGTCGGGATCGCGGGCGAGCCCGGGAACGGCGTCAATCAGATGCTGGCGTAGGGCGGTCAGTTTCTTCATCGAGGGCGTCCGTTCCGTTCAGGGCGTCGACTAGGCCGTTATGTCTCGTCGCACAGTCGTGGTACTGCCAGGCCCAATCGCGCATGGTCAGCACGAGATCACCGCCGGTGCCGTCAGTCAGCGGGGGTAGCGTCGTCGGGCATTTGCGTATCAGGTTCTGCTGAATCGGGGGCTCGCCCGGCGGCGGCGTTGTTGAGCAGGCGGACAGCATCAGCACCGAGACAGACGTTGCGATACATCGGTTTTTCAATCTCACGGACGATTCCCCGGTCGATGACGCGTTCGTTGGCGTCGAGCGTTGAGAGCCGGGCTTCGACGACGCCGGCGATGACGGATTCGCGGGCCAGTGCTTTGTCGGCGGTGGCCTGCGCGGCTTCGATGGCTGTCAGGCGTTGGCTATCTTCGAGCCAGCCCCGAGTGAGCCAGCCGGCGGCAGCAGCTGCGGTAATAGCGACGGCGAAGAGAGCCGCGAGAATCCGGGCCTTCATTCGAGCCCCATCAAACACAGTTCGCGCTCGGTGGCGCGTCGTTTGACCAGCCCGGCGAGTTGTCGGCCGCCGGCGTATACCCAGCGCTTGAGCTGATCGCAGGCGGCGCGGACGTTGCCGGCGTTGAGCTGTTCGAGCAGGGTCGAGCGCTGAAATGCGCCCACACCGACGTTAAAAATGAACGAGGCGATTCCGGCACGGCGGGCGGGCGGCATCGTCGCATTGATCTCCGGCGATACGTTGCGGTCGATGGCATCGAATGCGGTACCGAGGTCGCCGGCGAGTAGCGCCTCACACTCTTCCGGCGTTTTGGTCTGGTGAAGCTCAACGGTCGGGCCGGTGTGGCCTGTGCAGATCGTGGGTATGCCGACCGGATCCGGATACGCCTCGAGCTCGGTGCCTTCGTAGTGGCTGACGACACCGATGGCCAGCGACAGCGCGAGGCCGCACGCGCCACCGACGGCGCCGCCGCCGAGCCAGCGGCTGATGTTCTTCATGACTTTCTCCGGTCGAGCCAGGCGCGGATCTGTGCGAGGTACTTGGGCACGATCAGGCCGATCTGCAGAGCGAGATACGCAAGCGTCAGGATCGTGATCCAGTCCGACGGGGTCATGCCGCCGGCGTGGAGCAACGAGACGATGGCCGGCGGCGTTGCCTTGACGGCTTCGGTTGAAATGCTGAGCTGCTGGGCCATAACCATCCCTGCGTTTGCGATGAGTAGCGTGATCAGCACGACGAGCGGGTCGGGCTTGTGATTGTGGTGTCGGATCCGGGGTGTCATGGCGTCAGTCCCATAGCTGCACGGTGCGAGTGCTGGGCGTCTGCGTTGCGATATCCGGCAGCGTCACGAGGGTCGCGCTAGGGAGAATCGGGCCGAGATCGGCGAGGCCGGGATTGGCGTCGAGCACTCGCTCGGTGACGCCTGCGGTCTGGCCGTAGGCTCGATGGCAGATGCGATCCAGCGTGTCGCGCTGCTGGCTGCGAACAGTGCGGGGCATCAGATCAGCTCCACGGTGGCGTGGGGGCGGTCGAGGATTTCGCTAACGGCCCAGCGGGCATCCCGGCGGTACGTGTCGCTGGTCTGGTCATCGAGATCCCCACGGTCGCGGCTGGCCGCGGTGGCGTCGTAATCCCGGTAGCGCTCGAGCAATTGCGCATGCGCTTCGGCGAATACCGCGCGTTTGTAGAGCGCGGGATAAATGCCGGCCGGTTGCCAGATGGGTTCCGGGACCGCGTCGACGGCCAGGTAGCCGGCGAGGATCTGGTCGGCCTGCCAGTGGCGCAACACGCGGTTGGTACTGGCCATGGCGGTCAGCAAAACATCGGTGATGCGCTGGGGCGTGACGGTGCCGTCGACGCGGTGGGCGTCGCGGAACTCAGCGGGGTCGATGTCCGGCCAGAACGGGTTATTGGGGATCGGGTCCGCTTTGGTAGCGCTGGCGTTGCCGGCGGCGACGAAGCTGCTCATTAGCGGGCCCTCCTGATTGGTTAGTCCGAAAAAAGGGGGTGGACGAGGGTTTCGGGAGAGCCTGGGCTTTCCGTCACCTTCGTGCCCCCTTGCCGTCGGGGTCGACTCGTTGTCAGCTCTTGGCTTCAGGCGCCGGGCTGGTGATGGGCTGCTGGCCGTTGCCCGACTTGGTGTCGGGCTCGGGCTCGGTTTGGTTCTGTTTCTTGAGATCGCGCTCCAGCTTCTCGATGTCCCGTTTCACGCCGATGCGATCGTTCAGCTCGTAGGCGCGTTGGTATTCGGCAATCGCTTCCGGCACGTCGCCGTGCGCTCGGTGGCTGTTACCCAACGCTTTGTGCAACTTGGCGCGGATCTGGTCATGCATGTCCGCGCCATCGGTTAGCGTGTCGATCTCGCGCAGGGCGTCGAGTAATGAGTCGTCGTCTTCGGCCAGCGCGAGCGCCTGGTCTGCTGACTCCTCGACGAGTATCGCGGCGGTGGAACGCTGGAACTGCTCGCCAGGGTCGAGATCGTGCTGGATCGCGTAGCGGGCGATGCTCAGCGCGCCTTCGATGTCGCCGATATCGATGCGCCAGAGCATGACGCGCATCAGCACTTCGTCCTGTGCGCCCTGGCCCGCCTCGAGCACGCCGTCGACGTACTCGACGTAGTTCGGCAGGATCTCGCGCTTGACCTCGATCTTGCGTTCGACGGATTGGATGGATTTCAGCCGGCGATAGTCTTCGAACAGCTGCGCCTGCATCAGCTCGAAGGCCTCGCCGTGCATCGGCGCTTGGCCGGCGTCACCGGCCGCTTTCGCGGCGGTAACGCGCTCGTAGTGTTTGCGGATTGAGCTGGCCATGATTACTCCCCGGTGCCAGCGTCAGCGGCCGCGTCGGCGAATTCGATACCCTCGATCAGGCAGCCGAACCCGTAGTCTTCGACGACGTAGGCGTCATTCGAGCTTTCGAAATTGACGATCCGCTTGCGCTCGGGTTTGTCGATCAAGTGGCGGCGGCGAGAGCCTTCCTGCCAATAGATCGACAGATTGTCGGTGGAGGTGATGAAAATCGCGTTCTCCGGCATGAATGCAGCCTGCATCGCGTTCTGCCCACCCATGCGCTTGGCGGCCATGATCAGGTCGAGCGCGCGGGCCTCGGAGGGTTGCTCCCACTGGTTGATCTTGGGCAGGTATTTTTCGGTCATCATGGAGCGACCGACAATGGCGACCAGATCGGTGTTATCGCGGTACCACGGCTCGACCAGTGAACTCACCGCCTCGTAGACAAGGGCATCAAGGTTCTGGAACTCCTGGCCCTTGCCGATTTTCACGCCATTGATAACGCGGGCGGCGGCGTTGTTGCGGTACTGCTGTAGCCACCCGATGTTGACGTCCTCGAGCATCGGGTTCGCTGTGCGGTCAGTCTGTTTGGCGGCCGTCTTGCCGTTGAACCCGATCATGATCCGATCGAGGGCTTGCTGTTTGACGATCGCGTCGCGCACCCGGGCCTGAAAATCGGGGAACTTCGACCAGGCGTCGAGCTTGCTCCATTTAAGGAACGTGTCGAACTCCGTCGACAGGCACTCGTAGTCGTGTGCCTCGAGACTGGTCGGGTCGACCGGGATCCGGTCGCGGACATCCGTGTCTGTGCGACCGGCGATGGGGCCGTTGATGCCGAGCCCGAGCTTTTCGCCCTTGAGGTCGCGCACTCCAGTGATGTTGACGCGCTGCAGAAATTCGCTGGATTCCTGGATCTTGGTTTCGAGTGTCTGCTGCACCGACGGCTCGACTTCGAAAGTCGAGAACGCGTTCTCGACCCCGTTGATCTGAGCGAGCCGCGCGGCGTAGGCGTTGAGGTGTTTTCGGGTTTCGTTGCGCATGGTCTCTCTCAGCAGTCGGTTTCGATGGAGTCGTTACCGCCGGTGGCCGGCTGGCGTTGTTTGAATCGCGGCGTCTTGTCGAGCGTCGAATAGAGTTCTTCGAAGCGCGTCTTCAGGTCGGCGTGCGCGGTCTGCAGTTCGCTGAATGCGGAGGCGGTGGGGCGCTTGGCGAGATCGTCGGCTAGTTCGCCGTGACGCTTCACGAATAGACCCAGGGTTTCCTCCAGCTCAGAGCGGAAGGCGTCGAAGCCCTTATCGGTCTTGGCGTCGTGCTTGGCGAACAGCGCCTTGACCCGATCGGTGAGCGAAGGGCCCTGATCCTTCGGCGGCTTCTCGCTGAAATCGAGTTCGGTTTCGACTGCAGCGGAAAACAAGTTGGTGGGGCGAGTCTTGCGCCCAGCGAGCGGGGACTGATCGCCAGCGCCCGCGCTGAATTGCAGCATTTGCGTGCCGAGCGATGCCGGGCTGTCGGTGACGGCGAGACCAACCAGGTACGGTTCGCCGGTACCGGCGAAATCGGGGTCCACTTCCATGGACGAATAGACTTTCTGACGCAGCTGGTTAAGCGCCTTGAGTTCGTCGGTGGGGTCGATCTCGGCGAGCAGCTGGAGTTTGCCCTCACCATTCTTTTCGGCTTTCAGTGCGGTGACGTCGCCATACGCCTTGAACGGGCCGTCGGGAAGAATCCCCTTGATGTGCTCGAGGTTGATTCGGCACCCGTATTTCTCGGGATCGAAATTGGCCGCCATTTTCTCCAACCAATCGGCAGGGATGTTGCGGTCGTCGGTGGTGGCGCCTTCTGTAGCGATGCGATGCCAGGGCATGTAGCGGTCTCCGGGAGCGAGCGGGCAAACACTGCTGTTCGTAACGTAAGTGGCGTCAGGTTCCGCGTCCCGGCGGCGCGGCTCAATGAATCCGCGTTGTAGAACGGCGGGTGACAAACCGTTGACCGATAACGGTTTCCGGCGCGTCGGTACGCTGGCCGCATGAACCTATCTCCCCAAATAGCGCCGAAATTGCCGCTTCAACCTGCCCCGGATTCGCCGGCCGCTGTCGACTCGACGCTAGATGTCGTCGATAGCGACCGCCTAAGCGCGCGCCATCTCTACTGGATGGGGTGGCGTATCGCTCGTATCGCCGAATTCATGGATCTACCGCGTGCCACGATCAGTAGCTGGAAACAGCGCGAGAAGTGGGACGACGCGACGCCATCGCAGCGGGTCGAGGGCGCGCTCGAGGCGCGGATGGTCAAGCTGATCAGCAAGGACGCGAAGGAAGGGCGGGACTTCAAGGAGCTTGACCTGTTAGGCCGGCAGATCGAGCGCCTGGCGCGAGTTCACAAATACGAGGTAAGCGGAAAGGAGGGCGATCTCAACCCGAACATCGAGCGGCGTAATTCCGGCGAGAAGCGCAAGCCGAAACGCAACGATGTCGGCGACGAAGGCGTGATCCAGATCGTCGAGGCGTTCGAGTCATCGCTGTTCGAGTACCAGCGGCATTGGTACCGGGCCGGTCAGCATGAGCGAATCCGCAACCTGCTCAAAAGCCGCCAGATTGGCGCGACCTGGTATTTCGCCCGGGAAGCGATCGCCGACGCCCTGGAGACCGGCAAGAACAAGATCTTTATGTCGGCGAGCAAGGCTCAGGCTCATATTTTTCGCGCCTATATCGTCCAGTTTGTCAAAGAGGTTACCGGCGTCGAACTAAGGGGCGATCCCATCATATTGGCCAACGGTGCCGAGCTGCATTTTTTGGGGACCAACACGAAAACAGCCCAAGGTCGCACCGGTGACACCTTCCTTGACGAGTATTTCTGGATTCATGGGTTCGAACAGTTTCGCAAGGTGACTAGTGGTATGGCGCTCCACAAGCAGTGGAAGCAAACCTATTTCAGCACCCCGTCCTCCGTGGCGCACGAGGCATACCCGTTTTGGACCGGTGATCGCTATAACAAGCGCCGGGCGAAATCCGATCGCGTCGACATCGACGTCAGTCATGCGGCGCTGGCCGGTGGTGCTCGCTGTGCTGATGGGCAGTGGCGCCAGATTGTCACTGTGCAGGATGCCATCTCCGGTGGTTGTGATCTGTTCGACATCGATCAGCTCCGGCTCGAGTACAGCGATGACGAGTTCGCCAACCTGCTGATGTGTGAGTTCGTCGACGACAGCCAGTCGGCGTTCCCGATGATGACGATGCAGCGCTGCATGGTGGATTCGTGGGACGTGTGGCGGGACTGGAAACCGTTTGCCCGGCGGCCGTTCGGTGAGTCGCCGGTGTGGATCGGCTACGACCCGGCGGGCGACGGCGAGGGTAGCGACGGCGCGGGGCTGGTCGTGCTGGCCCCGGCGAAAAACCGCAGCGACAAGCACCGGATCCTCGAGAAGCATAGGCTCAAGGGACAGGACTACGAGGCGCAGGCCGAGTTCATTCGCAAGATCACCCAGCGCTATAACGTCCAGTTCATCGGCATCGACACCAACGGCATGGGCGAGGCCGTGGCACAGCTTGTCGCAAAATTCTTCCCGCGCGTCACGCGCTACCGGTACACGCCCGACAGTAAAGCGGCGCTGGTTCGCCAGGCTCAGCACATCATCGAGAAAGGGCGGCTCGAGTTCGACGCGCGTGACGTGATCATCGCGCAGTCGTTCTCGTCGATCCGTCGCGAGCTGACCGCGAGCGGCCGCCAATTCACCTACGCCGCGGGCCGGAATAACCAGACCGGGCACGCGGATCTCGCCTGGGCAACCATGCATGCCCTTCATAACGAACCGATCGACGTGCTGGCCGAAGGCGAGCGCGGCAAATCCATGATGGAGATCTACGGATGAAAGCTACGGCCGACAAACCGCGCGTCCGCGTGCCCGCAACACTAACCGCGTCGACGCCGGCGCGGGCGGAATCTTTCACGTTCGGCGACCCGGTACCGGTCATCGACATGCATGATTTTCTCTACACCGGCTGCTGGATGCTTGGCTCGCGATGGTTCGAGCCGCCGGTCGATCTGGCAGCGCTGGCGCGGACCTATCGGGCGACGGCGCACCACGGTTCATCGCTGCAGGTAAAACGGAACATTCTGACGCGTTCGTTCATTCCGCACCCGTTGCTGAGCCGGCGGGCGTTCCGGTCGCTGGTGAATGATTATCTGGTGTTCGGCAACGCCTACGCCGAGCGCGTTTTCGGTCGGCTGGGTCGGCTGCTTGAGATCCGGCCGGCGCAGGCCCGGTACGTGCGGCGTGGCGTCGAATCGGGACAGTTCTGGTGGACGTGCGATTGGCGCCAGCCGGTGGAGTTCGAGCGAGACTCGGTCATTCATCTGATGGAGCCCGACATCAATCAGGAAATCTACGGCGTGCCGGACTACCTGGGCGCGATGCAGTCGATCCTGTTGAACGAGAACGCCACGCTGTTCCGCCGCAAGTACTACCTGAATGGCTCGCACGCCGGTTTCATCCTCAACGTCACCGATGAGGCGATGAACCAGGAGGACATCGACGCCATGCGCGAGGCGCTCAAATCCTCGAAGGGCCCGGGAAATTTCCGGAACCTGTTCCTGTATACGCCGGGTGGCAAGAAAGACGGGGTGCAGCTGATCCCGATCAGCGAGGTGGCGGCCAAGGACGAGTTCGCCGGCATCAAGAAGACGACGCGAGACGATACGCTCGTTGGCCACCGTGTGCCGGCGCAGCTGATGGGCGTGATGCCGGACAACGTCGGTGGGTTTGGTGACGTGGAGAAGGCTGCGCGGGTATTCGTGACCAACGAGCTCGAGCCGCTGCAGGCGGTGTTCCTCGAGATCAACGACATCGTGGGGCAAGAGGTGGTGCGGTTTCGGCCGTATGAGCTGGGCGCGGCCCAGGAGGAGGGGGCGCCACTCGTTTAGAGAAAGCGCCCGGCGGCCACCGGGCGCATCGCCTGAATCTTCCTGATTCCTGTCACTCCCTTGGACCTCACAGCGACGGCCAGATCTTAACGAAAAGCTGTATAAATAGACAGGTGTCAGGATGTCCCAGAAACCGATTCTTCCATGGATGGGCGGCAAACGTCGCCTTGCGAAACAGATCTTGCCGCTGTTCCAACCCCACCACACCTACGTCGAGCCATTCTGTGGCGGCGCCGCACTGTACTTCATGAAAGAACCCAGCCGGGTGGAGGTGATCAATGATGCCCATGGCGAGTTGGTCAATCTCTACCGGATCGTCAAACATCACCTCGAGGAACTTGTCCGGCAATTCCGCTGGGCGCTGGTCAGCCGTGAGGAGTACCTCACTCAACGAGAAGTGGATCCGGCGCATCTGACCGATATCCAACGCGCCGCGCGGTTCTTCTACCTGCAGAAGCTGGCGTTTGGAGGAAAGGTCTCGGGGCAGACCTTTGGCACCTCGGCAGCCAGCCCGCCGAGGCTCAATCTCTTGCGAATCGAAGAGGATCTCAGTGGCGCTCATCTTCGATTGGCGCGGACGTTAATCGAACATCTTGACTGGGCAGAGTGTCTCCGACGATACGATCGGGACGAGACACTTTTCTATCTGGATCCACCGTACTGGGGGACCGCCGGATATGGGCGCGACTTCGGGCTCGAGCAGTACGACCACATGGCGGAGTTCGCAAAGCGATCGAAAGGCCAGGTCGTCATCAGCGTGAACGATATACCCGAAATGCGGACCGCGTTCGATGGCCTGAACATCAGCACGACCCAACTCAAGTACACCGTCGGACGTCAGATGACAGAGGCGCGAGGGGAGCTGATTATCTCCAACCGTTGACGGCTTAAGCTGGTACGACACGGCCGCCCACTTGGGCGGCCGTGTCATTTTCTGAGTCGGCTGACGCATGGCCCCTCTGGAGCTGCCCAGCACCGCTGCCGCGCCGTCGACTCCCCGCCCCGCCTGCGCGCTAAATGGGTCGGTTTTGTTGCAGTGTTGCAGATGGTGGCCGGCCGCGCCGATGCTGGGGCGACCCAGGGTTTTACAACGAAATTTATTGATGCGGAATGATGCGTTTTGCGCCGTAGTGGAAGGGAGATGTGGCGATGGCTGTTTGCGGTCTACGTCGCGCGGCAATGAACCAAACCTCGCCGCACTAGTCTGCTACTTGGTTTCAAAGGAAGCTTCGCCCGGATTGGAGTTTTGGCTGGTTGATACCCGCGTAGTGCGTTTGAGGACATTGATGCGTCGTCGCGCTACAATGCCGGCCATCTTTTTCCTACCAGCTCGCCGGCAAGAAAAATTCTATGTACAGGGCTGCGTACACACCCCAGGTTTCATTGGATGTCAAAAGACGAAAACTCGACTGATCTCAAGTACATACGGAATTTTTCGATCATCGCCCATATCGACCATGGCAAATCCACCCTGGCGGATCGCATCATCCAGTTCTGCGGGGGGCTGACGGATCGCGAGCTCAAGGAGCAGGTGCTCGATTCGATGGATCTCGAACGCGAGCGGGGCATCACCATCAAGGCGCAGTCGGTCACGCTCGACTATCAGGCGCAGGATGGTCATACCTATCAGCTCAACTTTATCGATACGCCGGGGCATGTCGACTTCTCCTACGAAGTGTCGCGCTCGCTCTACGCCTGCGAAGGGGCGTTGCTGGTGGTCGACGCGGGTCAGGGCGTCGAGGCGCAGTCCGTCGCCAACTGTTACACCGCCATCGAGCAGAATCTGGAAGTCATCCCGGTTCTCAACAAGATGGACCTGCCCCAGGCCGATCCGGACAAGGTGGCTCACGAGATCGAGGAGATCATCGGCCTCGACGCGCAGGATGCCATACGCGTGTCGGCCAAGAGCGGCCTCAATATCGATCTGCTGCTCGAGCGTCTCGTTCGCGACATACCGCCACCCCAGGGGGATCGTGAAGGCGATCTCCAGGCGCTGATCATCGACTCCTGGTTCGATAATTATCAGGGCGTCGTGTCGCTGGTGCGGCTGTTCGACGGCACGCTGAAAAAGGGCGACAAGATCCGGATGAAGTCGACCGGTCGCGATTGGGACGTGACGGATATCGGCTATTTCACGCCCAAGCAGAATTCCACCGGTATCCTGCGGGCCGGCGAAGTCGGCTTCGTCATCGCCGGGATCAAGGATATCCAGGGCGCGCCGGTCGGTGACACCATCACGCATACCAAGACCAAGGACGTGCCGCGCCTGCCCGGTTTCCAGAAGGTGAAACCGCAGGTCTACGCGGGCATGTTTCCGATCAGTTCCGATGACTACGAGGACTTCCGCGACGCGCTCGAGAAGCTGGCGCTCAACGATGCCTCGCTCGATTACGTGCCGGAAAATTCCGACGCGCTCGGGTTCGGCTTCCGTGTCGGTTTCCTGGGCACGCTGCACATGGAGATCGTCCAGGAGCGGCTGGAACGCGAATACGACATCGATCTGCTGACCACGGCGCCCACGGTCAATTATGAAATCCTGATGGATAACGGCGAGCTGGTCACCATTTCCAATCCGTCGAAGCTGCCGGACATGGCCAACGTGGCGGAGATGCGCGAGCCGATCGTGCGCGCCAGCATTCTGGTCCCGCAGGAGTACGTGGGCAACGTCATCTCCGAATGCGTCAATCGGCGTGGCGTGCAGCTCGACATGCAGGTGCTGGGCAACCAGATGCAGCTCGTCTACGAACTGCCGATGGCCGAAGTCGTGATGGATTTCTTCGACCGTCTCAAGTCGATCTCCAAGGGTTATGCGTCTCTCGACTACAGCTTCGAGCGTTTCGAGGCGGCCAAGCTGGTGCGCCTGGATATCCTCATCAACGGGGAGCGTGTCGACGCCCTGGCGCTGATCATTCACCGTGATCATGCCCACTCTCGCGGCCGCATCCTGGTCGACAAGATGAAAGAGCTGATCCCGCGTCAGATGTTCGACGTCGCCGTCCAGGCGACCATCGGCGGCAGCGTGGTCGCGAGATCCACGGTCAAGGCGCTGCGCAAGAACGTGACGGCCAAATGTTACGGCGGTGATACGTCACGCAAGAAGAAACTGCTGGAGAAGCAGAAAGCCGGCAAGAAACGCATGAAGCAGGTGGGTCGTGTCGAAATACCCCAGGATGCGTTCCTTGCCGTTCTCAAAATGAACGAGTAGGAAAACAGGTCATGGATTTTTCGCTGTTACTGGTGTTGGCTGTCGCCATCACAGGGCTCGTCTGGTTGCTGGACAGCCTGTTCTGGCGTCGCTCACGTCATCGACGTCAGCGGGCCGATGCCGAAGCCAAGGGCGATGGCAAGACCGCAGAGTTCAAGGATCCCTGGCCGGTCGATTACGCTCGCTCGTTCTTCCCCGTGCTACTGATCGTGCTGGTGCTGCGCAGCTTCATCATCGAACCGTTCCAGATTCCTTCCGGTTCCATGCGTCCGACGCTCGAGATCGGCGATTTCATTCTGGTCAACAAGTTCAGCTACGGCCTGCGACTGCCGGTCATCAATACCGAAATTGCGGATCTGGGCGAGCCGGAGCGGGGTGACGTCATGGTCTTCCGCTTCCCGGAGGACCCGTCGGTCAACTTCATCAAGCGCGTCATCGGCTTGCCTGGCGATCGCATTCGCTACGAGAACAAGCAGCTCTACGTCAACGGCGAACCGGTATCCAAGTCGATGACCGACTCCGATCCGGCGGAGGCGCCCGGCGAAGAGCTGTTCACAGAGCATCTCGGCGATGTCGATCACAGTATTTTCAACAATCCGCAGAGCCCCGGGCCGCAGATGCGCGAGATCGTGGTTCCCGATCATGAATATTTCATGATGGGCGACAACCGCGATCACTCCAACGACAGCCGCTACTGGGGCTTCGTGCCGGAGAAGAATATCGTCGGCAAGGCGTTCGCAGTGTGGATGCACTGGGATGGTGGATTACCTAGCTTCAGTACGGTGCGACAGATAAACTGATCCTTATATAGCCGGAAGCTAAAGCAACCGTTGCGCCGCCCGGCGAGACCATCGGGTTTCGGTTCAGGTAACGGCAGTGACGCAGCAACTCGCGGAGCGGGCGACGGGCTATCCCGCGCCCGCTTTGCTTCGAAGACAACGACTCTTTGTTTCAAATAAGACTTGGTTCAAAGATAACGACTCAATGGGAATGACGTGAGTGATCCTCTGCAAGGCTTCAGCCGTCGTATCGGCCACGACTTTCGTGACCCGGCGCTGCTGGAACTGGCCCTGACGCATCGAAGCGTCGGCGGTTCCAACAACGAAAGACTCGAGTTTCTGGGAGACTCGATCGTCAATTTCGTGATCGGCGAAGCGTTGTTCAAGCGCTTTCCGGCCGCACGCGAAGGTCAGCTGTCCCGGCTGCGAGCAGGCCTCGTCAAGGGTCAGACGCTGGCCGTGGTGGCCCGCGAATTCGAACTGGGCGGCTGTCTGCGGCTGGGCTCAGGGGAGATGAAAAGCGGCGGACATCGGCGCGATTCGATTCTTGCCGACGCCTTGGAAGGGGTCATCGGCGCCATCTATCTCGATGCCGGTATGGATGTGGCACGCAGCCGCGTGCTGGCCTGGTTCGGTACCCGGCTGGAGGCGATCGATCTGCACAATACGCAGAAGGATCCCAAGACGCGGCTGCAGGAGTTTCTGCAGTCTCGCCAGCAGGCGTTGCCGCGCTACGAGGTGATTTCGGTCGAGGGTGAAGCACACTCCCAGACCTTCAGCGTCGAGTGTCATGTCTCGATGCTGGGCGACGAATCGCCGACGCTGGGAGAGGGCTCCAGTCGGCGCATCGCCGAGCAGCAGGCCGCCGAACTTGCGTTGTCCAAACTCGAACCCTCAAAGGGCAAGCGCCAATGACACAGAGCTGTGGTTTCGTCGCGATCGTCGGGCGCCCCAACGTGGGCAAGTCGACCCTGATGAATCGGATCCTGGGGCAGAAGATATCGATCACTTCGCGTCGTCCGCAAACGACGCGTCATCAGGTGATGGGGATCAAGACCGAGAACGAGGTCCAGTTCGTCTACGTCGATACGCCGGGTATTCACCTGCAGACCCGCGATCGCAACAAGGCGATCAACCGGTTCATGAACCAGGCCGCGACGCAGGCGCTGCGCGATGTCGACTGCGTGGTGTTTCTGGTCGATCGCACCCGCTGGACGGACGAAGATCAGGTCGTTCTCGACAAGCTGACCCATGTCGATGCGCCGGTGATCCTGGCGATCAACAAGGTAGATTGGCTGGAGGACAAGACGACCTTGCTGCCGTGGCTGGAATCGCTTTCGGCGAGACGCGAGTTCGCCGCGATTCTGCCGATTTCGGCCAAGGACGGGACCAACGTGCCCGAACTCGAGGGCGAAGTCGCCAAGCGTCTGCCCGAGGGCGTGCACTATTTCCCGGATGACCAGATCACCAACAAGAGCCAGCGGTTTCTGGCGGCCGAACTGGTACGTGAAAAGGTCATGCGCCAGCTGGGCGACGAGCTTCCCTATCAGATGACCGTCGAGATCGAAGAGTTTCGCGATGAAGGCAAGGTCATTCACATTAGCGCGCTGATGCTGGTCGAGCGTCAGGGCCAGAAGAAGATCCTGATCGGCGACAAGGGCGAGCGGATCAAGAAGATCGGTATCGAGGCGCGTCAGGAGATGGAGCGCGCGTTCGACAGCAAGGTCATGCTCAACCTCTGGGTCAAGGTCAAACGCGGCTGGTCCGACGATGACCGTGCGCTGAAGAGTCTCGGCTATAACCACGATTGAACGACGGCCAGCGACTTCCTTGCTGACCTACGCTTTTCTCAAGAGACAACGGCAATGACGCCCCAGCCGGCCTACCTCCTGCACAAGCGGCCTTACCGGGAAACCAGTGCGCTGGTCGATGTCATCACCCTCGAACACGGCCGCGTGCGCGCCGTGGCCCAGGGGGTGCAGCGAGCGGGCAGCAAGTCGCGCAGCAAACTTCAGCCCTTTGCGCCGCTGCATCTGACCTGGGTCGGCGACGGAGATCTCAAGCGCCTGCGGATGATGGAAACCAGCCAGAGCGCGGTATTGCTGGCCGGTGAGGGGTTGCTCTGCGGTTTTTACGCCAACGAGCTGCTGACCCGTGCGCTGCCGGTGGGTTTGCCTGCAGGGGACGTATTCGCCATCTACGCCTGGGCGATCGAGCGTCTGACCCGTCCGGCGGAGCGCGCCACCAGCCTGCGCCGCCTCGAGATCACGCTGCTGGAAACGCTGGACGCCGACCCGGTGTTTCTCGATCTGGACGACGCGCCGCTCGACCCCTCCGTACGTTACACCTATCTGCCCGAGAGTCGCCGATTCATGCCGATTGCGGCGCATCTTCCCGGATGGGACGGCCGCAGTCTCAAGCTGTTGGCGCGCGGCGACTGGGATTCACCGGGGCTGGCCGGTTTGAGCAAGGCCTTGACCCGCGCCGCCCTGGCGCCGTTGCTCGGCAATCAGCCGTTGCGCTCCCGAGAGCTGATGCAGCGCCTCGGTCAGCGTCGTCGGCAGGGACATTCCTGAGCGTGATCGATGTCGGGTTCGGTTTTTGTATCGAAGACCCGCTGCGACACCATTCTCGTTTTGCCCACCACAGCTTTTGCCTATCACAGCTTTTGTCTATCACAGCTTCTACCTATCAAAACAAGGAGATCGAGCCGATGATCGCTACCCGAATCCAGTTGGGGGTCAACATCGACCACGTCGCGACGTTGCGCCAGGCACGCGGGTCCCGCTATCCCGATCCCGTCCAGGCGGCGCTGCTGGCCGAGGAAGCCGGCGCCGACGGTATCACGCTGCATCTGCGCGAAGATCGCCGCCATATTCAGGAGCGAGACGTCGAGCTGATTGCGGCCGTACTCAACACGCGCATGAATCTGGAGATGGCCGTCACCGAAGAGATGATCGCGCTGGCCGAGCGGCTGAAGCCCAGTGATGTCTGCCTGGTACCGGAAAAGCGCGAGGAGTTGACCACCGAAGGGGGCCTCGACGTCGCTGCCGGCCGTGACGCCGTCACCGATGCCTGCACGCGTCTGGCGGCCGCCGGCTGCCGGGTGTCGCTGTTCATCGATCCCGAACCGGCCCAGATCCAGGCGGCGTTCGAGGCCGGTGCGCCCATCGTCGAGTTGCATACCGGTGCCTATGCGGAGACTACCGGTGAGGCCCAGCGCCTCGAGTACGCGCGCCTGGTCGCCGCCGCGGAGTTCGCCGACGAGCTGGGGCTGGTGGTGAATGCCGGTCACGGTCTGCACTATCACAACGTCGAGGCGGTCGCGGCCATCGCCGGTATCCACGAGCTCAATATCGGCCATGCGATCATTGCACGAGCGCTGTTCGTCGGTCTCAAGGAAGCCGTGGCGGAGATGAAGCGGCTGATGATCGCGGGCCAGGAGTCGGGGCTCGTCGCCCAGATCGAGTCTTTCGACCACGACCACGACCACGACCATGAACACGATCATGACGCCGACGATGACCACGGCCACGTTCACGCGTAAGACCCTCAGCGATTCGCGGTGATCTTCTGGTCGTCGGCCCATACGATGAGACGATCGCAGGCGGCCATCAGGTCGCGAAACGCCTCACCGCAATCGTCCAGCGGCTGGCGCCGGGCTCGATTCTCCAGTACGTCGCAGCTCGCCGATAGCTGCGGTACGCCGCAGTAGCGACAGCCGCCGCCGAGCTGGTGCGCGATCTCCACGAGCTGTTCGACGTCATGGCGCTGCCACGCATCCTGCAGTTGGCGGCGGTAAGCGGGCAGGCTCGCGACCAGCATCGTCAGCATCTCCTCGGCGAGCGCTGCGCGATTGCCGCTGAGCCGTCGCCCCTCGGCCTTGTCGACGACCGGTAGATCATCGGGATGCGATGACGGGCGGGAGCCCGCGGTAGTGGCGGACGCCGCAAGGCCCCGTTGCGGAGGCGGAATGGTGGCGCCAACGCTGGGCGGCGCCGCTAGCGGCAAGTAGCGGCCCAGCAGGTCTCTCAGAAGACGCTCGTCCAGCGGCTTGATCAATCTCTCGTTGAAGCCGTCATGCGCCAGGCCGTTCTTGTCTCCCAGACGCTTTTCGTCCACGGAGCTGTTTTCGTTCTCCAGCCCGTTCCCATCCTCGGGGCAGTTCTCGTCCTCGACAGTTTCGCGGCCTTCGGCGCTGCCGCTATCCTCAACATAGGCCTCGTACGCTGCCGGCTCGGCGGTCATCGCGATGATCGGTTTATGTTCCCATGCGCGACTCAGGCCTCTCAGGCGACGCGTTGCCTCGACGCCACCGGCATCGGGTAGACGCAGATCCATCAGTACCAGATCGAGGGTCTCTTCCTCCGCAACGGCATAGGCTTCCGCGGCCGTTCCGGCGATCACCACGTCGACACCGAAGATGGGAAGCAGGGCGTCCAGATAGTGTTGCGAGACTTCGTCGTCATCGACGACCAGGACGCGAGGGCGGGGAAGTAGCATCCGTTGACGGCGTTCGGCGAGCATCTTGGCCAACGTCCGGCCGAGAATGTAGCGCGATATCGGCAGCCGTAACACGACGCTTCCCCTCGGCAGACGCCAGTTGAGTGGCTGGCTCGGCGCGACGTTGGCGACCACCAGACAGGGACGCTCCATGGTGTCGAAGCGCGATTGCCAGGATTCGCGGGCCTCGGGTTCCAGGTCCTCGATGTCGATACCGATAATCGCCAGCTGACTCGTGTCACTCGGAACGATCGGAAAATCCGCCTCGGCCAGCGATATCGGGCGCGCGCGCCAGCGCTTCAGCGCGTAATCGAGGAGATAGGCAAGCCGCGCATGGGGTTGCCACAGCGCAATCTCCGCGCCTTCGAGGTCGAATTCCGCCGGGCGGACGTAGGGTGCGCACGCTTCCAGCCCGATGTTGGCAACGAGGGTGTGCCCCTTGCCCGAGCGCGCGCCCAGCGCCAGTGTTCCGTTCATATTCGCGACCAGACGATGGCAGATGCCGATGCCGATGCCGGCTTCGGCATCGCCCGGTCGCGCCGGGCCACGATCGACCGCCTTTTCGAGGCGCTTGCCGTGTGCTGGGCCGAGGCTGCCACCGTCGCTGACGCTCAGACGCAACCGCACGGCGCTGCCTTCACGGCTCTCGAGGACGACTCGAACGACCACATCACCCTCGCCGCCATACTTGATGGCATTGTTGATCAGGTTGGTCAGCAGTTGGCGGATGCCGACATCGGCTCCAACTAGGCGAGGGGGAACATCGTCGTAGACGATCGCCAGCAGCGTAATGCCCTGTGACTGCGCCAACGGGGTTTGTAGACACAGGACTTCCCATAGCACATCGGTGATGTCGAACACGTTGTCGGCGCGGCAACGGCGGGTGTCCCCCAACACATGGTCGACGGTGTCAAGTAGCCCGTTGGAAGCCAGGTGGATATGACGCAGCCATTCCCGTTGCTGGGCGTCGAGAGGACTGTTCTCCAGCAGCCGACAAAACCCCAGCACCCCGGAAAGCGGGGCGCGCAGTTCATGGCTGACATAGCTGAGATCGGCCTCGGGAAGGGCCTGGGGGAGTGATGTCGGCGAAGGCGTCGGCGGAACGTGCGATGATTCGCTGTTCTTCTCGTTCTCGATTTCGAGCTCAGTGTCGACCAGTTCCCGCTGGCGCCCGATCTCTTCGCCGCGGCGCGATTGCCGCCAGGCCAGTACCGCCGGCGAGGCCAGCAACAACGCCACCAGCGGCGTCCACCAGTCGTACCGGCCCTGGGGGACGGGGCTTGCGCGTTGGGGATCGAGGCTCAGGTCCAGCCAATAGCGATGCGTCGATTGCGAGCCGGCAAATTCCTCCAGCGGCTGAACCCATCGCTGAACGCCATCGTGATGGCCGGTGTGCAATGTCGGCGGCAGTGTTTCCAAACCGGCAGGAGGCGGCATCGACCCCGTGGAATCGCGGGCATTGCCGCTTTCATCTCTGAGCGTGGCGTTGAGGATCGCCGGGTCGCGAGTCAGGCGGGTCAGCAACTCATGGACCTGAGCCATGTCCTCGTTCTGCGCAGCTTCGGCCAGTGATGGCGTGAAAACACGATTGATACTCTGCAGCCTACGAGACAGCATCTGGCTGTTGCCATGATGCCATTCCCAGGCATGCCACCCGGTAAACCCGAGCAGCAGCAGGGTAGATAGCGTCGAAAGCAGAATCACCCAGCGTGGAACCATGAATACTCGAAGCCCTTGACGTTCTCTTGGCGTTTTTATCGGCGATTACCTATAAAACCGTAATCCTGGACGTCACTTGAATCGACTATATCTTACGAAGGGTTTCTCAGTATCGTCTCGAGACGCCAATGCCAGCGCACGAGTCGGTGTCGCGTCACGATGACCGCTGTCATGTCCCCCGCTGGCTTCGATATACTGGTGTCATTCCACTTACCGATTTCAGCCGGCCGCTTCGACCAATGGCCTCGACTGAAACCGTCCAGACTTTGGCTTCAGGAACTTCTCTATGGCATTTCCCACACTCGCGCAGACCGTCGGCAATACGCCGTTGGTGAGACTCGCCCGCATCAACGCCGGGCGCGACAACACGATTCTGGCCAAACTGGAGGGTAACAATCCGGCGGGTTCGGTCAAGGATCGTCCGGCGCTTTCCATGCTTCGCGAAGCCGAAACCCGCGGCGACATTTCGCCGGGCGATACGCTGATCGAGGCAACTTCGGGCAACACCGGCATCGCGCTGGCCATGGCCGCCGCGGTGATGGGTTACCGAATGGTCCTGATCATGCCGGACAGCGCCTCCAGCGAACGCAAGCAGGCCATGGCGGCTTACGGCGCCAGGCTGATCGGGGTCAGCAAGGAGGCTGGCATGGAAGGGGCGCGAGACCTGGCCGACGAGATGATCGCGCGAGGAGAAGGCAAAGCGCTCAATCAGTTCGCCAACCCCGACAATCCGCTGGCCCATTACCGCACCACGGGTCCCGAACTCTGGGAGCAGACCGCGGGTCGCATCACCCATTTCGTCAGCTCCATGGGCACGACTGGAACCATCATGGGGACGTCGCGCTATCTCAAGGAGCGCAATCCGTCGATCGAGATCGTGGGCCTGCAGCCGGCGGATGGCGCCAGCATAGCCGGTATCCGCCGTTGGCCCGAGGCGTATCTGCCCGATATCTTCGAGCCCCAGCGGGTCGACAGGGTGCTGGATATCGGCCAGCAGGAGGCCGAAGAACATATGCGCCGGCTGGCCCGGGAAGAGGGCATTTTCGCCGGCGTCTCGTCCGGCGGGGCGCTAGCGGGGGCGCTGAAAGTCGCCGAACAGGTGGATAACGCGGTCATCGTGTTCATCGTCTGTGATCGTGGCGATCGCTATCTTTCCACCGGCCTTTACGCGCCGGAAACCTGATCATGGCGATGCTGGGAAAAAGACGGATACCTGCCGCGCGGCGTGAACGACAGCCGGTGCCGACCACGTCGGGACCAAAACCCGACGACGGCTCGCTGATCATCGAGCGGCTGGCGCACGACGGGCGTGGCGTGGCGCGCAATGCCGACGGCAAGACGGTGTTCGTCGACGCCGCGCTGCCGGGGGAGCGGGTGGACGTTGCGATACATCGCCAGCGCAAGCGCTATGACGAGGCCCATATTCGTGAGCGCCTCAGCACTGCAGACAGTCGCGTCGAGCCGCCGTGCATTCATGCCACGCGCTGTGGTGGCTGTGATCTTCAGCATCTGAGTGTCGACGGTCAGCGCGCGCACAAGCGTCAGGTGCTGATCGAGCTGCTCGGCCGGCAGGCGATCGAGGTCCCCGGAGACGTAGCGATGCTGGTCGGCGACGCCGCCGGCTATCGGCGTCGGGCGAGGCTGGGCGTCAAATGCGATGCGCAGGGTCGCGTTCATCTCGGCTTTCGAGCGCGGGGCAGCGAGCAGCTGGTCGATATCGACAGCTGCCATGTGCTGGCGCCACCGCTGGCGGCGCTGTTGCCACGGCTGCGGGCCCAGCTCGAATCGCTCGAGGCGCCCCGACATGTCGGGCATCTCGAACTGCTGCTGACCGATGCCGACATTATCACCGTGGTCGTTCGTCAGCTGCGCGATGTGCCTGAGGACGCGCAGCGCTGGCGGGCCTTTGCCGCACGTGAAGGTCTGGCTTGTGCGCTGCGTCGAGGACGGCAATCGACCGATCTGATCTGGCTGGGCGACCAGCCGCGGCTGATCACGGTCGTCGAGGGCGGCCGGCGGCAGCTGTCGCTCGCGCTGGCGCTGGCGCCGGGGGATTTCCTGCAGGTCAACGCCGAGATCAATCAGCGGCTGATCGATACGATGAGGGATTGGCTCGCACTGCGTGGCGACGAACGCCTGCTCGACCTGTTCGCCGGCATCGGCAACTTCTCGCTGGCTCTGGCCGACGACGTGGCCGGGGTCACCGCGGTCGAGGGCAGCCATGAAATGGTCGCGAGGCTGCGAGACAATGCCGCGGACAACGCATTGGACATGACGGTATTGCAGGCCGATCTCGGCGATCCCGGTGCGGCGGTCGAAGATCTGCTCGCCGAGCATGACACGGTGCTGCTGGATCCGCCGCGGGACGGCGCCGATGCGCTGTGTCGTCGGCTGGCGGCAAGCGACGTCGCGCGGGTCGCCTATATCTCCTGCGATCCGGCGTCATTGGCGCGAGACGCCACGCATCTGCTGGCCGGGGGCTTTGTCCTGTCGCGTCTGGCCATGGCCGACATGTTTCCACATACCGCGCATCTGGAATCGCTGGCGCTGTTCGAACGGCCAGGTCGTCTCGAACGGCCAGATCGTCTCGAACGCGAAAAACGTCTCGAACGGCCAGCGCCTCAGGATGGCAGTCTCGGTAGTCCGGTTTCGGGAGGCAAGCACTAGCATGGTGAAAGTGCGAGAGAGTGAGCCGTTGGTCGATGACGGCAGTGTCGATCTGGACCTGTGGCTGAAACGGCTGCAACAAGACGTCGAGCTACGCGCCCCGGAGCGGATACGCCTGGCCTGCGAGCTGGCGCTTCGCGCCAGTGAGCGTGAGGCGCTGGGCTCGGCCGAGACGCTGCCCGATCAGACGCTGCTGACCGGGCTGGAGATGGCCGATATCCTCAGCCAGCTCAAACTGGACCAGCAAACGCTGGAGGCTGCGATACTCTATCGTAGCGTCCGCCGGGGGCTTTTGAGCCTGGAAAGCGTGGCCAAGCAGATGGGCAGCGAAGTCGCCAAGCTGATCGAGGGGGTGCTCAGCATGGCCGCGATCAGCCAGCTTCAGGCGCCCAAGCACGGTCTGTCCCAGCACAATCAGCAGGACAATCTGCGCAAGATGCTGGTGACCATGGTCGACGACGTGCGTATCGCGCTGATCAAGATTGCCGAACGGACGTGCATGCTGCGCCAGGTCAAGGATGCCTCGCGAGAAAAGCGGCTGCGTGTGGCGCGTGAGGTCTTCGACATCTACGCCCCGCTGGCGCACCGGCTGGGTATCGGTCAGATCAAGTGGGAGCTCGAGGATCTGGCTTTCCGCTATCTGCACGAAACCGAGTACAAGTCGATCGCCAAGCAGCTGGCGGAAAAGCGACTCGCCCGTGACCGTTATATCCATGAAGTCGTGGACACGCTGGAGACGCTGCTGGAGCGCCAGGGCATCCTGCGCTATCAGGTCGATGGCCGGGCCAAGCATATCTATTCGATCTGGCGGAAGATGCAGCGCAAGCGCATCGATTTCTCCCAGGTCTACGACGTGCGGGCGGTTCGTATTCTGGTGCCCGAGATCGCCGACTGCTACACCACCCTCGGGGTGGTGCACTCGCGCTGGCACCATGTGCCCAATGAATTCGACGACTATATCGCCAATCCCAAGAAGAACGGCTATCAGTCGCTGCACACCGCGGTCATCGGCCCCGAGAACAAGGTGCTCGAGATCCAGGTGCGCACCTTCGCCATGCACGAAGAGGCGGAGCTCGGCGTCTGCGCCCACTGGCGCTACAAGGGCATGGACACCGACGCCAAGAGCCGGGGTTACGAAGAGAAGATCGCGTGGCTGCGCCAGGTCCTCGAGTGGCAGGAAGAAGTCGGCGACGTCGGCGATTTCCGCGAGGGGCTGGCGAGCGACGTGGCGCCGGATCGGATCTACGTGTTTACGCCCGACGGTCACGTCATCGACATGCCCCAGATCGCCACGCCGATCGATTTCGCCTATCGCGTGCATACCGAAATTGGCCATCGCTGTCGCGGTGCCAAGGTCGACGGCCGCATCGTGCCGCTGACCTATCGGCTCAAGACGGGCCAGCAGGTCGAGATTCTTACCGCCACCAAGAGTGCGCCGAGCCGCGACTGGCTCAACCCCAATCTGGGCTATGTGCGCACCTCAAGGGCGCGCTCCAAGATTCAGGCCTGGTTCAAGCTGCAGGCGCGCGAGCAGAATCTCGACGAGGGCAAGGCGATCTTCGATCGCGAGTTTCGCCGACTCGACATCGACGGTGTCGATCTCGAGCGTCTGGCGGCTGCGGTCAACTACCTCGAGGTCGAGGACATGTACGCCGCGATCGGGGCGGGCGATCTGCGTATCGGCCAGGTACTGCATCAGGCCCAGCAGCTGTTCGGCGAAAGCGACGATCAGGAGCAGCTCGATCGCCTGCTGACGAAGCCGCGGCGCCATCAGGGCAAGGAGCCCAGCGACGGGATCACCGTGCTCGGGGTCGGCAATCTCAAGACTGCGATGGCCAACTGCTGCCACCCGGTGCCGGGGGATCAGATCATCGGCTATATCACCCAGGGTCGCGGTGTCACCATTCATCGCCAGGATTGCTCCAACGTGCTGCAGTTGCGCAGCGAGGAGCCGCGGCGGATCGTCGACGTCGAGTGGGGTCAGAAAGAGCAAGCCCAGTATCCGGTGGACATCGAAATCGAAGCCTGGGATCGCTCCGGGCTGCTGCGCGACGTCACCCACGTGCTCTCCAGCGACCGCGTCAACGTGACCTCGGTCAATACAGTGACGGACAAGTTCGACAACATCGCGCGAATGCGGATCACCTTGGAGATCGAGAGTCTGGAGGCGTTGGAGCGCATCTTCTCGCGCATTCAGCAGCTACCCAACGTGATCGACGTCAAACGGCTGAGACAGGGCGCGGGGCAGGGTCACGGGCCACAATGAGGATCAAGGTTTGAGTATCGAGGACAAGACCGCCATGCCACCGCCTGCCGACCTCCGACGCCCGGACTCGCGACGTCATTCCCTCGATGACCTGCTGACCCTGATGGCCGTGCTCAGGGATCCCGACCATGGCTGCCCGTGGGACATCAAGCAGCACTGGGACACCATCGTTCCCCATACCCTCGAAGAAGCGTACGAGGTCGCCGATGCCATCGAGCGCCGCGCCTTCGAGGAGCTGCCCGGTGAACTCGGCGATCTACTGTTCCAGGTCGTCTACTATAGCCAGTTCGGCCGGGAGGAAGGGCGCTTCGACTTCGACGATGTCGTGGATACGCTGACGGCCAAGATGCTGCGACGTCATCCGCATGTCTTTCCCGACGGCACGCTGCATTCCCGACGCGGTAGCGGTGGTGACGCGGAAAGTCAGGTGGCCGAGCGGCAGGTCAAGACCCGCTGGGAAGCATTGAAAGCCGAAGAGCGGGAAGCCCGCGTAACCGATGGCGCCGGTGCTTCGGCGCTGGACGATATCCCCACGGCGCTACCGGCACTGAGTCGCGCCGCCAAGTTGAGCAAGCGTGCTGCCGGTCAGGGTTTCGACTGGCCGGACGAGCGCGGCGTCATCGACAAGATCCGCGAGGAACTCGCCGAGGTCGAGACGGCGCTGGCCGAAAACGACCGGACCCACGCCCAGGAGGAAGTCGGCGATCTGCTGTTCGCTGTCGTCAATCTGGCACGGTGTCTGGGCTGTGACCCGGAACAGCAGCTGCGCGGGACCAACGCCAAGTTCGAATGGCGCTTTCGTTACGTCGAACGTGCCCTCGCGGCAAGCGACTCCGCGACTGATCGTGCCTCTCTGGAGGAGATGGAGCGCCATTGGCAGGCGGCAAAGCGCGTAGAGAACGCCTCGCGCTCCTGATCCATGTCGTAAATTTACGACTAATGTCGTTTTCCCGCCGGTCGACTCTTTCCCCCAGATCGTTATGCTGATGTTTTCAGCGGTTTATCCCAGTGATATCGATCTGCTGGGATCGGGGTCGCCACCTGGCGCCCTGTCTAGCCATAGGGAGGGATGCCATGAGTCCAGAACAGGAAACGTCGCTGCACGAATCATTGCGAGACAACGTCCGGCTGCTGGGCGATAGCCTCGGCCGCACCATTGCCAAGGATCTCGGCAGTGAGTTCGTCGATCGCATCGAAACGATCCGTGCCCTGGCCAAGAAAGGGCGACAGAGCGCCGAAGAAGCCGATCGCCGCGAACTGATCGATTACCTGCGGGCGCTCCCTGACCAGGAGTTGCTACCGGTCACCCGGGCCTTCAACCAGTTTCTCAACTTCTCCAATATCGCCGAGCAGCACTATCGCGCACGCTTTCGGCGTGTCGAAGATTACAAGCCCGGCACCCAGCCCGATCTGGGCGAACTGCTCCAGCGCGTGGGGGCGTCGGGCCAATCCTCGCGGCAATTGGTCGATGCCATCGCCGACATGCGCGTCGATCTGGTACTGACGGCACATCCCACCGAAGTCATTCGACGCACCTTGATTCAGAAATACGACGCCATCGATGACTGCCTGCGGACCATCGAGGACAGCGGCGATCATCCGGAAGTACTTCAGCGCGCCCAGGGCCGATTGGAAGAGCTCATTGCCCAGTCCTGGCATACCGACGAGATTCGCCACGAGCGACCCACGCCCGTCGACGAGGCGAAATGGGGCTTCGCGGTGATCGAAAACTCGCTGTGGGAGGCGGTCCCGACGTTCCACCGCGACCTGGATGCGTTGCTGATGGAGACGGCCGGTGAGCGGTTGCCGCTGGAAGCGTCGCCCATCCGCTTCGCCTCGTGGATGGGGGGCGACCGGGACGGCAATCCCAATGTCACGTCCAGCGTCACCGAAGAGGTTCTGCTGCTGGGGCGCTGGATGGCCGCCGATCTTTATCTGCGCGATCTGGAGCAGCTCAAGGCCGAGCTGTCGATGTGGAAGGCCAACGATGCGCTGCGCGCCGAGGTCGGAGACGACGCCGAACCCGGATCCCGCCAGGCTGCAGAGCCGTATCGCGCGCTGCTCAAACGCTTGTCGACCCGGCTGGAGGCGACTCGGGCATGGGCGCGAGCGCGACTCGATGGGGAGCCGCCCGGCGATGATCCCATCATCGAGACGCGCGAGCAGCTGTTCGCGCCGCTGCTGACCTGTTACCGCTCACTGTGCGATGTGGGGCTGGAGACCATTGCCAACGGCGTACTGCTGGACACGCTCAGACGCGTGGCGGTCTTCGGGGTCAATCTGGCCAAGCTCGACGTCCGCCAGGACGGTACCCGCCATGCTCAGGTCTTCGAGGAGCTGACCCAATACCTCGATGTCGGCGCCGACGGCAGCCACTACCGTGACTGGGACGAATCCGCGCGGCAGGCATTTCTGCTCGAAGAGCTGGCCTCGCCGCGGCCGCTGATTCCGCCTCGTTGGGAGTGCTCGGCCGAAACCCGGGAAGTCCTCGACACGTTCGGCGTGATCGGCCGCGAGCATCGTCAGGCGCTGGGCACCTATATTATCTCCATGGCCCAGCAACCCTCCGACGTGCTGGCGGTGGCGCTGCTGATGAAGGAAGCCGGCAACGGCGTGCGTCTGCCGATCGCTCCGCTGTTCGAGACGCTGGACGATCTGGATCGGGCGGGTGACGTGATCGAGCGTCTGCTGGCACTGCCGGGGTATCGAGAGGTCGCCGGCGACTATCAGGAAGTGATGATCGGCTACTCGGATTCGGCCAAGGATGCCGGCCAGCTGGCGGCGGCCTGGGCCCAGTATCGTGCCCAGGAGCGGCTGGTCGACGTGTGCCGAGAGGGCGGCGTATCGCTGACGTTGTTTCATGGCCGCGGTGGCACCGTCGGCCGCGGCGGTGGCCCTGCCCACGCCGCCATTCTGTCGCAGCCGCCGGGCTCGGTGAACGGTAGCCTGCGAGTGACCGAGCAGGGCGAGATGATTCGCTTCAAGTTCGGCCAGCCCGATATCGCGCTGCGTTCGATGGAGATCTACGTCTGCGCGGTGCTGGAAGCGACGCTGTTGCCACCGCCCGCACCCCGACCCGTGTGGCGCGAGGAAATGGATCGCCTGGCCGATATTGCCCATCGTGCCTATGTGGGCGTAGTGCGCGAGGATCCCGACTTCGTGCCTTACTTCCGGGCGGTGACGCCTGAAGGCGCACTAGGCCGGCTGCCGCTGGGGTCACGTCCCGCCAAGCGGCGTCAGGAGGGCGGCATCGAGACGCTGCGTGCCATTCCCTGGATATTCGCCTGGACCCAGACTCGCCTGATGCTGCCGGCCTGGCTGGGTAGCGGCGAAGCGTTCTCCAAGCGTCTGGAAGAAGACGGCGGGCTCGATCGGCTGCGAGAGATGCGCCAACAGTGGCCGTTCTTCGGCACCTATCTCGATATGCTCGAGATGCTGCTGGCCAAGTCGGATCCGCTCATCGCCGCCTATTACGAGAAGCGGCTGGTGGAGGAGCCGGCATTGACCCGACTGGGTGAGTCGCTGCGTCAGCGCTTGGTCGATCTGGAAGCCGTGCTGCTGCGGATCCTCGATCAGCGCCGTCTGCTCGACAATACGCCGTTGATTCGTCAGGCGATCGAAGTGCGCAACCCCTACATCGATCCGCTGCATGGTCTTCAGGCCGAACTGCTGCAGCGTAACCGCGATGCCGACGGCAATATTACACCGGAGCTTTCCCGAGCGCTGATGGTAACGATGGCGGGTATCGCTGCCGGCCTGCGTAATACCGGCTAGGCGCGAGAGATGCCGCAAATCCTGCTATAACGATAGTGACCGGCCTGCATGAAAATGCGGCCGGTCATCGACCCGTCGACAGGGAGCGCGGCATGGAGTTCAAGGATTACTACGCGGTGCTGGGCGTGGAGCGCGATGCCACTCAGGAAGAGATCAAGCGCGCCTACCGCAGACTGGCGCGTAAGTATCACCCGGATGTCAGCCAGGAAACCGATGCCGATGCGCGCTTCAAGGAACTGGGTGAGGCGTACGAAGTCCTGAAGGATCCCGAAAAGCGTCTCGCCTATGATCAGGTGGGTCAAGGTCAGCGGGCCGGCGAGGATTTCCGGCCGCCGCCGGACTGGGATGCCGGGTTCGAATTCCGTGGCGGTGGCTATACTCAGCAAGGCCATTCGCGAGGCGACTATTCAGCGGGAGGCCATTCACAGGAGGACAGCGCCGCTTTCAGCGATTTCTTCGAATCGCTGTTCGGGCAACGCCGGGCAGCCGGCTTTGGTTCCGCAGCCTCGAACGGCGATCCCGGCAGCGCGCGGTATCGTGATCGCGGTGCGGGTCTGCGCGGAGAGGATCATCATGCCAAGGTGTCGATCGCGCTCGAAGACGCCTATCGCGGCGCCACGCGGACGCTGACGCTCCAGAGCGGTGAAATCGATGATCAGGGTCGGCTGCGACCTCGCCAGCGTACGCTGAAAGTTCGTATCCCCAAGGGCGTCAAGCAGGGCCAGCGAATCCGCCTGGGCGGGCAGGGCGAGGCGGGAATGGGCGGCGGACCGACCGGCGATCTCTATCTGGAGATCGAGTTCGATCCCCATCAGCGCTATCAGGTCGAGGGGCGTGACGTCACGCTGATTCTGCCCGTGGCACCCTGGGAAGCGGCATTGGGCGCGACGATCGCGGTCCCGCTACCCGAGGGATCGGTGGAGCTCAAAGTGCCGCCGGATTCCCGGGAAGGACGGCGCTTGCGACTCAAGGGCCGAGGCATTCCCGGCCAGCCGCCGGGCGATTGCTACGTGACATTGAAGATCGTTCTGCCGCCGGCGACGAATGACGACGTCAAGGCGGCTTATCGCCAGCTGGAAGCGGTGGCGAACTTCGATCCCAGAGCGGCAGCGGAGGAGAAGCCATGACCATCCACGATCTCACCCAGGTCCCCGTCGACAACCTCGACGAAACACCCGTCCTGACGCTTGGCGAACTGTGCCGGACCTGCACGGTCCATGCCGAGTGGGTCATCGAGCTGGTCGACGAGGGCGTCATCGTTCCCGATGGCCGCCGGCGCGAACAGTGGCGGTTCTACGGCGCGAGCCTGCACCGGGTCAGAGTTGTCCAGCGTCTGCAGCACGATCTGGGGGTCAACCTGGCTGGCGCAGCCCTGGCACTCGAACTCATGGATGAGGTGGCACGATTGCGCCGGAGAGTTGGCGAATAGCCGGTCGCTTGCCGATCACCGAAGGGATATCGCAAGCGCCTTCGAGAGCGTTTGCGGCCAACATCGTGATTGAAACCGGCAATATCGACCTCGATATTTTGGAATGTCAGTAAGTTTACGACGATAGTCTTGTCGCAGAAAAACGACTCTCATCATCAAAATGAGCGTGCTACGCTTGTTCCCACCTCCAGTTTTTCTGCGATCCCCCAATGCGTATCAAGGCGATGGAAACGCGGTCGTTATCGATCGATATCGACCCGCTGATTGTGCATGCGGCGCGGCGCTTAATCGATTCACCTGAGCGCCGTATTCTCGGCCTTGTCGGCGCCCCCGGTTCCGGTAAAAGCACGCTTTCCGAGGCGCTTCTCGCGGCGCTGGGCGATCAGGCACAGGTCGTACCGATGGATGGGTTTCATCTCTCCAACCGCCAACTGGTCGCGCAGGGTCGCGAACAGCGAAAAGGCGCGCCTGACACGTTCGATGCGTTCGGCTATCGCGATTTGCTGCTGCGTCTTCGTACGCCTCATGACGAATCCGAAATTGTCTATGCGCCGGGGTTCTATCGCGAGATCGAGGAGCCCATCGCCGCCAGTATCGCCGTTCCACCGGTAACGTCCTTGGTCATTACCGAGGGCAATTATCTGCTGCTCGAGGATGAACCCTGGCCACAGGTGCGAGAGATGCTGGACGAGGTATGGTTTCTCGATGTCGACCGAGAGCTACGCGAAGAGCGTCTGGTGGCTCGGCACAGGCAGTTCGGTCGTACCCAACAGCAGGCGTTGGACTGGGTTCGCACGACCGATGCGCCCAACGCCGAGCGTATCCAGGCCGTAGCTGCCAACGCTGACCGTCAGCTTTGGTGGAGCGGGACCCGCATTCGTTTCAAAGATAGTACCTAGTCATTCGAACCGGGCAATTCGTCATCCAGGACGCCCGATTTCAAGGAGAGAAGCATGAACGCACACGCTACCGCCAGTGGTGGGCCGAAGCGTAAAGGGCTGGTCGTCATGGTGTCGGTCGTCGCTGCGCTAGGTGGCCTGCTGTTCGGTTACGACACCGGCATTATCGGTGTGGCGCTACTGGGGCTGTCGAAGCAGTTCGCCCTCGACGACACGCTCAAGCAGCTGGTGACCGGCGCCATTATTCTTGGCGCGATCTTCGGCTGCGTGGGCACGGGCCGGCTGTCCGATCGGCTCGGGCGGCGCTGGACGATCGTGCTGGTCGGCGCGGTGTTCGTCGTCGGCTCGATTCTGTCGGCGACCTCGACCAGCGTCGGCATGCTGATCGCGGCGCGGTTCATTCTCGGGCTTTCCGCCGGCAGCGCGACGCAGATCATTCCGGTCTACATCGCCGAAGTCACACCGCCGGAGCATCGCGGAAAACTGGTGGTGATGTTCCAGTTCATGGTGGTGTTCGGCATTCTCGTCGCCTATCTCGTGGGCTACGGGCTGGGCGAGCAGTGGCGCTGGATGTTCGGTCTGGGCACCGTACCCGCGGTCATTCTGATGCTGGGCATGCTGTTTTTGCCGGAAAGCCCGCGCTGGCTGGTGAGCAAGGGACGCGAACCCGAAGCGCTGCATATCCTCGAGCGAGTGCGCGCCAGCCGCGAAGGCGCTCAGACCGAGATGGACGAGATCAAGGAGGTCTCGGCGCGTCCCGAAGGCACCTGGCGTGACCTGTTCCAGCCGTGGATCCGTCCGGCGCTGGTGGCCGGCGTGGGGATCGCGATGTTCTCTCAGATCACCGGCAACAATGCCCTGATCTACTATGCGCCGACCATTCTGAGTCAGGCCGGTTTCGGCGACAGCGCCTCGGTGCTGGCGGCCATCGGTGGCGCGGTACTGATCAATCTGGCGACGATTCTGGGGATCTTCCTGGTCGATCGCATCGGCCGAAAACGCTTTCTGCTGTGGATGGTGCCCGGCTCGGCGGTGGCGTTGGTGATCATGGGGCTGCTGTTCATCGGTGGTGCGCCCGAGGACGCCTTCAGCCAGTACGCGCTGGTGGCGTGTCTGGCGATCTACATGGCGCTCAACTGCAGTTTCGGTGTCTGTCTGTGGCTGATCAACGCCGAGGTCTACCCGCTGTTCGTGCGGGGCAAGGGCGCCAGCATGGGTGCGTTGAGCCACTGGGTGTTCAACCTGCTGGTGACGCTGACCACGCTGTCGCTGATCAGCACGCTGGGCACTTCCGGCACGTTCTGGCTTTACGCCGTGATCACTACGATCGCGCTGGTGTTCATCGTGCGCTACGTTCCCGAGACCAAGGGCCGCTCGCTGGAAGAGATTGAGAGCGATCTGAAAAAGGGCGTGTTTTTCCCGGCGGACAAGGCCAAAGGCAAGTCGCAGTCTGATTCGCCAATCCGATCTGAAGCCGCCAGCACTACCGAATGAGGGGTTGATACCGATACCACTGGAACAACGCGAACGGCCGATCCCATGGATCGGCCGTTTGCGTCTCGGGCCATCGATTCGAATCGTGGCCCACGCGGGCAGGTTGGTAGCCGGTAGGAGAGGTGTTATCTAGGCCGGCGTTGCCCGGTAGAGCTCAGTGAGCGCTGGTGTGGCGAGTTCATGGCGAAGACCCGCATCGATCAGTGGCCAGAGAATGGCGTCACGCTCCGTGGGACGACCGGCGAGCACGTCCTGCAGCATCGAGGAACGGTTGGTTGCAGTGGCCTCGATCACGCCGTCGATCAGCGCCTGCCAGCCCGCGGCGGGTGGTTTTATACCCTCGGCCCGCATGATCCGGTCGATCTCCGAGATCAACGCCTCGATCCGGGGGCGGAACTCGGCTCTCGCCAGTTCGCCGTTGCGAACCCCATGGCTGGCGGTCAACGGATTGATCACCGCGTTGATCGCGAGTTTTTGCCACAGGCGCTGGCGGATGTCGGCGCAGGCGGTAGCGGCGATCCCTGCCTGGCTCAGATCGTCGGCGACGACTGTTGCCAGTGCGGCATGGCGGCCGGCCAGATCGCCGATCCAGGTTTCTCCGGCGGCGGCATGAACCACGTCGGGTCTGGAGAGGTGGAAATCAGAATGGGAATCGCCTTCGGGCTCAGGCCCAGGCTCGGGCATCGGACGATAGGCGGCCTCGGTGGTCGAGGCGCAAAGCACCGGCCCTGTCCAGTGTTCGCTGATGCGAGGCTGTACCTGGAAGCCGTTCTGTAACAGCAGCAGCGGCGTGGTGGGCGCAAGCGACGGCGTCAAAGCATCGAGTGCGGCCCGGGTATCGTGAGACTTGGTCGCCAGTACCACTAGGGCCGGGACGCTGTATTCGCCCCGTTTGGCGATCCAATCTTTCAGTCGTTCGCGCGCCAATGCGATCTCGACATCCCTGCCATCCACCTTGCGCAGGCGAATGGCGGGCTGCGCCGGGTGCTTGCCCAGCGGGATGACGGGCCGAAACGCAGCGAGGGAGGCGGCAAACAGCTGTCCGAGCGCGCCGGCGCCGACGATCAGCCACGGCGCATCGTCGCTTGACGCTGGGCCTTGGCCTTCGATGCATCGAGGCGTGCCGGCCGTAAGCGTCATGAGGTCCGCTTCCGGGTGCGGCGAGGCGGCGTCGGCTTGTCACCCGTCGAGGATGTCGCCTGGCTCTTTTTCGGCGAAGAACTGCTCGTCGAAGAACTGCTCGAAGAACGACTCGTCGAAGGGCGACTCGTTGACGAACTGCTCGTCGAAGTACTACGCCGAGACCTGCTGCCGCTCGACCTGCGGGCGCCGGCGCCACGCTTGCCGCCTTTGGCACTCTTGCGTGGCGGGGCTTCCGGTGCCGGTCCTTGCGTCGATGCCTTGAGCGCCTGATTGAGTCGGCCGGCATCCGCCTGGCCCAGCAGCGCGCGCAGATCGCTGACCAGCGCTTCCAGGAATGGCGCCGGTGCATCCTGACTTTCGGCGATCGCCGAGAGGCGCTGTTCCCATAGCGCGGTACGCTCCGGCCGCGTTGCCGCCGGGGGCAGCGAGTCGATCAGCGCGTGTCCGGTACGCGTCGCCTTGATGGCTTTTTTGTCGCGAATGAGATAACCCCGTGTCAGCAGCGTTTCGATGATGCTGGCCCGGGTCGCTTCGGTGCCGAGACCGTCCGACTCGCGCAGTGTCCGTTTGACCGCGGGATCCTCGACATAGCGCGCGATGTTCATCATCGCCTTGATCAGGCTGGCATCGGTGAACGGTTCCGGCGGGCGGGTTTCGCGGGCTTCGCAGCCGGCATCGGTCACTGTCGCCGTCTCGCCCTGGGTCAGCGGCGGCAGAGCGGGGACGTCGTCGCGGGTGGTGAACAGTGGCTTCCAGCCCGGTTCGATGATCTCGCGCCCCTGGGCCTTGAAGCGCTCGTCGAGGATGTCGAATAGCGCCTGCGTCTCGTAGGTCTCGAGTGCGGGATAGAACTGGGCCAGCACGTTGCGCGCGATCAACCGGAACAGGTTGGCCTCGTCGCGGTTCAGCTTGTCCATGTCCGCCGGCCGCCCCGTCGGTGCCAGCGCGTGGTGGGCGCCGACCTTGGCGTCGTCCCACGCCTTGGAGCGCAGGCCGAAGTCGGCCTGTTCGGCCCAGCCGCGCAGCTGGTCGTCGCGTCGGCAGGCGCTGATCAAGGTCTTCGCCGCCTCCCGGTGGTGGGCGGCGGGGAGATAACGGCAGTCGGAGCGCGGATAGGTGATCAACTGATGACGTTCGTAGAGCGTCTGACAGACGTCGAGCACCCGCTTGGCGGATAGACCGTGGCGGCGCGCGGCATCGATCTGCAGCGACGACAGAGAATAGGGTAGCGGCGCGGCCTGTCGCTTGCGCTTCTGGTCGAGCTGGGCGAGATGGCCCTGGGCGCCGGCGAGCCGTTGCGCCAGCGCCTGGGCCGGTCGCGGGTCGAGCAGGCGGCCCTGTTCATCAAAACACGAGCCATCAAAACACGAGCCATCAAAACATGAGCCGTCGAGCGGGTGATTCTCGCCGGGCTGCCACCAGGCGCGCAGCGAACCGTGGGCCACCTGGAGATCGGCCCAAAGCACGTAAAACGGTTTGGGTTCGAACGCCGCGATATCGCGATCGCGCCTGACCACCAGCCCCAGTACCGGGGTCTGCACCCGGCCCACCGACAGCAGGCCATCAAAGCCGGCCTGGCGGCCGATCAGCGTCCAGGCACGAGTCAGATTGATGCCGTACAGCCAGTCCGCCCGGGAGCGCGCCTCGGCAGCGGCATAGAGAGGCTGGTAACGCTGGTTGTCCTCGAGGCTGGCAAGCGCCTTGACCACCGCGGGACGGTTGAGATCCTGTACCCGCAGACGCTGGGTTTCCCGGCGCCAGCCGAGATGGTTCAACACTTCCTGCACCAGCAGTTGGCCTTCGCGATCCGGATCGCCGGCGTGAACCACGCTGTCGGCGCTTTTGATCAGCTTGCGCAGCACGGCCAGCTGGCTGCGTGCCTGGCTTCTGGGCACCAGCTGCCAGCGTTCGGGAATGATCGGCAGGTCATCGAGCCGCCACTGCTTGTATTTCGGGTCGTAACGTTCGGGTGGCGCCTGTTCCAGCAGGTGGCCGAGGCACCAGCTCACCACGGTATCGCCGGCCTCGAGATAGCCTTCGCGCCGCGTTGCCCTGACCGGTAGCGCGTCGGCGATGGCGCGGGCGAGACTCGGTTTTTCGGCGACGATCAAACGCATGAAATAGGCTCCGCTGAATGGCTTTTATTCGACATCCGTCGATCATTTCTCCAAATGGCGGCGAGCGCGAACCAGCGCCCGATACCACTGGCGATGCGGCGTACCCACGGCCGGCGGTGCCATGCTCAGGTAGCTGACGTTGGCCGTCTCGGCGCGATCCAGATTGACGTTGGTCAGCATCTGCAGCGTGGCTTCCCGCGCGCCGTACTGGCGCTGCAGGAAAGCCATCGCCTCCGGTTCCAGCGCGACGCGGTAATGCCTGACCAGCGCCAGCGCCAGCGACTCCGCGGTGCGCGACAGGTCGGTCTCGATCTCGCGGACCATGGCCGAGCCCATCGCTGCCTTCGCCGCTACCGAAAGGTTGGGCTCGAGCTGGCCGAAATCCGCCGCATTGGTACTGTTGATGGCACGCTGCACCGCCGGTCGCGACAGATGCACGTGGGGCTCCAGCGCCAGAAATATTTCCACCGCCACGCGTTTGGCGCTCTCGACCCCGACGCTGAGCTGGGTGTCTCGTCCGACCTGGCGCAACCGCTCGCGCAGCGTGCCGATGTTGGCCTTCTCGAGGTGACGGCCGAGATGCTTGCACACCACCGCCTTGGCTTCGTCGTTCAAAGTGATCTTGCTTTCGCGAATGCGCAGGCCGCGCCGCCCCGGGCCCAGGCGCAGGCGAGTAGTGCTATCGGAAAGATCGGCACTGACCGCTTCCCAGCGCTGGGCCATGCGCAGTCGATGAGCGTGGCTGCGGCCGACTTCGTCGTAGGCACTGGACACGCTCTTGTAGAGCTTGATCGCGTTGGTCAGCACTTCCGCCTGGCGGCGCAGCGTCTGACGATCGTCGCTGCGTCCGGTATGGATGGCATGGGACAGCGCATGCGTCTGTTCGCTCAGCTCATCGATGGCGGCAACGCTGTGGGCCAGCAGGGCGTCGGCGCGCTGGCCGGAAACGCTTTCGGCGAGCGGCGTCACCGAATGCTCGACGAGATAGGTGTTCAGCGCCTTCAGGCGCGAGAGACCGGTGGCCTGGGCGATCCGATGTCGAGCCCGGGCTTCTTCCAGGCTGTCGAAGGCCCGAGCCAGCTTCCAGCGGCCGCGGTATTCGAACGACAGTACCGGGATTTCCCGTCCGCTGATCAGTTCGAACGCCAGAATCACCATCTCCTCGACGTCCTGTAGCGTCATCAGCAGATCGTTGTCGTGCTCGATCGAGGCCATGACGCGCTCGATGAAGTGTTCGTCTCGCGGCACGCCGTATCGCGGGTCCGGAGCATGGCCCTCGAAGCGATCCCGCAGCAGCGTGATCGCGGCAGGCGCCAGGTCGTAGAGTTCGATGAAACGTGGCTCGATATCGTCGCGGTAGATCTCGACCAGATCGCTGACTCGGGCGTGGAGGCCGACCCGCCGATAGACGTCGATCTGGCCGATCAGGCGAGCGCTGTCACGGTCGTCGAGCAGCTCCAGTGCCGCCAGTTCGACCCCTTCCGGCGACAGATCCTGCTTGCGCAGCAACATGGCGGCCGCTTCACGACGCCGGGCATCGCCTTCGAGGCTCTCGACGATCAGGTTGCGAGTGGCCAGCAGCAGTTCCGGCAGCGTCTTGATGACCCGCTCGATACGACTCGAGGTGCGTTCCAGCCGGCGCCCGCCTGTCAGCTGGTGCAGCAAATTGGCCATGATCCCGGCGGCACCGGTGATGACCGTGAACGAAATGAAGAAGATGTAATTCTCGAGCGTCGGCGCCTTGCCGTAGCCCAGTAGGTAGCCGCCCCAGGCGCCGAGCAGGGTCACCGGCCCCGCGGTCCACAGGATCTGCATCAGACTGATGGTCCACGGGACTTTTTCGACCGCCGCCGTGATCCGACGAATTTCGTCGCGACCCTCGCGTTCGAGTCGCACCTGCGGGGTATCGCTGGCGACCGACGGCGACGGGCGGCGAAACGGAATCGGCAAGAGCACGGGCGCTTCTCTTTATTGACGGCGATTGGTTATTGACGGCGATTGGGCTGGCGGCGGCTAAATTATCACCCCATGCCGGCACTCGCCAGCGCTCTGGGCCGGCATGCTAGGATAGGGCCAGAAAACGGAGGAATGCCATGCTGACAGCTTGGGTCGAACAGCTGCTGGGCTTTGCCAGCGGCGCCCTCGAGGCGATTCGCGCCAATGAACACTACCCGACGATGATGGCATGGGCTCGCAGTGAAGGGATCGAGCATTGCGGCGGCAGCCTCGATCTGGCTCAGGCGCTTGCCCCCCTCATCTGGAATCAGACGCCGCTGGTGCGGCGCGGCTTCGACACCGAGCCACTGGCCGAGCCGAAACGCGACGAACCCTGCTGGTGCGATTCGGGACGCCTCTATCGTGACTGCTGCGCACGAGTCGAGATGCCCAGCGTGATACCCGATCACCTGATGTGGATGCTGTCGCTGCGCGAATGGCGCGGCGAGACGCTGAAGGCCGCGCTGGAAAGCCGCAAGGCACCGGCACAGGCGTTGCTGGAGGCCGGCATCGTATCGGCGGAAAGCGGCAACAATGGACGGGCGCAGCAGATTCTGGAGTCGCTGTTCGTGGGCGATCCCGACTGGGAAGCGCTGCAGGAGCAAATCGAACCGGCTTTCGAGATTCTGGTCGATCTGTATCAGGAGCGAGGCTTTCATCGCAAGCGTGCGGCGCTGGTCGAGAGAGTGATGGCGGACGGGCCGGACTTCCTGCGTGGTGCGGCGCTCGAGCGGCTGTGCCTGATGCATCTGGACAGCGGCGATCTGGCCAGCGCGCGAGAAGCGTTCCAGAGTGCCCAGCGGACCCTGCCGGATTCGCCGTCGCTGGCTTACATCGAAGCGATGGTGTTGCTCCACGAAGGCAATATTGGCAAGGCGCGGCAGCGGGCGGCGTTCTGGTGGCGGCGGCTGTCGCGTCAGCACCATCTGGATCCGGATCAGCTCGAGTTCATTGCCGAACTCGCCGACGATCCCCAAGCGGCGCTGGCGGAACAGGTGATCCACTCCGAGCAAGTGCTGTCCGGCCCGTTGACAGCGCTGCAGGCGCTGCTGCATACCCAGCAGCGCCCGCCGCGACTGGAGCTTACTCATTCCGACGAACGCGGGCTGCTGTACGAACCCAGCGCTCGCGAGGCGTCGCTCTACCGCGGCTGGGCCGAGGCTTGCGAGGTAGAGATCGACGAAGATGCCGCGCTCGGGTTTCTGGGGGATCCCTGGGTGACGGCACCGCAGTGGCTGCAGGCGCTATGTGCCAATCCCGAGTGGCTCGATGCGCCCCGGGTGATGCAAGCGCTGACTCTGGCGCTGGCCAGCCGCTTCGGCAGTCTGCCGTGGATGGTCGATACCTTCTTCACGCCGCTGGCCGAACGCTACGGTTTCTGGCTCAACCAGCTCGAGGACGCCGGCGGCAGCTTCTCCTGGCACGATGCCGACAATGCCACGCTGCTGAGAACCGGTCTGGCGCTGGTCATCGGCATGGAGCGTGGCGCAGGTCAGGAAGCACGGAAGCTGGCGCAGCGTCTGCTGGCGCTGGACGAAGAGGACAGCTTGGGCCTGCGGGAACTGGTGATCGATCAGCTGCTGCGCGAAGGGCGTGACGAGCAGGCGCTGGCGGTCAGCGAACAGGGCCCGGAAGGCACCGAGATGCTGGGGGTGCAGATGGGTCGCGTGCTGGCGCTCTATCGGCTGTCTCGTCACGAAGACGCCCTCGGCGTGCTGAGGGAGGTGTGTTCCTCCAATCCCTATATTCTGCCGGTGCTGTGCGAAGACAGGCCACGCCCGGCGCGACTGGGAGAAGATATGCCGGAGCCGGGCACGCGTGCCGAAGCGTGGCAGTATCGCCAGTTGATGCGAGACCAGTGGGTCGCCTCCGACGGCGCCCTGGACTGGCTCTCGCAGCAGCGCCGGTCACTGGCCTGATTCGACCTCGACTGCCTCGGGCCGCCGCCGATTATTGGCGGCCCGACGTCCACGAGTCCGACGTCCACGAGTCCGACACCCACGAGTCCGACACCCACGAGTCCGACACCCACGAGTCCGACACCCACGAGTCCGACATTTCGCGAGCCCGTCAGCGCAAGCTGGCGGGCTCGCGGTCGTTGTGTTCGGTGGCGCCTGATTCGGTGTCCCGCTCGTCCTCTTCACTGTTTTCGTCACGATCCGGGCCGAGCGTCGGCAGGCGTCGGTTCAGCCACCACGCCAGCGCTACGGCCGGCAGACCCAGCAGGCAGACGATCCCGAAGAAGCTGGCGTAGCCGACGTCGGCCACCACCAGCCCGGAGAACCCGCCGATGAACTTGCCGGGCAGCGTCATCAACGACGAGAACAGCGCGTACTGGGTCGCGGTGTAGGTACGTGATGTCAGACTCGACAGGAAGGCGATGAACACGGTGCTGGCGAGACCGTTGGCAAGATTGTCACCGGTGATGGCCACGATCAGCAGCGCCAGACTGTCGCCGCCGATGGCCAGTAGGGAGAACAGCAGATTGGTCAGCGCCACAGTCAGCGCGCCCACGATCAGCATGCGGCCGATGCCGTAGCGAACCACCAGCAGCCCGCCGAGAACGCCGCCGCCAATGGTCATCAGCACGCCGAAGACCTTGGTGACGCTGGCGATGTCGCTCTTGGTGAAGCCCAGGCTCAGATAGAGCGGGTTGGCCATCGCCGCCATCGAGATATCGCTGATCCGGTAGAGACCGATGAAGACCAGCAGCCACAGCGCCAGGCGACCATAGCGCTGAAAGAAATCACTGATCGGGCAGATCACCGCGGCGATCATCCAGACGCCGGTCTGGCGCTGCCAGTGGCGGCGATCGCGACTATGGCGCAGAAACCGTTTTACGCGCGGATGAAACAGCACCACGGTGAGGCTCTGCGGGCGCGGCGGTTCGGGGCGAACCAGCACCGTGATCATGCCGACGCTCACCAGAATCGCCATGCTCAGGTAGGCGATTGCCCAGGATGCGGCGTCGGCGATGTAGAGCGCGCCGGCACCCGCCATCACGATGCCGATGCGGTAACCGATGATATAGGTCGAAGCCATGGCGGCCTGGATGGACGCTTCGCCGGACTCGATGCGATAGGCGTCGATGACGATGTCCTGAGTGGCTGCCCCGAAGGCGGTGAGCAGGGCGAACGCGGCCACCAGTGGCAGGTGGCCGGCAGGGTCGAGCCCGGACAACCCCACCAGCCCGGCAGCGATCAGTGTCTGACCCAGCAGCATCCAGCTGCGCCGCTGGCCGAGGAAGCGGCCGATCAAAGGCAGCCTCACGCGATCGACGATCGGTGCCCAGAACAGCTTGATCGAATAGAGCAGCCCCACCCAGCTGAAAAAGCCGATGGCGGCCACTTCGACGCCGCTGTCCTCGAGCCAGGCGGTGAGGGTCGAGAACACCAGCAAGTAGGGCAGCCCGGCGGAAAATCCCAGGAACAGCAGGGTCACGACCGGCGCCCGCAGATACACGCGCAAGGATGTCAGCCAGTCACGTGGCTCGTGTTGCATGCAACCTCCAAAGGAAACGCTGCCTAAATGTCTGCGCAGGTGAATCGCTGCGTTGCGCGGTGCTGGAGCGCCAGCCCGGTCGAATCCTCACCTATACCCCATAGGCTCCGGTTGCTGCGCTCCGTGCGCCTTGCGACGGAATGCCGCCCACTTCATCCTGCTCGCCGATTTATTCAGTGTTTCCAAAAACCGGATCGACCCGCCGCGGGCGGACGAGTCGGGTCGAAAATGGTACTCTAGATGGGCGGTCACGTCTGGCTCGAATCTATCCTGAAAGAACTATCCCGAGCCATCATCGCGATGAGGCATGGTGACCCCGGAACGATGGGCGGCGACTGACATTATCTTTGTTGGCAGCTGTGACTGGCAGCTGTGACTGGCAGTTGTGTCCAGTGGCTGAGTCCAATAGCGACGAGCAGGAAGGGATTACCGATGGCCAGTGAATCGACGCAGGATGGTGAATCGCTACCTCGTTGGTACGTGATCCAGTGCAAGGGCGGCGAGTCGTTTCGTGCCAGTGAACATCTCGACAATCAGGGCTACGAGGTATTTCACCCGGTGCTCGAGGTGCAGAAACGCCGGCGCGGCAAACTGGCCTGGGTGGCCGAGCCGCTGTTTCCCCACTATCTGTTCATTCGCCTCGATCGTATCGCCAGCAACTGGCGACCGATTCGTTCCACCCGCGGCGTCCTGCGGTTGGTCAGCTTCGGTCAGGAGCCAGTGTTCGTGCAGGACGCGCTGGTCGATACGCTACGCGATCGCGTCGCTGCCGACGACAGCCGCGACCGCGCCAATGTCTACTATCGCCAGGGCGATATCGTCGAGATCACCGATGGGCCGTTTCGTGCCCTGCAGGCCGTCTTCGAGGCGCAGAAAGGCGAAGAGCGCGCTATCGTGCTGCTCAATCTGCTGCAGCAGACCCAGCGCCTCGAGGTACCGGTCGACGCCTTGCGCAAGCACACCTCGTAGTTTTTCAAAGGGGCTTTTCACCGAGCAAAGAGGCTTTTCACCGAGCCTTTCAGTCGTGCACTCGAATGCGTTCTAAGCGCCGGTTATCGGCGTATCGGGTCTATCTCATCCTTCAACCGCACTGAATTCATCCTCTGTCTGGAGTCATCATGAGCCAGCTCGTTATCGAGCCGTCCCGCGTTGCGACCCTTCACTATGCCCTGCTGGATGCAAACGGCCGCACGCTCGACGATTCGCGCGCGCGCCAGCAACCACTCGAATACCTGCATGGGCATGGCAATCTGTTTCCAGCGCTGGAGGCGGTACTGGCCACTCACGGCCCCGGGGCGCGCTTGAGCGCGACTCTGGTACCCGCCGATACCTATGGCGAACGCGACGAGGCGCTGGTCAGCGACAGCCCTCGTTCGTCGTTTCCGGAAGACCAGAGGCTCGAGGCCGGCCAGCGCTTTCAGGCGCAAGGGCCGGACGGCCCGCGGACGGTAACGTTGGTCGCCGTCGACGAGTCGCGGGTCACCGTGGATGCCAACCATCCGCTGGCGGGAGAGACGCTGACCTACGAGATCGAGATTCTCGAGGTGCGCGAAGCGACGCGGGCCGAGCTGGCCAAGGGCCACCCGTTGCCACCGGGGACGTCACATACCGAGGTCGAAGACCGCAAGCAGTAGCGAGGCTGCGATGCTGCTCAGCGCGCCACCCACCAGCGCGTGAACCACGCCTGCATCACCAGTTCCGGATAGATCGTGCGACCCAGGCTGCCGTTGTAGCGGGCCAGGGCGTGGGTCCAGTCGCCGTTTTCGCGGTCGAGATAGTGAGCCAGGATGGTACAGCCGTAGCGCAGATTGGTATCGATATCGTGGAGGTCGTCCTGCGTTCGGCCGATCTCGGCTTTCCAGAACGGCATCACCTGCATCAGCCCCAGCGCGCCGGCCGACGAGACCGCGTTCGGTTGGAAGCGACTCTCCACATCGATCAATGCCAATACCAGCTCCGGCGGCAGCTGAGCCCGCCGAGCTTCGGCGTGAATGCGCTCGAGCAGCGCCAGCCGGGCGCGGCGGGAGGGGTAGGCCTGGGGTTGGCGCCTGGCCAGGCGCGACTGCATGTCCAGCAGCCACACCTGAGCGTCGAAGGCATCCTCGAAACCGTCGGGTGCGGCCATGGCGCGGGACAGCGCATCGAGCAGATCCTGAGACGGGGGCTCCCCCGCTTCATCGGATTGCTTGGCAGGCGCGATCGACTGTGCCAGCGCCATGTCGGCGCTCGGCAGCCCGGCGACGACGAGCCAGATCGCCGTCACCGGAATGGCGGAAAGCCGAGTCATCACTCTGTCGACCGATCAGGCGAAGCGGGTGTCCAGGAACGCTCGGAGATTATCCAGCGCCACCATCGTGACTTCGCTGTCGCGGCGCCCCTTGTACTCCAGCTCGCCGTTATCCAGCCCACGGTCACCGATGACCAGACGGTGGGGAATGCCCATCAGCTCCTGGTCGGCAAACTTGACGCCGGGACGCAGGTCGCGATCATCCAGCAGCACGTCGATGCCGGCATCCGTCAGCTCCTGGTAAAGCTTGTCGGCGGTTTCGCGCACCCGGTCCGACTTGTGGGCGTTCATCGGCACGATCGCCAGCCGGAAGGGCGCAATGGCGTCGGGCCAGATGATCCCGCCGGCATCGTGATTCTGTTCGATGGCGGCGGCAACGACGCGAGTAATGCCGATCCCGTAACAGCCCATCCACAGCGTCGCCGGTTGACCGCCGTCGTCGAGCACGGTGGCATTCATGGCCCTGGAATACTTCTGGCCGAGCTGGAAGACGTGGCCGACTTCGATGCCTCGGGTGATCGAAAGCGTGCCCTGACCGTCGGGTGACGGATCGCCCTCGACCACGTTACGCAGGTCGGCGACCTCGGGCAGCGGCAGATCACGCTCCCAGTTGATCCCGAACAGATGCTGGTCGTCGACGTTGGCGCCGGCACCGAAGTCGCTCATCAGGGCGACACTGTGGTCGATGATCAGCGGCATCGGCAGCTTGATCGGACCTAGCGAGCCGGGGCCGGCGCCGATGGCGGCCCGAATTTCCTCTTCACTGGCCATGGTCAATGGCGCGGCGACGGCCTCGAGGTTCTCGGCCTTGATCTCGTTGAGCTGATGATCGCCGCGCACCATCAGCGCGATCAGGCCGCCGTCGGCAGCGTGGACGATCAGCGTCTTGACGGTCTTCTCGATCGGCAGATCGAAGCCTTCGACCAGCGCGGCGATGGTGCGAACGCCCGGCGTGGGAACCTGACGCAGGGTTTCCTGGGGCGCGGCACGCTCGGCGCCCTGGGGCGGCAGCGCCTCGGCCTTCTCGATATTGGCGGCGTAGTCGGAGCCGGTGGAGAACACCACGGCGTCTTCGCCGGAATCGGCCAGCACATGAAACTCGTGCGAACCGGTGCCGCCAATGGAGCCGTTGTCGGCCAGCACCGGACGGAAATCGAGGCCCAGGCGGGTGAAGATGCGGACGTAGGCGTCGTACATGCGCTGATAGGACGCCTTGAGGCCGTCTTCATCGCTGTCGAACGAATAGGCGTCCTTCATGATGAATTCGCGCGAGCGCATCACGCCGAAGCGCGGCCGGATCTCGTCGCGGAACTTGGTCTGGACCTGATAGAAGTTGGTCGGCAGCTGCTTGTAGCTGCTGATTTCGCGCCGCACCAGATCGGTGATGACTTCTTCATGCGTCGGGCCGACGCAGTAGTCGCGCTGATGACGATCCTTGAGACGCAGCAGCTCGGGGCCGTACTCGTCCCAGCGGCCGGATTCCTGCCACAGCTCGGCGGGCTGGACAGCCGGCATCAACACTTCCTGCGCGCCCGCCCGATCCATCTCCTCGCGGACGATACGTTCGACCTTGCGTAACGTTCTCACGCCGACCGGCAACCAGGTATAGAGTCCCGAGGTCAGGCGACGGATCATGCCGGCACGCAGCATCAGCTGGTGGCTGACGATCTCCGCGTCGGCGGGCGTTTCCTTGAGGGTCGAGATCTGTAGTTGGCTGGCACGCATGGGGTGTTCTTTCCTGTATTCATCAGCGTCAAGCGGAACGCGGCATATGCTCGATATGACGTGATCGGCAGTGATTCGTCGGGCCGCCAGTATAGAGATGCGAACTGCAGGCAGGAAAGGGCGACTGCCAAAAAGCATTCGCGAACGCCTCGATGGGTATCGAGTGGCGCGGCCTCTCGTCTGCGGTCTCTGATATCGGTCTCTGGTATCGCTCTTTCCACTCATGCGATCTTTTCTATCTCGCGATCTTTCCTATAGTGAGAGTCAGGGCCGCGTCCGGCATCGTCGGAACAGACGAGCGGAGGAGGACACCATCGCAAACCCGTCGTAGGCGGCCCGCGGCGGCGGGAGGTGTGTCATGATTCATCACGTCTGGGGACTGCTCACGCATCCCAACCGCGAATGGCAGCAGATCCGTGGCGAGAACGAAACCATCTCGCATTTCTACGGCTCCCACGTGCTGCTGATGGCCGCCATCCCGGTCGTCTGCGCTTTCATCGGCACCACGGTGGTGGGCTGGCACTTCGGAACCACCGAAGACGGGCTGGCAAAGACCGTCAGCGTCTCGCCGACGACCGCTGTGCTGCTGGCTATCATCTTCTATGCGCTGATTCTGGGCGCCATCTGGTTGATGGGTAATGTGATCCATTGGCTGGCACGTCGCTATCCGGAACGCCCGGATCTCAACCACTGCGTCGTGTTCGCGGGCTACATGGCGACACCGATGTTCCTGAGTGGCGTGGTGGCCCTCTACCCGCTGGTGTGGCTGTGCCTGTTGGCGGGCATCGCCGGGCTCTGCTACACGGCCTACCTCGTCTATGCGGGCCTGCCGTCCTTCCTGGCAATCGATCAGCACGAGGGCATGCGCGCCTCGAGCGCCGCGCTGGCTATCGGCGTGCTGGTGCTGGAAGCGCTGCTGGCGATCACCGTATTGCTGTGGGGCTACGGCGCGTCGCTAGTCTGATTCAAAGGCGGCTCCTTCGGCGCCCGTACCTGAAATGCGGGCGTCCTCCCTGATGTCTCGTCTGCGCATATCGTCTGGACTTGTCGTCTGGACTTGTCGTCGGCTGATGGATTAGGTTACCTCGCGTTACCTACATGTCACTGGAACCCTGCAATGCAACCTCGTTTTCGACGCTTGATGGCTGGCGCTGTCGTGGCCGGCTTGATGCTATCTCTCACCGGCTGCGGCACACTTTTCTATCCGGAGCGCAAGGGCCAGCTTCAGGGGCGTGTCGATCCCGGCGTAGCCATTGCCGATGGTCTGGGCCTGCTGCTGTTCATCGTCCCCGGCGTGATCGCCTATGCGGTGGACTTCTCCAACAATACGATCTATCTCCCGGGGTCTCACGACGCCTCGATCGATCGGGTGCACTACGATGGCCAGTTGAGCGCTGATTCCTTGATGGCGATGATCGAAACCCGAACCGGTCGGAATCTCGATGCCGATTCTCGCACTGTCGTCGTCGAGCGGGTCGCGACCCTGGATCAGGCGCTGTCGACGCTGGCGTTCGACGATCGACTCGAATTCGACCATCGAAACGTCGCCGATTCGTGAGGAAAGCGTAATCTGCTGACAGAGGTAATTTGCTGACAGAGACTGGGCCTGTGGATACACCGTCGTCGACGGTGTCGTACGTCTGCTGATAGGGAGATTGGTCATGCGTACCTTTGAATGCCATCACTGTAATCCGCCAAGTCGGCTTTTCTTCGATAACACTCAGTGTGTGGTGTGCGATGCCGAGGTCGGCTGGTGTCCCGTCTGCCATGCCATCGCCGCGATGCTGCCGGACAATGAAGTCGGCTATCGCTGCGCCAATGCCGGCTGCGGCACGGCGCTGGTGAAATGTTTCAACTATGCCAGCGAAAACGTCTGCAACCGGATGCAGACTCCAGCTGATCATGCGGCCTACGCCGGGCTCTGCGATTGCTGTCGTCATAACGCGGTCATTCCCGACCTGTCGATCGAAGGGCACCGTGAGCGCTGGGCAGCGCTCGAGGCCGCCAAGCGCCGGTTGTTCTACACGCTGGACCTGATCGGCCTGCCACATCCTTCCCCGCAGGACGATTCGCTGCTGCCGCTGAGTTTCGCGTTCATGGCCGACGCTCTGCCGGATGCGGGGTTGTGGCGCTCCACCGGCAGTACCGAGAAGGTCTACACCGGCCATGCCCAGGGTCTGATCACGATCAACCTGATGGAGACCGACGATGCCGAGCGCGAACGTCTGCGCGTCGACATGAACGAGTCTCATCGAACCTTGATCGGCCATTTTCGACATGAGATCGGCCACTACTACTGGGATCTGCTGGTCAAGGGTCAGGATGAAGATGCCAGTCGCGCTGTCTTCGGCAATCATGACGACCCGACCTACGCCGAAGCACTGGAGCGCTATTATGAGCAAGGGCCGGCACCGGACTGGGCCAGGTCTCACGTATCGGCCTATGCCACCATGCATGCGTGGGAAGATTTCGCCGAGACCTTTGCTGCCTATCTGGATATCGTCGCGGTACTGGATACCGCGGAAAATCTGGGAATGCGGCGGGCAGCCAACGATGGCGGCATCAATGGCATGATCCTGTCCTATCAGCAGGTGGGCCTGGTACTCAACGAACTCAATCGCGAAATGGGAATGCTCGATATGGTGCCGCTGGTCATCACCCCGGCGATTCGCGACAAGCTCGAATACATCCACCAGGTCGTATCGCGAGGTGCCGCTTCCGCGGATTCGCTCCGCTAGCTGGCGATTCTGAAGTAACGCCCGCCATCACGTTCGAAATACGTCCCGAAGCCACGCAGGACAAGCCCGTGGAGACGTAACGATGTCGGAATTGGGTGGCGGAGCCCGTCACCCGGTTTCCACTGTCACGCTCTTGGCTCTTGGCTCTTGGCTCTTGGCTCTTGGCTCTTGGCTCTTGGCTCTTGGCTCTTGGCTCCTGGCTCCGCTGTCCGATCAAGCCGGTTCAATCCTCGTCATCGTCGACGAGCGCTGACTGCTCCTGGCTTTGCGCGGCCATCACCGGCCGCTCGCTCACCGCGAAATAGGCACTGGCAATGGCTTCGTGAAGGTTGTTGAAGCCGATTTGGAATTCATCGATCAGCCGGTGCAGCTGTTCCGGTGCGCGGGCCAGCGCCTGAACATCCGCCTCGGCGACTTCGGCGCGGATCAAGGTGGCAACGGCCAGCGGTCGATCGTGATGGGGGAGCGACTCCAGCTCCCAGCTGACCTCTTCCAGACTGCGCAGCACGGAGCGGGGCAGGGCGTGGTTCTGCAACAGGAAGCGCAGCACATCGGGCCCGCGGACGCGCAACCTCACCTGCTGACGGTACATCTGATAGGCAGTCAGTGACTTGAGCACGCTCATCCATTGCAGATGCTCGAAGGGAATCAGTTCTTCCGGATTGCGTGGCAGCAGATTGTTGGAGCGAACATCGATGATGCGGGTTGTCATGTCGGCGCGTTCGAGATGCCGACCCAGTGACAGGAAGGTGCGCGCTTCGGTATGGCTCAGCGTTCCTTCGATCAACCCGGTCAGCGTCTGGCAGGCACGCGTCACGCTCTTCAGAAAGCTGTCGCGGCTACGGGGTTTCAATCCGGTGAGCGTCTGTTCGCTGATTTCGAGATAGCAGTGATTGATCTCTTCCCAGATCTCCCTCGGGACCACATCGCGGGTCGTGCGTAGATTTTCCCGAGCGTTGGCCATCGACGATAAAATCGAACTGTCGTGTTCGCGGGACAGGCACAGAAAATCCACCACGTTGCGTTCGTTACGCTCCTCGAAGAGGGCATCGAACACCTCTCCGCTACCGGTGATATCGATCAGCGTCGACCAGCTCAGCGCCGCCTTGCCCGGCATGTCGAGCAGCAGATTGCTGTTGACGCTGATCAGCCGGGCAGTGTCTTCGGCGCGTTCGAGGTAGCGGGCCAGCCAGTATAGGTTCTCGGCAACTCGTGACAGCATGATTTCACTCCCCCTCGGTTTCGACGATCCAGGTGTCCTTGCTCCCGCCGCCCTGGGAGGAGTTGACCACCAGCGAGTCCTTCACCAGTGCCACGCGCGTCAAGCCGCCCATGGTGACGTGAGTCTCGGGGCCGGAAAGGATGAAAGGTCTCAGGTCGACATGGCGGGGCTCCGGCGTGCCGTCGAACAGCGTCGGCGCGGTGGAGAGCGCAAGCGTAGGTTGGGCCATGTAGTTGCGTGGGTCGGCTTCGATACGTCTGGCGAATTCCCGGCGTTCCTCGTCGGTGGCGCGCGGGCCGATCAGCATGCCGTAGCCACCGGACTCGTTGGCCGGCTTGACCACCAGCTCGTCGAGATGCTCGAGCACGTAGCGGCGATCGTCCTCGAACATGCAGAGATAGCTGGGCACATTGGGAATCAGCGGTTCCTGATCGAGATAGTACCGGATCAGCTGAGGCACAAAGGCGTAGACGACCTTGTCATCCGCGACGCCGGCGCCTGGAGCATTGGTCAGAGCGACCTTGCCCGCGCGCCAGGCTCGCATCAGCCCCGGCGTGCCGAGCATGGAATCCGGAATGAACGCCTCCGGATCCAGAAACAGGTCGTCGACGCGGCGGTAGATCACGTCGACGCGTTTGAGGCCATCGACGGTGTGCATATGCACGACATCGTCGTCGTCCACCGTCAGATCGGAACCCTGTACCAGTTCCACGCCCATCTGCTGGGCGAGATAGGCGTGTTCGTAATAGGCCGAGTTGTAGATGCCCGGCGTCAGCACTACGATCTGGGGCTCGTCATGGTGACGCGGCGACATGCTCGCCAGCATGTCGTAGAGCTGGGCAGGGTAGTCATCCAGCGGCAGAATGCGACCGGTCTCGAACAGCTCGGGCAGAACTCGCTTGGTCACGTTGCGGTTCTCGAGCATGTAGGAGACGCCGGAAGGAACGCGAAGATTGTCCTCGAGCACGTAGAGCGTGCCGTTGCCGTCGCGAACCAGATCGGAGCCGCAGATGTGCGCCCAGACGCCGTGGGGCGGATTGATTCCCATGCACTGCGGGCGGAAATTGACCGACTGCGCCAGCACCTCCTCGGGAAATACGCCATCCTTGATGACTTTCTGGTCATGGTAGAGGTCGTCGATGAACAGATTCAGCGCATCGACGCGCTGCTTGAGGCCGGCCTCCACGGCTCGCCACTCGTTGGCCGGGATGATGCGCGGCACGATATCGAATGGCCAGGCCCGGTCGATGGTGCTGCCCTCTGAGTAGACGGTGAAAGTGATGCCCATGGTCCGGATGGCGACTTCCGCCGCGATCTTACGTTCATCGAGTTCCTTGGCCGTAAAGCTCGAAAGCATGTCGCATAGCGGCTTGGCCGCATCACGCGGCGAACCATTGTCATTGAGTAGTTCGTCGTAGAAGTGCTGGCTCGGGTACTGCTTCCAATCCACATTGCCCATGGGAGAACACTCCTGTCTGCGGGGTCGAAGACGCTTTTTTGGGTGTTGTCGCGTCGCCCGTTGCGGCAAAACCGTTTATATGGACGTATATAGAGACGGGTATGGAAGAATTCGGTCGTCGTGACTCGGCCTATGTCGCTGTCCGCCAGGCCGTCGTCGAACGTTCCGTCTTCAGCATAGTGAGAAGCGTATGCGGGTGTCACGCTGAACGCCTACGCTGATAGCCTGAATTTGCTCAATCGTGCCCGCGCATACCCACAACAAGATCGTCAATCGAGCCAAGAGATCGCCATGACCCTACGTGTTGCGCTGTCTCATCGTACCTCTTACGTCTTCGACCGGCCGGTTCACCTGTCGCCGCATCTGATCCGACTGCGGCCGGCGCCGCACTGCCGCACGCCGATCGAAGCCTATTCGCTGGAAATTTCGGCCAAGCCGCAATTTCTGAGCTGGCAGCAGGATCCCTTCGGCAACTTCATCGCCCGCGTGGTCTTCCCGGAGCCGGTGACGCGACTCGACGTGGCGGTCGAGGTGATCGCGCCGATGACGGTGATCAATCCGTTTGATTTCTTCGTCGAGAGCTACGCCGAGAATTATCCGTTCGCCTATCCGCCGGCCCTGCGCAAGGAGCTGGCGCCTTACCTCGAGATCGGCGAGCGCGGTGAACGCCTGCTGGCCTGGCTGGCGGCGGTGCCTAGAGACGAGCGCGGTATTGCCGATTTTCTGGTAATGCTCAATCAGCGCCTGCAGCAGGACATCGGTTATCTGGTGCGCATGGAAGCGGGCGTCCAGAGTGCCGAGGAGACGCTGGAGAAGGCGCTGGGTTCGTGTCGGGATTCTGCCTGGCTGCTGGTGCAGATCGCGCGTCATCTCGGCCTGGCGGCGCGTTTCGTCTCGGGTTATCTGATTCAGTTGACGGCCGACGTCAAGGCGCTGGATGGGCCCTCCGGGACCGAAACCGACTTCACCGATCTCCATGCCTGGGCCGAGGTCTTCGTGCCCGGCGCGGGCTGGATCGGTCTCGATCCGACTTCCGGCCTATTGGCCGGGGAAGGGCATATTCCGTTGGCGGCGACGCCGGAGCCGACCAGCGCCTCGCCGATCGTCGGTTACTCCGACGAGTGCGAGGTGACGTTCGATTTTTCGATGAGCGTCGAGCGGATCCACGAGGATCCACGTGTCACCCGGCCCTATAGCGACGATCAGTGGCAAGCGATCGAGCGTCTCGGCGAGCAGGTCGATCGCCGTCTGACTGCCGGAGACGTGCGCCTGACCATGGGCGGCGAGCCGACCTTCGTGTCGACCGACGACATGGAGGCCGACGAGTGGAACACTGCCGCCCAGGGCCCGACCAAGCGACGGCTTTCCGGCGAGCTGCTCAAGCGGCTGCGGCGCGCCTTCGCCCCGGGCGGTCTGCTGCACTACCGGCAGGGCAAGTGGTACCCCGGCGAACCGCTGCCACGCTGGGCACTGGCCTGTTACTGGCGGCGGGACGGTCAACCCGTATGGCATGACGAGCGTTGGCTGGCCGACGACGGCGCTCAACCCGGCCACGATGCCGGGGACGCGCTGCGCTTCGGCGAGGCCTTGGCCGGGCATCTGGGTGTCAACGCGAATCATCTGCTGCCCGGATACGAAGACGCCTTTTACTATCTGTGGCGCGAGCAGACCCTGGCGCTGGACGTCGATCCGCGTCAGCACGATCTCGATGACGATGAAGAGCGTCGGCGTCTGGCGCGGCTGCTGGAGTGTGGCCTCGGGAGCGTGGTCGGCTACGCGCTACCCCTGCGTTACGCACCGCGATTGCACGGTTGGCAGAGCGGCGAATGGCCGCTGCGCCGCGATCATCTCTATCTGATTCCCGGCGACTCGCCTATGGGCTTGAGATTGCCGTTGTCGTCACTGCCACAGGTAGCGTCTGGCGACGTCGATCAGCCGCGTTCACTGTGGGCGCCATCGGTTGCGCTCGAAGATTCGCATGCCGGGGTGACACGACGCTACCAGGCCGTGCGCCAGGCCGTCGAGGCGGGCCCCGCGGGTGCGCAGCGCGAGAGTGCCGAGAGCCTGCCCTACAGCGCCTTGAGCGGTGGGCGCCGGCCCGGATCGGCGGGGCAGGCGGTCGCCGACGAAGCGGTCAGCGACCGGCCCGGTTCGATCAACGATCAGCCCGAGACCATCAACACCAGCCTGTGTCTGGAAACGCGCGCCGGCCAGCTCCATGTCTTCGTACCGCCGATGACCCGGCTCGAGCACTATCTCGAATTGATCGCGGCGATCGAGCAGACCGCCGCCATGCTCGAGATGCCGGTGGTCGTCGAGGGCTATCCGCCGCCCGCCGATCCGCGCCTCAAGCAGTTCATGATCACCCCGGACCCCGGCGTGATCGAGGTCAATATCATGCCGGCTGAAAGCTGGCCGGCCCTAGTGGCACAGACCGAGACGGTCTACGAAGAGGCCCGGCAAACCCGTCTCGGCGCCGAAAAGTTCATGCTCGATGGCCGTCACACCGGCACCGGTGGCGGCAATCACGTCACCCTGGGCGGCGCCACGCCCGCGGATTCGCCGTTTCTGCGACGCCCGGCGCTGCTCGGCAGTCTGGTCAGCTACTGGCAGCGCCACCCGGCGCTCTCCTATCTGCTCTCGGGGCTTTTCGTCGGCCCGACCAGTCAGGCGCCACGCGTGGACGAGGCACGCCATGAGTCGCTGCACGAACTCGAAATCGCGCTGGCGCAGCTGGAGCGAGAGGAGACCGCGCAGCCCTGGCTGGTGGATCGGCTTTTCCGGCATCTGCTGACCGATCTCACCGGTAATACCCATCGCGCGGAATTCTGCATCGACAAGCTCTATTCGCCGGACAGCGACACCGGAAGGCTCGGCCTGCTCGAGCTGCGGGGCTTCGAGATGCCGCCGCACCCGCGCATGAGCCTGATGCAGGGTTTGCTGATCCGCGCGCTGGTCGCGCGCTTCTGGGATCGGCCGGCGTACGGCAATCTGGTCCGTTGGGGCACTGCGCTGCACGACCGCTGGATGCTGCCGCACTATCTCTGGCTCGATCTCGAGGAAGTGCTGGGCGATCTCGCCAATGAGGGGATGACTTTCGCGCTCGAGTGGTTCGCGCCGTTTCTGGCGTTTCGATGTCCGGTACTGGGTCGCGTCCAGTATCAGGGCCTCGAACTCGAACTCCGCCAGGCGATCGAACCCTGGCACGTGCTCGGCGAAGAGGCTTCCGGTGGTGGCACGTCGCGCTATGTGGACTCCTCGGTGGAGCGACTGCAAGTCAGGGTCAGCGGCATGAGCGGGGATCGGTATGTCGTGACCTGCAACGGGCATCGTGTGCCGCTGAGGGCCACGGATCGCAACGATGAAGCCGTGGCCGGAGTGCGTTACCGCGCCTGGCAGCCGCCGTCCGCGCTGCATCCACGGATACCGGTTCATGCGCCGCTGGTGTTCGATATCGTCGATACCTGGAATCGGCGTTCGATCGGTGGCTGCAGCTATCACGTGTCGCACCCGGGCGGACGCAATTTCGAGCGCTTCCCGGTCAATGCCAATGAGGCGGAGGCACGGCGTCTGGCCCGGTTCGTGGCTCATGGTCATCGTCAGGGTGTCCACGATGTGCCCGAGTTGAACGTCAGTCGCGATTATCCGTTCACGCTCGATCTGCGCGAACGCGGAACGGAAATCGACTCGCGCCATGGCTAAACCGGGATATGATAGCGGCCGATAGAAGGGCGTCGTCCGTGGAACCGGCGGCGTGGCATCCTTTTGCCGAGCATGGCGTTCTTTTGATGAACTTGGCGTTGCTGTGATGAGTGACGCCCTTTGGATGAATAGGGGAACCGACGATCTCGTCGATCCCCATGGCACCGGCAGGAGCCCGGTGATGACCGGCCGCTGGGAAGGAACCCGGCGCATACGCAGATAAAACACGATGGTGGCGAGCGAAACGCTTCGGACTCCCTGGTTGGAAAGCTACGCCCCCGGCAGCGCTCACGATGCGTTGATTGCCAGCGATGGCTCGGTGCGCCAGCGCTGGCTGCCACTGTTGCATCAGTTGGGACAGCTGGGGCGGGAGGCGCTGGTACAGCGAGCCGACGAAGTGCAGCATCTGCTGCACGAAAACGGCGTGACCTACAATCTTCCCAACGACGAAGCCGGTAGCCGGCGTCAGTGGTGGCTGGATCCACTGCCGTTGGTGATCTCGCCTCAGGAGTGGCAGCCACTCGAACAGGGTTTGCGCCAGCGCAGCCGGTTGCTGGCCGCCGTGCTCAAGGATATCTACGGGCCACGCCGGATGCTGGCGGAGGGCGTGCTGCCGGCCGATGCGCTCTATGCCAATCCTGCTTTTCTGCTCCCCTGCGATCAGCTGTTGAGCGAAGACGATCCCGGTCTGCTGTTGCACGGGGTGGATCTGACCCGCGATGCGCGCGGCCACTGGCGAGTGCTGGCCGATCGTGTCCAGTCGCCTTCGGGCGTGGGCTTCGCGCTGGAAAATCGCATCGCCATGGCTCGCGCGCTGCCGGATCTCTATCGCCGAGCGCCGCTGAGACGGCTGGCGGGCTTTCTGAGCGCCCAGCACCACTCCCTCTCATCGTTGTCACGCCTCAATTTCGATCACCCCACCATCGCGTTGCTGGCGCCGGGCTCCGGGCATGACAGTCATTTCGAGCATGCATACCTGGCCAACTACCTCAATCTGGCCCTCGTCGAGGGCAGCGATCTGGTGGTACGCGATTCGCGTGTGTGGATGCGCACGCTGGGTGGCCTTCAGCCGGTGGACGTATTGTTGCGTCACATCGGCGATGCCTGGAGCGACCCGCTGGAACTGCGCGGCGACTCGCTGATCGGCGTTCCCGGCTTGCTCGAGGCGATTCGCGCCGGTGGCGTCGGTGTGGCCAACCCCCCGGGCGTGGGCGCGCTGGAGCATCCATTGATCGCGGCGCACCTGCCCATTCTATGCGAGCGACTGCTCGGCGAAACGTTGCAGATCGAGGGGGTCGAGCGGCACTGGTGCGGCCAGCCGGAGGGGATGGCCTGGGCGATGGCCGGATTCGAGACGCTCGCTTTCCAATCCCTGGATGAAGGGTCGGTTTTGATCTCGGTGGTCGATTTGAGCGAGGAAGCGGCCAGCCAGCTGCGCCAGTCCATCGTCGCCCACCCGGATCGTTACGTCGCTCAACAACCGCTGGAGGCGGCTACCGCGCCGTTTTTCAGTCGCGACTGCGCCGAGCTGACACCACTGTCTTTCAATGTGCGTTGCTTTACCCAGGCGGTCTTCGACGCCGACTATCGTTTCAGGGCTTACGAAACCATGCCCGGCGGCGTTGCCTGGCAGGGCGCCCCGGGCAGCGCGATGCGATCCAGCCAGTGCGTCAAGGATGTCTGGATCACCGCGGATCAACCGCAGCCGCATGTCAGTCGGTTGCGGCGTTCGCGTCAGCCGCTGGTGGTGACGCGCGATGGTGCCGATCTGCCGAGTCGTGTTGCCGATAGCCTGTTCTGGGTGGGACGCTACGGCGAGCGACTCGAGGGACGGTCTCGACTACTGCGCGAGGCCCTCTATCGGCTACTGGAACAGGATCAGGAAGGGCTGGCGGATGAAACGCTGATCGATCTGCTGCATCTGATGGAGCCCGATTCCGCGTCGCCCGATGCATTGCCGGTGGAACCTTTCGTCGCGCATCGAGAGCGGCTGCTAGCGCTGTTTCAGGAGAGCCGGGACGGTGGTCTGCCGATGCTGATCTCGCGCATGGTCAACAACTGTCGCGCCGTGCGTGACCATCTCGGTGACGATGCCTGGCGCGTCTTCAATCAGCTCCGTCAGGAGTCCGCGCGATTGCCCTACGCCGGGATCGATCAGGGCCGACGATCGGTCGAGACGCTGATCACTCAGCTGGCGGCTTTCTTCGGTCTGTGCAACGAGACCATGCCGCACCACTTCGGTTGGCGTTTCATGGATATCGGACGTTTTCTCGAGCGAGCACTGGCGACCTTGAGGCTGTTGCGGCTGGCATTGATCGATTCGGCGCATGCCGGCGAGTCGCTGTGGGACGTGGTGCTGACGACGACGGATAACGCCACCGCCTATCGAAGACGTTACCGCAGTGAGCTGCATCCGGCGGCCATTCTCGATCTGCTGCTGTTCGACGAGGCCAACCCGCGCTCCGTGGGCTACATGTTCAAGCGCCTGGAACGTCAGATCGAACGTCTGCCCCAGCCGAGCAACACGCCGTATCGCAGCGATGAAGCAAGGCTGCTGATCAAGGCTCGTTCGGCGTTGCACCTGGCCGATCTGGCGCTGCTGGCGAGACTGGACGACGACGCCGAGGCCAAAAGCGCGCTGTCGGAACTGCTCGATGCCCTGACCGCGCCGCTCGAAAGGTTGTCGCTGGCCATCGAGCATAGCCATTTCAGTCACGTCGAGGCGCCGCGCCAGCTGGTTCCCATGCAGGCGCAATAAATACGCTGCCCGTTGCTCTGGGCATGGTTCTTCGGCTCGCTCGCCACAGGATTTCAGCATGCGCTACCGCGTTCGCCATACGACTCGCTATGACTACGCCTCGCCTGTCTCGCTGTGTCACAACGAGGCGCGCCTCACGCCTCGGGTATTGCCCTGGCAGAAGATCGAGACCACTGAGCTTACGATCGAGCCGCGCCCGGCGGTCGTCAGCGAACGCGCTGATTTCTTTGGTAATCGAGTGACGCGTTTCAGCGTTCAGGAGATCCATCTGGCATTGTCGGTCACCGCCTCGACCGCACTTCAGACCCAAGGGCGCCCGCTGCCGCCGAGCGAGGTCGACAAGGATTGGCAGTCGGCCGCTAGCCATGCCCCTCGATTGCCCGAGCTTCGCCAATTTCAACTCGATTCGCCGTTCATCATGCGGGAATCGGCACTGCGAGCGTTCGCGATCTCCAGCTTTCCGTCCGGTCGTCCGTTACTCGAGGCGGTGGGGGATCTCAACCGCAGGATCTTCGAGACGTTCACCTACGATCCCGAGTTCTCGACGCTGGCGACGCCGGTGCGGGAGGTTCTCCGGGCGCGGCGCGGCGTGTGCCAGGATTTCGCGCATCTGATGATCGGCAGCCTGCGCTCGCTGGGCCTTGCCGCCCGCTACGTCAGCGGCTATCTGGAAACGCTGCCGCCGCCGGGGCGCCCCCGGCTGGTCGGCGCCGACGCGTCGCATGCCTGGGTCGCGGTCCATGTCCCGAACTGGGGTTGGCTGGAATACGATCCGACCAACGGCAATCTGCCCGGCGAGCGTCATCTGGTGCTGGGGTGGGGAAGAGATTACGGCGACGTGCCACCTCTCAAAGGCATCATGAACGGTGGCGGCGTGCATGAGCTCGAGGTCGCCGTGGACGTCGCGCCGATCGGTGATGGCGACGAGGTCTCGCGACAGGGCGCGTTGAGCGGCATCTGACCCATCGTTCAGCTGCTGTCCCCGGCCAGCCGCCGTCCGGTCGGACCGCCAGATTCTATTCAGGGTCAATTCAGAGCCAGCGTCAGGGCGAGGGGCAGGGTTCAGCCGTGGCGCGGTGGCGACAGGACGAACAGCGACAGCAGCCCGGCTGCCAGTCCCCAGAACGCCGCGCCGACGCCGAACAGCGTTACCCCTGAACCGGTCACCAGAAAGGTGATCAGCGCCGGCTCGCGCTGATGGCTTTCGAGCAGGGCACGGTGAAGACTGCCACCGATGGTGGACAGCAGTGCCAGGCCGGCAATCGCCAGCACCAGGCCCGAGGGCAAAGCATCGAATAGCGTGCCGATCGAGCCGCCGAAGAGTCCGGCCACAAGATAGAATCCGCCGGCGCAGATCGCCGCCGGGTAGCGCCGATCCCTGTCGGGGTCGACTTCCGGCCCCATGCAGATCGCGGCGGTGATCGCAGCTAGACAGACGCTGAAGGCGCCGAACGGCGCGAGAACGAGCGTCGCCAAGCCGGTCCAGATCATCAGCGGCGAAATAGGCGCGTCGTATCCGGCCGCGCGCAAAGTGGCAACGCCCGGGGCATTCTGCGACGCCATGGTCACCACGAACAGCGGGACGCCCACGCCGATCAGGCTCGATAGCGAGAAAGTCGGCCAGACCGGCTGGGGTGCGGTGATGGTCAGGCTGGCCTGATGCGTATCGATCTCGCCCAAGGCTGCCGCCACGCCGAGTCCGACCAGCAATACCATGACGATGGCGTAGCGGGGCTGCCAGCGCTTGGCGGCGAGATAGGTCAGAAACATGGCCAGTACCAGCACGAAATCGCCTTCCAGCGAGGCAAAGGCCTCCAGCCCGAAGCGCAGCAGCACGCCGGCGAGCATGGCGGCGGCGATCGATTGTGGAATGATCTGCATCAGCCTGGCGAACCAGCCGGTAATACCGCAGATCAGGATCAGGACCGCGCTGAACAGGAAGACTCCGATGGCCTCGCTGAGCGGAAGGCCTGGCAGACTCACTGCCAGCAGTGCCGCGCCGGGCGTCGACCAGGCGGTCAGAATGGGTTGCCGATAGTGCAGCGAAAGCCCGATCGAGGTAACGCCCATCGCCAGGCCGAGCGCGCTCAGCCAGCCGCCGATCTGAGCGGGGCTCGCACCGGCTGCCGCGGCTGCCTGAAAAATGATCACCGCGGAGCTGGTGTATCCGACCAGAACCGCCACGAAACCGGCCGTGACGTGTGACAGAGTGATCCTGGGCAAGGCGAATCGACGGCCGGTGGGTCTGCGAGCCATGAAAGGTCTCTCGAAGGCGATCTGGAGTGTGCGTTATAACGCACACGCTGAAACAATGGCAATGTGCGCGATAACGCACGCCGCTGTATTCTCGAGCTTTGCCGGCTCAATCGCCATGGCTGCGGCGGTGGATCGCGGGTAGCGTGGCGTCGGTAGCTTCTTTGAGGACAACCTGTTGGGAGACAGCATGGAGGCGGACCTGACGGCCATCGGCCGCCACTTGAAAAAGCACCGCAGCGAGCGCGGCTGGAGTCTTGACCGGGTCGCTCGGGAGAGCGGCGTGAGCAAGGCGATGCTGGGGCAGATCGAACGCGGTGAATCCACGCCGACCGTATCGACGCTGTGGAAAATAGCCAGTGGGCTGCGAGTGCCGCTTTCAGGCTTTCTGGTAGCGGAAGGCGCGCTACAGCGCCCGACAATGGCACCGCGCCATCACGATGCCTCGGGGATGATCGTGACGCCGCTGTTCGCATTCGACCCTGCGCTGGGCTTCGAGATGTTTCTGATCGAGATGCCCCAGGGCACGCTCAGCGAATCGACGCCGCATGCCGCCGGGGTCGTGGAACACCTGATCGTGCTGGAAGGGGTGATGGAGCTGCGCCTAAGCGGCGATTGGCAGACCCTCTCGGCCGGAGACGTCGTTCGGTTTCCGGCGGATCAACCCCATGCCTATCGCAACCAGTCCCGAGCGCCGGCCAGAATCCATGATCTGATTCACTATCCGTTCAGCCCGTGAAGCGCCGCGGGTATCGGTTTTCACTGGCCTTGATCGCGGTCTTCTGGTCTGTCCTCGCAGTGCGCTGACCTCGTCAGGTCATTGGTGGCCAATTCGTCGTCTACCAGAGCTCCGCCAGCCAGTGCCTGGGGCGGGTAGCGGACCAGCAGCGCCCACAGCGTCGCCGCGGTATCGACGTCCGGCTGGCCGCTGTAGCTGGCCGGGCGAAAATGCATCTGGAACGCTCGTAGCACGTTCCGAGTGCGGCCATCCAGCTCGCCGGTGATATCGATGGCATAGCCATAGGCGTTCAAGGCTTGCTGGATCTGCCGGATCGTGGGGGCGCAACGCGTGAACTGCTGGCGGTAGGCGACGACATCGGCGTCGTTCGGCCAGGCCCCGATACCGGCGTCGTGAAGTCTTTTCCACGGGAAGCGCGGGCCCGGATCGATCTTGCGTGACGGCGCGATGTCCGAATGGCCCAGAATCGCCGTCGGCGGCAGCTGGTAGCGGTTAACGATGTCCTTTGCCAGGGCGATGACCGCCTCGATCTGTGCCTCGGAATAAGGTTGCCATTGTCGCCCACGCGGTGACATGTCCTGCGGGCCGCGGTTGACGATCTCCACGCCGATGGACGTATCGTTGAGCTGCGTGCGGTCTTCCCAGGCGCTGATGCCGGCATGCCAGGCGCGATCTCTCTCGTCGACCAGTTGCCAGATCCGAGGCAGGCTATCCGTCGTCGCAGGCTGCCTGGGTACCAGGTAATGCGAGCTGACATCGGGCCCCAGCAGGGTGTGCATCGCTCTGGATTCGTCGGAATCCGTGTAATGCAGAATCAGGTAGCGGATGCGCTGGTTGTAGGCGCGGGAGGGATGCGCTTGATCGGCGATGTAGCCGTCTCGGACTTCGCTGGTGGGGGTGCCGGCGCAACCGGCCAGCATGATCAGCAGCAGCCAGCCGGTCAGATGACGCATGATGCCCAGGGGCAGTTCCTCGCGATTGAATGTCATAGCACGCTCAGCAGGTAACGGGTCAGCAGGCCCAGCGTCAATGTCAGCGAGAAACTCAACATCGTGCCGAGCAACACGTATTCGGTCAGTTTGCGATCACGGTCTTCATACAGATCGCCGAAGCGCAGCACCGATTTGGCCGTCAGCAGGAAGCCGATCGCGGCCATCTGATGGCTCAATACGAAAGTCAGAATGAGAAAGCGCTCGAGCATGCCGATTCTGGCTCCCGCATCGGCCAGCGTGCCGCGGGTATCCACGCCTTCGCTCCAGCGTCGCATGATCAGCGCGATCAGGATCGAGGCGGGGCGCATCACCACGAGATAGACCAGCGCGATCAGCAGGGTCTGAGGCTGCCATAGCAGGTCGAGTTCGACAGGGAATCCCGACAGGCTGGCATCGATGATCCACCACCACACGGCGGCCAGAATCGCCAGATGCAACCCCTGATCCACCAGGAAGAAACTGACTCTGCGCGGTGGGGTATAGCTCTTGAGTACGTCGATCAGCCCGTGGGTCAGCCCGATGATCAGCATGGCGGCAACGGCTTTCAGGATGTCGACGCCAAATACGACCATGACCGCCAGGCTCGACAACGAATGAATACCCACATGCCAGTAAAGGGATAACGCGCGCCAGTGATCGCGCTGCTTCTGGCTCGCCCAGGTGTCGCTCTGCAAGATGAAATCCGAAAGCGTGTGGCACAGCAGCAGAGCCAGCAGCAGCGACAAGTCGATCTCGTTCATGTCAGCGCCTCCAGCCGTAACCGGGCAAGATCGAGGAAGTCGCGAATCAACGTCCAACGCGCGGCGCTCAGGCGGCGGTTGACAGTGGGCTGGGAACGTTCCAGTCGTCGCGCGAGTTCGCTTTGAGAGAGGTCGGTCGTCAGGCTGAAGCGGACCACTTCCGCGGCATTGTGGCTCCAGTGGCTGATGATGTCGTCGGCGAAGCGGACCAGCAGCTCCAGATCGGGCTGTGGCGGCGTGATGAACAGCCCCAGGCGCTGATGGCCGCGACTCGATATATCGTCCAGACCTTGCCCGGAACGCACGAAAGCTTCTCCATCGGCATCGACGAAATTGTCTAATATGGGCATCTCGCTCTCTCCGATGCCGACCGCAATTCGGGCATCCCACATCTGCTGTCGAGAGGGCGAGTGCTCGATGAGACTCGCCCGCATGATGACGGCCGCGATAAGGGCATCCTGGGGTCTGGGTATCGCCAACTGGAAAGCGTCGCCACGAAATCGCATGCCTACCGCGCCGAGCATTGTCTCGAGACGCCCGAGGCCCGTGTCCATCGCCCGACGCAACTTGCGCTTGTCGGTAATATCACGGGAGGCAACGATGTCTCCGCTGAGCACGCCGATCACTGACATGAGGCTCCTCGCAGGTAGTTTCCGATTGGGGATGTTAACTATAGCGTAAAAAAGCTATTTTTGGATTTATGCATGAAAAAGGCTATAAATAAAGCGTATTGCCGATATGCCGATAAGCTCAATCTAAATAAGGGCTGTATAAATATACAGTTATTGCGTGTAAAAAAATATTACCTGAATGGCACGAGCCGTCCAGTTTGCGTCGAGACCCCACAATCTCTGCGGCGCGATCTCAAAGGTTCGGCAGTGGAGTGTCGCAGAGCGGGGGATCGGCCAGTTCGGATTCGGCAGGGGTGGAAGGTGGAGAGTGGGATCGGGGCGCGCCGATCAACCTTGCCGCGACCCGATTTCTACCATGCGCCTTGCAGTCGTAGAGCGCCTGGTCGGCATGCGTGATCATATCGTCGATATCGACCAGCAGACCATTCGGGCTGGTCACGACTCCGACGCTGACGGTGACGACGTCAGCCACCGGTGAATATTCGTGGGGCAGTCCCAGTGCCTGAATCATGCCGCGCATGGCATCGGCCAGCGACCAGGCTTCCTCTTCGTCGATATTGATCAGCAGCACCAGAAACTCTTCGCCACCCAGACGTATGACCACGTCGGTTTCCCGGCGAAAGGAGTCCTTCAGCACGCCGGCAAGATCGACCAGGCAGGCATCTCCGGCGGGATGGCCATAGTTGTCATTGAACGGTTTGAAGTGATCGACATCGATCATCATTGCGGAGACCGTGCAACTCAGCCGCCGGCTCAGCGGAATCAGCATGTCGAGACGGCGCTCGAGCAGACGGCGATTGCCTAGTCCGGTCAACGGATCATTCAATGTCTGTTCCAGCAGGGCGGCATTGTGACGACGAGACTCTTCGATCAGCGTCTGCAATTGCCTCGCCAACAACCCGACGGCATCGAGGCGCTGCGAAAGTTCGGCGGGCATCTCTTGCGGCGTATCGCTGAAATCGTGTTCTAGGCTGACATGATCCGTCAGGCGCCGTATCGGCATCAGCAGGCAGCGGTCGAGTAACCACAGGCTGGTCCCCAGTCCCAGCAGACCGACAGCCACTGCCCCCAGCACGATGATCGCGAATGGACGCCCCGCGGCAGCCTGCCAAGCGACTCCCACTATCAGCGCCGAGGTACATAGCCAGATCCCGCCGACTGCGCCTGTCGTCTGTTTCAAGAAATGAATTTTCATTGTAGGTATTGTCTTCCATCGAGGTCGCAGGTATCGATGCATCGCTTTTTTGCGTAGCCGTGGTTATTGTGTCCCGCCTTGTCTACGGTGTTGCCGTTGCCCGGTCTTGAGGTCGAATTTCATGCCTGGCTCCGATGCTCGACCGTTGCATGGAAGGCCAAATGCAAGACTGTCGATATTTGGCCGGCTACTAGTCGATATCGACGGTATGAAGCAGAAACTGTAGCGCTGAAGGCCGGCGCACGGAAATGACCCAATAGCCTTGATGGGTGAACTTTTCATGCGACGCTATTTGCTTATTGGAAATTTCATCCGGTAGCGCCGATGGAGAGCGCCATGGATTCCGGCCCTGTGTCGTGCGCCCCGGCGGTCTTTCGATCGCGGCTCTTCAGGTGTCTGGTAAGGTTCACCGGCGCCTGTTTCATTGTCTATTCCCCGTCGACATTATTTCGGTCATTATTTTCCTACGGCTATCTTCCTATTTCGGTATCGTTAAGTCAGAAAAGACTCGATTGTCGATCGATAAAGAACGATCCACATAGAACCACCCACAACGAGCAATGGGTAAAGTTATTGAACCTGAAAACAGGTCCGAGACAACTATCTCGAGAAGGGTAATCAGAGCGAGTCGTCACTCACCTGGACCTCAATAGAGATTTGTTATTGCTCGACTTTAAAAAAATCATCCGGGCGCGCTTGCAAGTTGGCGGATATCCGCAATAATGATCACGCTTAAACCAATCCGCAACGGAACAACGAACGCATGTCTCTACTTAGCGATTACGTCAAAAAAGAACAGCTCCTGAAGCAGTTGGAAGAAGAGCTGAAACGCATGGAAGGCGATCAGCGCCTGAAAGCCGAAATCGAGTTCAAGGAAAAGCTCGAAGCGCTGATGGCCGAGTACGGCAAGACGACACGTGATGTCATCGAACTGCTCAACCCGAAAGCCGATAGTGCACCGGTGGCGGCTGGTCAGACCGGTTCCACCGGCGGGCGTCGCAAGCGCAAGCTGAAGATCTACAAGAATCCCAAGACTGGGGATGTGGTCGAGACGCGCGGTGGTAACCACAAGACGCTGAAAGCCTGGAAAGACGAACACGGCAGCGATACCGTCGAGTCCTGGGTCGTCAGAACGGAAGACTGAGCGCTTTCTAACTTTTTACGCGCTTAGATGAAAGAACCCTCCGCCGTTGTGTCTCGGCGGAGGGTTCTGCGTTCAAGCGCTTTTCGAGGTTTGAAACGGCATGCTGGAAACGTCAGGCCTTGGAGCTGATGCCGCCAAATCCGTGATGGCGGGATTCACCGTTGCGACCGTAGACGCTGCCCCCAATGGCACGATTGAGAAAATCGATAGCCTTCTGGTTGTGCTCCAGGCGCGCGGAGATGATATGGCCATTCAGCCGATTGCTCCGGCGAACCTGCTCCGCTAGCTGACGAGTATGCTGCCACGTAACGTGGTGATCCAGCGCCTGGGCAAACTGCTCTGCGCCCTGGCTTCCTAGACTGAACCCCATTGTCTGCTGATATTCGCGGCGTTGTTTCTCGATGCTGTCGAGCTCGTGGAGCTGCTGCTGCTTGAGTGCGGCCAGGGCGCTCAGACGCTCCCCATCGACATTGCCCTCGCCGAGACAGCCGGCTTCCTCATCGAGCGTTTCAGCGAACGCCTCCAGCAGGGTCTTTTGCTCGACAATCAGTTCGGCTGGCGTCATGCGGCGGTTCCTGAAACGGGTTTTAAGATCGGAGGTTCAGCGCTCACCCAGCATATCGCGGACGCTTTTAACCAGACCGTCGGCAATCTTGCCGGTGTCGAGCTCGAGGCGGCCTTCGGAGATCGCCTGGCGAATCTCGTTGACGCGAGCGGTATCGATGTCACTGCTGTCATCGGCAGTCGCGATCTGACTCAGCGTCGTTCTGGAGCCGGCGGCCGTGTGAGCACTCTCGACCGTCTCTGCACCTTTGCGCTGCTCCGTGGCTTCGTTTTGAGCCGGACGAGTCAGGGGATGTGTTTGATCGATTTTCACGGTCATTACCTCATGGCTGGATGCACGATCCTGTGCTTGCCTACGTTATCGGCAGAACCCGGGGGAGCTGAAAGAGATTCGGGCAGAGTTTTGTGAAGAAATTTATCTGAACGGTTCAGAAATCGACTCGCAGTTGATCCTGGCCCGTCACTCGGCCCTGCAGAATCTGGTTGGATTCCGTCTTGAGCCGAATGGTACTCCCCAGCCCGCCATTATCCAGTGCCTCGACGCTACGGCTGACATGAAAGCCCTGGCCGACAGCGGTGAGTACTACCGTGTCTCCCCGTTTTACCATCCATGGCTCTCTGAGCATATTATCGGTCAATACCGCGCCGTCGGGAATGCGCCGGGTCGCGATCATGCCTGCGGCCTGACCGATGTCGTCGAGATAGCCGCGTCGCAGCCGCGAGATGTCCGACTCCTGCCAGCCAAGCTCTGCCGCATCGATTCGCTGTCCGGGAGCGATCGATTGCTGTACCACCAGATGGCGAACCATGGCCGAGACCGTTGCCTGCAGGTAGCGCGTTCGCTCGCCCTCACTCCCGCAATGTACACCGACCGTGACCCGACCCTGGGGAATGCCGGGTCGCGGTAGAAATGGCTGCGGCGCCGGACAATCGCCCAGATCGGCAGCGCTGTCCCGGATCTCGATCGTCACCTGGTCGCCGAGCGAGGCGGTTCGCTGTTCGAGAAAACGCTTTACGCTGGCGGATACCGTGTCGCCGGTCGGCAATTCGGCATCGGCTTGGGCGATCGAGGGTATCGGTAGCAGAGAGAGTGCAAACAGCGATGCCATCAGCGTCGTAGCGCCGACCCACAGCAGTCGCCGGAGAGCAGGGCGGTATTTCGATCGGGGGCGCTGGGCTGCTTCTGGGGGGGCGACACGCATATCACGGCTCTCGGTGGGTATGCTCTAGGTGACTAGTGAGGAGCGCGGTACATCGCGTCGATTCATATCGCTGGCACATGTGTCCCGTAGCCGTTCTCGGATACATGGCGCCCATCGACGCAATCCTCCACGTTGGATAGCGATTTTAAGCCTGAACCTACAAGAGCATTGATGAAAATGGCGCGCAATTAACGGTCTGTTTACACGTTTGATGCGAGCCTCCCGCCGCTATTCTCCATCCTGTCAATTTTCCAGCGAACGCCATTCGAGGTGCATACGGCATGTTCGACAAGTTGGATAACGCGCTGCGCTTTCAGCAGGAAGCCATCAATCTGCGTGCAGAGCGTCAACAGGTGCTGGCGAACAATATCGCCAACGCCGACACGCCCAACTTCAAGGCACGCGATTTCGACTTCCGTGCCGAGTTGAATCGGGTCATGGAACAGGGCCGTAGCGAGTCGTCCGGCGGACTGTCGCTGACGCGGACGTCGGCTCGTCATATTCCGGCTCAGGCCAGCGGTAGATCGGGCGTGGAAAATCTGGGCTATCGCATGCCGGATCAGCCGAGCCTCGACGGCAACACGGTCGACATGGATCGCGAGCGCTCGGCCTTCGCCGATAATTCGATGCGCTACCAAGCGGACGTCACTTTCGTCAGCCGTAAAATCCAAGGGCTGAAGAAAGCCATGCAGTCGGAGTAACACGATGTCGATGTTCAGTGTATTCGAGATTTCCGGTTCGGCGCTGTCGGCCAATTCACAGCGCATGAACGTAACCGCCAGCAACCTGGCCAATGCCGACAGCGTCGCTGGGCCTGACGGACAGCCGTACCACGCCCGGCAAGTGATGTTTCAGGCGATGAGCCAACAGGATGGCAGCGCGGGCGGGGTGCGGGTCAACGGGGTCGTCGAGGACGACACCACGCCGATGCGCATGGAGTATCGCCCCGGGCATCCCTTGGCCAATGACGAGGGCTATGTGCAGATGCCCAACGTCGATCCGGTTAACGAGATGGTCGACATGATCGCCGCCTCTCGCTCTTACCAGGCCAACGTCGAGGTCATGAATACCGCCAAGACGTTGATGACCAAAACACTCACGATCGGCGAAGGCTGATCGATGCGGCTCATGTCAGGTCGGGTCGTATCCAGTCGGATCACATCAAGGAGACGTCATGTCCAGTCCGGTGATCGGTAGCAGCACGCTTGCCAATATCAATGGCGCGGCCGCCAAAAGCAGTACCACGGGAGTCGATTCCGGCAGCCAACTCAATGATCGCTTCATGACGCTACTCGTCACGCAGTTGAAGAATCAGGATCCGACCAGCCCGATGGAAAACTCGGACATGACCGCGCAGCTGGCGCAGATCAATACCGTCAGCGGTATCGAGAAGCTCAACGACAGCCTGTCCGCCATCACCGACCAGATCGATGCGGGACAAGCCTTGCAGGCCACGGCGTTGATCGGGCAGGGCGTGATGGTGCCGGGCAACGAGATTCTGGTCGGAGCATCCGAGGAATCCAGCAGCGATGTCGTTACAACGCCGATCGGCGTGGAGCTGGACAGCGCTGTCGAAGATCTTCAGGTCGATATCCGCGGTGCCAGTGGCGAAATCATCGACAGCTTCTCGACCGGGCCGCTGGAAGCCGGCGTGCATAGCTTCACCTGGGATGGAAAATTGGCCGATGGCACAAGCGCCACTACCAATAGTACTTACACGGCTTCCCTCACCGGAACCGTGGGAGACGAGACATACGCACCGACGACCCTGAATTACGCTCTCGTCAACGGCGTGATTCAGGGCGCGAATGGCGCTCAACTCGACTTGGGATACGCTCAGGATCCCGTGGCGCTCTCGGAAGTGCGTCAGATTCTCTGAGTGAGATCAGTAGCGACAAAAAACCGTTCTAGCTTACGCAACCGATAAACGCAGAGGATCAGTCATGGGCTTTTCACAGGCATTGAGCGGCGTCAACGCCGCGTCTCAGCAGCTGGATGTCATCGGCAACAACATTTCCAACTCTCAGACCAAAGGCTTCAAGAGCGGGTCGGTGCAGTTCTCCGATGTCTTCGCCAACAGCGCCGTGGGTCTGGGGACTCGGGTTTCCGGTGTGCTGCAGGACTTCAATAGCGGCAGTCTGGAATCCACCGGGCGGGATCTGGACGTGGCCATCAGCGGCGATGGTTTCCTGCGTTTTCAGCAGGAAGGAGAAGTTGGTTATTCACGCAATGGTCAACTGACCCTGTCCGCTGACGGCTATTTGGAAAACGCGCAGGGTGCTCGTTTGATGGGGTATGGTCTTGCGGATGCCGGTGATGTCACTTCCGGTGTCATCGCCGGGGGGCAGCCACAGGTGCTGAATGTGCCAGCATCCGATATGCCGGCTAAAGCTACTGGCGTCACCGGGAGCGGTATCAATATTCAGCTCAACCTCGATGCCACGACGGATGCGGAAGATCCTTCAACGGCCGTTCTCTATAACAGTCTAGATGCGAAAACTGCGGAAGATACCACGCAGCGAACGTCGCTTCCCTACAACTACTCCAACAGCTTCACCGTCTTTGATTCCCAGGGCGCACAGCATAACGCCACTATTTACTTCCAGAAGACCGAGGACAATACCTGGACTGGGCGTCCCTCGCTGGACGGTGTTTTAGCCCCCGCGGATCAAGAGTTGGCGCTGGAGTTCGACGCATCCGGTAAACTCGACACCATCAATGGTGCTGACGCCACCGCCATTCCGGTTGCCTGGCCAGAACTGTCCTTCACCGCCAATGAGCTTGGCGCCGGTGTTGAGGACATCAATGCCACTTTCAACATGGCCGGAACAACGCAGTACGCCAACGACTCCACGGTCAAGAGCCTGTCTCAGGATGGTTACGCCTCTGGCGCGCTGGTCGGTATCAGCTTCGCCGATGATGGCTCCATCGTTGGCAGCTATGCCAACGAGAAGACTGTCGATCTTGGGCAGATAAGCTTGGCGACATTTCGTAATCCGGAAGGCTTGAGTTCTGAAGGAGGCAACCTATGGTCAGCAACCTCCGACTCGGGCAATGAACTGTTGGGTATTGCCGGTACCGGTACCTTGGGATCGATCGAGTCCGAGACGCTGGAAGCCTCCAACGTCAATCTGACACAGGAACTGGTCAACCTGATCATCGCCCAGCGTAACTATCAGGCCAATACCAATTCGATTCGCACCCAGTCTGACGTCCTGGACCAGGTTCTGCAGCTGCGCTGATGACGATATGCCGCCGATCACGATGTGATCGGCGACAATCTCGCTCCCACAGGGTTTTAACATGGATAGAATTCTCTATACCGCCGGCGGTGGCGCGAGTCAGACCATGGCGCAGCAATCGGTGGTCAACAACAACCTGGCCAACGTCAGCACGCCGGGATTTCGCGGCGAGCTGATGGCGCTTCGCGCGGTGCCGGTAGAGGGCGAAGCGCGCCTGCCGACACGTGTTGCCTCGATGATGACCACGCCGGGCGCGGACTTCACGCCGGGCAACATCAACACGACCGGACGCAGCCTCGACGTTGCCCTGCAAGGGGGCGATACCTGGCTGGCCGTACAGTCCCCGGATGGCGGCGAAGCCTATACCCGGCGCGGTGATCTGCAGGTCGACTCGACCGGTTTGCTGACCTCGCTCGGCAACCCTGTGCTCTCGGACAACGGTCAGGCGATCGTAGTACCGCTTGGTGGCGACGTGACGATTGCGGCCGATGGCTCGATCAGCGTGCTGGAGCCGGGTCAGAATCCCGATGCCGTGGCCCCGTTGGCGCGCCTCAAGATGGTGGCGCCGGGCAACGACAACCTGGTGCGCGGCGAAGACGGGCTGTTTCGCATGACGCCGGCGCAAGGTCAGGACATCGCGGCGCCGATACCCGCCGACGATACACGGCGCCTGGTTCCCGGTGCGCTCGAAGGCAGTAACGTGACCGCGACCGATGCGATGATCTCGATGATCGACAGCGCCCGTCGTTACGACATGCACATGAAGGTGATCGAAAGCGCGGACGAGAACGAGCAACGCGCCAACAGTCTGCTTTCTCTGACCAGCTGATGCCAGCCGCCGCGCTAGCTCACCGATAATAGGGTTTCTCTCATGATCAAGTCTTTATGGACGGCCAAGACGGGGCTGGAGTCGCAGCAGGTCAAGCTGGACGTGATTTCCAACAACCTGGCCAACGTCTCGACCAACGGCTTCAAGCGCTCTCGCGCGGTGTTCGAAGATCTGCTGTACCAGAACGTGCGTCAGCCTGGTGCCCAGTCTTCGGTGGTCGATACGCTGCCTTCGGGTATGCAGGTGGGTACCGGTGTGCGCCCGGTCGCGACCGAACGGTTACATACGCAAGGCGGACTGCAGAACACCGAGAACTCCCGCGACCTGGCGATCAACGGCAAGGGCTTCTTCGCCGTGCAGATGCCGGACGGCACCACCGGCTATACCCGCGATGGCAGTTTCCAGGTCAACGAAAACGGCCAGCTGGTGACCGCCGGCGGCTATCCGGTCGATCCGCCGATCGTGATTCCGCAGAATGCGCTGTCGATCAGCGTGAGCCAGGACGGCGCCGTCTCCGTTACTCAACCCGGCACGTCGCAGAGCAACGAAGTCGGGCAGATGATGCTCTCCACCTTCATCAATCCGACCGGTCTTCAGAGCATTGGCCAGAACCTGTATCTGGAGACCGATGCGTCGGGGCCGCGTACCGATCTCAACCCGGGGCTGGATGGTGCCGGCAAGCTTTATCAGGGCTATGTCGAAACCTCCAACGTCAACGTGGTGGAGGAGATGGTCAGCATGATCGAGACGCAGCGTGCCTACGAGATCAACAGCAAGGCCGTCGAAACTTCCGATCAGATGCTGCAGCGTCTGACCCAGCTATAACCGAGGAAGACGCGTGTCGCCGAACCTGGAACTAGGCCCGATGTGGCGCAGGATGATGATGTTGATCGGCCTCTCTCTGGCGCTGATCGTCTCCGGCTGCGCCCAGATTCCCCGCCACTCCGTGGTCGAGGATTCGGCGCCGGTGGAGATACCTTCGACGCCGCCGGTGCAGGCCAACGGTTCGATCTATCAGGCCAGATTCGGCTTTCAGCCACTATTCGAGGACCGCCGCCCGCGCCAGGTCGGCGACATCATCACCATCGTGCTCGATGAACAGGTCAGTGCCAGCAAGAATTCGGCGGCCAATGCGACCCGCAATGGCTCCACCTCTTTTACACCGACGACGGTGCCTGATGCGCTCGATTTTCTCGAAAAGTACGGTACCGACCTCGAAGGCGAGAATGTCTTCAACGGTTCGGGCGGCGCCAACGCCAACAACACCTTCACCGGCACCATTACCGTGACCGTCTACGATCTGCTGGCCAACGGCAATCTCAAGGTGCGTGGCGAGAAGCAGATCGCGATCAATCAGGGCACCGAGTACATCCGGTTCTCCGGCGTGGTCAATCCTCGAGCGATCAGCGGGGCCAACACCGTGCAGTCGACCCAGGTGGCCGATGCCCGCATCGAATATATCGGTGATGGCTATATCAACGAAGCGCAGACCATGGGTTGGCTGCAGCGCTTTTTCCTCAACATTTCGCCTTTCTGATGCCTATGTCTCGTTCGTTCCCGTCGCCGGACCCGCGCTGCCCGTCACGCCGATCACCGCTGGCGACAATCGTGCTGCTGTTGGCGGTCCTGCTGTTCAGCGTGAGTGCCCAGGCGCAGCGTATTCAGGATCTCGCCAACTTTTCCGGTGTGCGTGACAACCCGCTGGTCGGCTACGGCCTGGTCGTTGGCCTGGACGGTACCGGTGACCAGACTACCCAGGCACCGTTTACCGGTCAGAGTGTTACCAACCTGCTTTCGCAGCTGGGCGTCACGATCCCCGCGGGCACCAACATGCAGCTGCGCAACGTGGCGGCGGTCATGGTCACCGCCAAGCTGCCACCGTTCTCGCGTCAGGGTCAGGAGATCGATGTCACCGTCTCATCGGTCGGCAATGCCGATAGCATTCGTGGCGGGACGCTTTTGATGACCCCGCTGAAGGGGGCCGACGGACGTGTCTATGCGCTGGCCCAGGGCAATGTCTATGTCGGTGGTGCCGGCGCCGAGGCCGCAGGCAGCAGCGTTTCCGTTAATCATCTGGCGGCGGGCCGCATTCCGGGCGGGGGGCTGGTCGAGCAGGAAGTTCCGATGCGCCTGGGCGACGCCAACGGTACGCTGGATCTGTTCCTCAAGGATTCCGATTTCGAGAACGCCCGGCGGATGGTGGCGGCAATCAATCAGGAGTTCGGTGCGCCGGTGGCCGCCGCGCTCGACGGTCGCACGGTCCAGCTAAAGTTGCCGGGCAATGACAATGATCGGGTCAACTTCCTGGCGCGAGTACAGGGGGTGAACGTCACCACCGAACGCGGCCCGGCCAAGGTCATCCTCAATGCGCGTACTGGCTCGGTGGTGCTGTCCGATACCGTGACGCTCAATCGTGCCGCCGTGGCTCACGGCAACCTGTCGATCGTTATCGATTCCAATCCGCAGGTCAGCCAGCCCAACGCACTGTCCGGCGGAAATACCGTGGTCGTGCCCAATGCCGATATCACCGTGCAGCAGGAGGGCGGCGCATTGCAGATAGTTCAGACCAGCGCCGACCTGATGGAGGTGGTCAATGCCTTGAACGCGCTGGGGGCATCGCCGCAGGATCTGATGTCGATTCTGCAGGCGTTGAAGTCGGCCGGCTCGCTCAATGCCGAACTGGATATCATCTGATGGCGATGAGCAACGATCTCTCGGGGCAGTTCGCGCTTGATGTCCATAGCGTACAGAAACTCAAGTACAGCGCTGCCAACTCGCCGCAGGGCAGTCTCAAGGAGGCTTCGCGTCAGTTCGAGGCGATCTTCCTGCAGATGATGCTCAAGAGCATGCGCGACGCCAGTCCCAAATCCGGACTGCTGGAGAGCCATCAGATGGACATGATGCGCTCGATGCAGGATCAGCAATGGGCGCAGCAGCTCGCGGGCAAGGGCCTGGGGCTCGCCGATCAGCTGGTTCAGCAGCTCGAAGGCAGCGGGCTGCCGGGCACCGCGGCGCTTCCGGGAGCCAGCACGGCCGACGACAGCTCGGCGCTGATTGCCGGTATCCCGAGAGGGACGCCGCGCCTGCTGCATGGCGGTCTGCGTACGCCCGGATTCGTGCCGAACGCTTCGGAACGCGCCTCGGCCGGCTTCGAGTCCGACGCGCTCGGCTCGGCGGCGACCGCCGCGAACTCCACACCTTCAGCGTCGGCGACGAGCGAATCCGACGATCGCCCGGCTCACGTTCGCGCTTTCCTGGACAGTCTGGCCGGGCCCGCCCAGCAGGCCGAGCAGTCATCGGGTGTGCCCGCCGAGCTGATCCTCGCTCAGGCCGCACTCGAAACCGGCTGGGGCCAGCGCGAGATCCCCACCGCCAATGGCGGCAACAGTCATAACCTTTTCGGCATCAAGGCCGGCCAGTCCTGGCAGGGCGCCACCACCGAGATCACCACCACCGAGTATGTCGCCGGGCGGCCGATCAAGATGGCCGATCGCTTCCGGGTCTATGACTCCTATGCCGAGGCGTTCGCCGATTACGCCAAGCTGATTGGTGACAATCCGCGTTATCAGGGCGTGGTCGCGGCGGCGTCGCCCGACGTGGCAGCGCAGGCATTGCAGCAGGGCGGCTATGCCACCGATCCGCGTTACGCCGACAAACTTCGAGGGATCATGGCGCAGCTGGGTACGCTCGAATCCTCGGCCGGTAGTGATCTGTTGGCCGCGTCCAGCCGCGTCAATAACCCTTTCGGCCCCGACGCACTGCCCACTGCCATCTTCTGATCGGCGGTAACAATTCGTTGCGAAATCACGCCTTGGAAGGTTCAAGAAGTGACGGGCGCCGCCGATAAAAATCATGACCTTGCATGGACATCGCCCGGATTGACTCGGCGTTTCACGGGAAAGCGATATGAGCCTGTATTCGATTGGCCTTAGTGGTTTGAGCGCGGCGCAGAACGCGCTGTCGACCACCAGCAATAACATCAGCAACGTCTATACCGACGGCTACAGCCGCCAGTTGACGCTGCTGGGACAGAATGGCACTGGCGATGCGGCCGGCGGTTCCGGCGTCAGCGTCGACGGCATTCAACGTCAGTACAATGGCTATATCAGCTCGCAGCTCAATCAGGTCAACAGCCAGCAATCGGCGCTGGAAACCTATCAAAGCCAGGTCAACCAGGTCGACGACCTGTTGGCAGATAGCGATTCCGGTCTGACCACGCTGATGCAGGGCTTCTTTTCCAGCGTCGAGGATCTGACCGGCGCGCCTGCGGATGCGGCGGCGCGAGAGGGCGTGTTGGGCAGCTCGCGCAGCATGGTGGCTCAGTTTCGCGCCTATGACAGCTATCTTGGCGATATGCGCGAGGGCATCAATGGCCAGATCGGCGACGTGGTCACCCAGGTCAACAACCTGAGCGATCAGATCGCCGGTCTCAACAAGCAGGTCACGCTGGCGCGGGCGCGAAGCGGCGAAGAGCCCAACGCGCTGCTGGACCAGCGCGACAAGCTGGTCAGCGACCTCGGCGAGCTGGTCGATGTCAACGTCCAGGTCCAGGATGGCTCGACCTATCAGGTGTCGCTGTCCAACGGGATACCGCTGGTCGCCGGTAACAAGTCGTTCGATCTCGTCGCGGTCAAGAACAGCGATGACCCCTCCAGCATCACGATCGCCTACGAGGATGGCGCCGGCTCGCAGTCGCCGCTCAAGGAGTCGGTCATCAAGGGTGGCGAGCTGGGCGGGCTGATGAGCTTTCGCCGCGAAACGCTGGATAACGCCCAGAACCAGCTCGGCCAGTTGGCGGTGACCCTGGCATCAAGTTTCAACGCGCAGCATGAAGCCGGCGTCGATCTCAACGGTGATGAGGGCGAGGCGTTCTTCGATATCGGTAGTCCCACCATCGTCAGCCGTTCGACCAATAACGGCAGTGGTTCGATGTCCGCCGAATATGGCGATATCAGCCAACTGACATCGGATGACTACCGGTTGACCTATCAGGCCAATGGCTCCTACTCGGTCGAAAATCTGAGTAGCGGCGATATCAGTACTGTCTCTCCAGAGGATGGCACGTTATCCGTTGGCGGGGTAACGCTGGCACTCGGCGGCAACCCGGCCGAGGGGGATGTTTTCACGCTGCAGCCCACCCGCAACGCGGCCGCCGGATTCGATGTGGCGTTGAGTGATACCAGCAAGATCGCCGCCGCCGATGGCGACAGCGGTGGCAGTGGCGACAACCGCAACGCGCTGGCGCTGCTGGACCTGCAGAATCAGAAGCTGGTGGGTGGCAGCGCCACGCTCAGCGGCGGCTATGCCGCGATGGTCAGCGATGTCGGCAACCGTGCCGCGATCACCCAGGCCAACCTCACCACGCAAGAGGGATTGAGCGATCAGCTCTTCGCCTATCAGCAGGCCGACTCCGGCGTGAATCTGGACGAGGAGTACGCCAACCTGATGCAGTATCAGCAGTACTACTCGGCCAACGCCAAGATCATCGAAGCGGGTTCGACCATCCTGGATACGATCTTGAATCTGCGCGCTTAAAAAGCCGCTGAACGTCGTGATTGTGAAGCGTCGTTATTGAACAGCTTTTGATCGCGCCTTTTATCGTGGCGCCATCGAGGCATCATCGAGGAGAGTGCCGTGCGTGTCAGCACCGTAATGATGTTCGAGCGCAGTGTCAGCTCGATGAACCGCCAGCAGAGCGCCTTCATGGAAGTCGGCGAACAGATCGCGTCCGGTAAGCGCGTCGTGCGTCCGTCCGATGACCCGCAGGCCGCCTCGCGTGCCGTCGGGGTGTCGCAGTCGCTGGCCAGCAATAGCCAGCAGAGCGATAGCCGCGTGACCGTGCGCAACTCTTTGAGCCAGGAAGAGAGCGTTCTCAATAGCGTTTCCGACTCCCTGACCCGGGCCAAGGAGCTGATGGTTCAAGCCGGCAACGGCACGCTGAGTGACGCCGACCGGCAGTCGATGTCCACGGAATTGCGCGGCGTCTACGAGGCACTGCTGGGCCAGGCGAACTCGACCGACGGTAACGGCAGCCATCTCTTCGGCGGCTATCAGGACGGGGCCGCACCGTTCGTCAAGGATGCTTCCGGCGCGGTGCAGTACGAAGGTTCCGACCAGGTGCGTCAGCAGAAGGTCGACTCCTCGCGGCTGATGGAAGTGGGCAATACCGGGACCGATGTCTTCCAGACCGTCGCTGCCGGGTCCGGTTACGTAGCCAAGGCCGACGCGGGTAATGCTGGCAGCCTCACCTTCACCGGCCCACAGGTCACCGACACCACCGCCGACGGCTATGGCGACAGCTACGCCATCTCGTTCGGTGACAACGGTGACGGGACGTTCGAGTATACGATCAGTGGTGGCCCTGAAGATGGCACAACGGGCACCTATGACGGCTCCAGCGCCACGCTGGAATTCGGTGGTGTCCGTTTGACGCTGGAAGGCGCGCCCGAGGACGGCGACTCGCTCGCGGTGGGTACGGCGCAGAGCATGGATCCGGACGTCTTCACTACCTTCGAGAACATGCTCTCGGCGCTGGAGAATCCGCTCGATTCCGACGCCGACAAAGCGGCTTTCGCCAATACGCTGTCGACCTCCAGTCGGGAGATGGACAACGCGCTGGACAACGTGCTGACCGTGCGTGCATCCGTCGGGGCGCGGCTCAACGAGCTGGACACCCTCGACACCGTGGGTAGCGACCGTAAAATCAGCTACACCCAGACCCAGAGCGATCTGATCGATCTGGATTACACCACCGCCATTTCCGACTACGTGCTACGTCAGGTAGGGTTGCAGGCGTCGCAGAAAGCCTTCGTCGATCTACAGGGGACCTCGCTGTTCGATCTGATGTGAGATTCGGTGTCCATGTTAGGCGGGCCAGGCCGGGGTCGATCGGTGGGCACGACACGAGAGAGGGGCGTATCCATCCGGATGCGCCTCTCTTTTTCGTTCGAGTGTCATGCAACGCGAATGGGTCGAAAAACGTCAGGGTCGAAGCACGTCAGGGATCGAAAAGCGCGGGCTGACGCGAAACCGAATGTCGATGCCGGGCTTTACCCTCGAATCACCCAGCCACCGAGTCAGGACGAGCCGGCCATCTGCTCGATCATGCCCTGCATGAAACGGAGCTGCGTATTGAACAGGTCGCTCCAGAAACCACCCAGATCCGGAATCAAGGCAGTGATAAGCACCAGGCCAGCGGTCAAGGTCATGGGAAAGCCCACCGAGAAGATCGACAGCTGAGGCGAGGCGCGGTTGAGAATCCCCAGCGAAAGATTGATCAGCAGCAGAGCGGTGATGATGGGGATAGCCATCAGCAGGCCGGAAGAGAAGATCGTGCCGCCCCAGCGGGCCAGCGTCTCGGCGAAGCTGGCATCGATCGAGGTCGACCCGATCGGCAACATCTCGAACGTCCAGGCCAGGATTTCGATGGTGACCAGATGCCCGTTCATGGCCAGGAACATCAGCAGCGTCACCACCTCCAGCAGGCGTGACAGCACCATCGTGTTGGTGCCGGCATCCGGCTGATAGAACGTGGCGAACCCCAGCCCCATCTGCATGCTGATGAATTCACCGGCCGTCTGTACCACGGCGATCATCACCCGCAGTACCAGCCCCATGGCAACGCCGATCAGGATCTGTTGCAGCATCAGACCGAAACTTTCCAGCGAAAACAGCGGAATCCCCGGCATCGGCGGCAGCGTCGGAGCAATGGCGATGGCAATGCTGGCACCAAACAGCGCCTTGACCGGGGTCGGCACGCTGGGAAGGCTCCATAGCGGCGAGGCCATGAAGAAGGCAAGAATGCGCACCGTGGGCCAGAAGAACAGCTGAAGCCAGCTCAGCCACTGGGCGGAAGTGATGTCGATCATCGCGGGCGTTGCCGCCTCAGCTCACCATCATGGGAATATTCTGCAGCAGCTCCCGAGTGAAATTGACCAGCAGCTGAATCATCCACGCTCCCGACACGATCAACATGGCGAAGACGCCCAGGATCTTGGGAATGAACGACAGCGTCATTTCGTTGATCTGGGTCGCGGCCTGAAACAGGCTGACCAGCAGGCCGATCAGGAGCGCGGTCAGCAGCAGCGGGGCGGCCATCATCAGGGTCACTTTCATGCCCTGATAGGCCATGCTCATTACCATTTCCGGGGACACTGTTCACCTCCGTGCGATGGCGGCCAACCCACGACGCCGCCAGCCGTTCAAGAAAGATAGAAGCTCTGGGTCAGCGAGCCGATCAGAAGCTGCCAGCCGTCGACGAGGACGAACAGCATCAGCTTGAAGGGCAGGGAAATCGTCGCCGGTGGCACCATCATCATCCCCAGTGCCATCAGCACACTGGCGACGACCAGATCGATGATCAGAAACGGAATGAAGATCGTGAAGCCGATCTGGAACGCCGTCTTCAGTTCGCTGGTCACGTAAGCGGGAACCAGGATGCGCATCGGCACGTCTTCCGGGCCCTGCATCTCACCGACATCGGCAATCCGGGCGAACATCGCCAGATCGGCCTGGCGCGTCTGCGCGAACATGAACTCGCGAAAGGGTTGGCTACCCCGGTCGAGGGCTTCCTCCAGCGAGATCTGTTCGGCCGAGAACGGTTGCCAAGCCTCGTCATACACCCGGTCCAGCACCGGCGACATGATGAAGAAGGTCAGGAACAGGGCGAGCCCCAGCAGCACCTGGGTGGGCGGCGCGGACGGCGTGGCCATGGCGGTGCGCAACAGGCCCAGCACGATGATGATCCGGGTGAAGCAGGTCATCATCAGCAGCATCGCCGGCAGAAAGGCGAGCGACGACAGAAATAGCAACGTCTGCAGGCTCAACGACCAGCGTTGCCCACCGTCCGGCATCGGTTCACTGATGATGCCCGGGAGCGCCTGTGCGAGAGTCCCGTGACTGGCCGTCAACACTGTTAGTGCCACCAGCGTCACGACCAGGCCACGGCATTGACGATAGCCCCGTCTCGCCGCGGCGATGCGCGTAGCCATGATGCCGGCGGGCGGGGCGGCGACCGCTGCGCCGAAGATGGCCATCAGGAGTCGACCCCGCCACCGTCCCGCGAGCTCCGGCGCTTCAGGGAGTCTCGTGCGTTGTGCTTGAGCGCCTGCCCGAAACGGCTGGCGAATGAGCCGGGCAGCGGTGACGCCGCGGGGTCTACGGCGGGCGGGGTAGGCGGATCCATGCTATCCAGCCTGGTCACCTGGCCGCCGCCGATACCCAGCACCAGCCAGCGATCGGCGACCTCGACGATCACCACGCGCTCGCGTTGGCCCACGGGCGTGCTCGCCACGACCCGCAGATGTTGCGTTCCTGCGCGACGATTGGGCCCCAGGCGCTTCAGCAGCCAGGCGCAACCCAGGATGATCGCGATGACCACGAGCAACGAGATGGCCGTCTTGCCGATCATCAGCAGACCGATCCCTTCACCGCCCGCGTGGGCTGCCTGCTGGAAGGTGTCGTCTTTCATCGATTCAGTTTTTGGACGCGTTCGGACGGCGTGATGATCTCGGTGATGCGGATGCCGTACTTGTCCTCCACCACGACCACTTCGCCCTGGGCGATGAGATAGCCGTTGATCAGGATGTCCATCGGCTCACCGGCCAACCCATCCAGTTCCACCACCGAACCCTGGGCCAGCTCCAGCAGCTGCTTGATGGTGATGCGCGTTCGTCCCAGTTCCACCGACAGCTTGACCGGGATATCCATGACGACGCCCAGATCCCGCGTCTGGCGCGCGTTGTCGCTGCCTTGATCGAAGGACTGGAACACGCCGATATCGGCGGCTCGGGACTCGCCTGAGTTCGCGGTGGCGGTAGGCTGGACGGGTTCCTTGGGCGCGGCCTTGTGAGCGTTGGACTCGGCGGCTTTGGACTCGACGGCGTTGGGCTCAGCGGCGTTGGGCTCGGTGGCTTCAGGCTCGACGCCCTGTTCCGCCATGGCTGCCGCCCAGAGATCTTCGGCATCTTCCTGGCTTGCGTTATCGGAAGCTCCCTGCTGGGATCCCGGTTTTTGATCGTCACTCATTGTCAAAGTCCTTCATGGCGGAGTACGTACCATGGTCGATAAGATGCTGCACCCGCAGGGCGCGCTGGCCATGCCGGGTACCATATTCACAGGCCATGACCGGAACGCCGTCGACGCGCACGCCGAGAGTCTTGGGGAGATCGATGGGCAGAATGTCGCCGACTTCCAGTGCCAGCACGTCACCGATGGTGGAAGGTATCTCGGCGAAATCGGCGATCAGTTCGACCTGGGTTTGCTTGATCTCGCCGGCCATCCGCGACTCCCACTGGGTGTCGTCGCTGTCCAGGGCGCCGATCGGACTGGATAGAATGTCCCGGATCGGCTCGATCATGGAAAACGGAATACAGATATTGAAGTCGCTGGCCAGGTTGCCGACCTCGAGATGGAACGTGCTGTTGACGACGATCTCGTTGGGCGAATTGGTGATATTGGCAAAACGGACCTGCATCTCCGAGCGCATGTAGTCGATCTCCAGCGGATAGATCGATTTCCAGGCGTCCTCGTAGCCCTCCAGCGCCAAGGACATCAGGCGCTGAATGATGCGCTGCTCGGTGGCGGTGAATTCCCGGCCATCGGATTTGGTCAGGAATCGACCGTCGCCGCCGAACAGGTTATCCACCACCATGAATACCAGGCCCGGCGGAAACACCAGCAGAGCGGTGCCCTTCAGCGGCTTCAGGCTGATCAGGTTGAGATTGGTGGGCACCGGCAGATTGCGCGCGAATTCGCTGTAGCTCTGATAGCGCACGCCGGACACGGTGATGTCGGCGCTGCGTCGTATCAGGTTGAACAGCGCCATCCGAAAGAGACGCGCGAAACGCTCGTTAATGATGTCCAGCGCCTGCAGTCGCTCGCGAATGACCCGGTGCTGGTTGGCCGGGTCGAACGGTCGGGTTTGACGGCCGCTCTGGGAATCGTCGGCCGGCTTGTCGTCGTCGCCGCCGCTGACCCCGTTGAGAAGGGCGTCGATCTCTTCCTGCGACAGTAAATCGTCTTGGGACATGATTGGCCTGGCGTCCGCTTACTGCACGATGAAATCGGAAAACAGCACGTCATCGATGGATAACTGGGGCTGCGGCGTGGTGATCGGCTCGTCGAACAGACCGAGAATCTGCTGCTTTATCCGGGTCTTGCCTTCGGGCTTGATCAGCTCTTCCGCACTCTTGCCGGAAAGCAGCATCAGCAGCCGGCTGCGGACTTCCGGCATGTGCTGCTCGAGGAAATCACGGGTTCGTTGGTCGTCGACGCGCAGTGAGAGACCCACGTAGAGCAGACGATCACCGTAATCGCTCTGCAGATTGACCGTGAACGGCTGGATGGTGACGAAGATCGGCACCGGCGGTTCGACCGGCTCGTCCTCGACGACGTCGGTGGTATCGCTGCCACCGCGGGCATCGAGATAGAAATAGACGGCGACCGAGCTGGCTACCGCCAGCAGAACGATCAATAGTCCCACCAACATCAGGGTTCGGCTTTTACGGGGTGCGGACATTGCTTCTGCCATTGCGGATTATCTCGGGAAGTTGCTGCGGATTATGCGGGGCGAGGGCTCGTGACGATCGCTGGAAAAGACGCCTTGCGACTTGCCAACTTCCCCTTTCATGCCCCGAAATCTAACGGTGGGCATGGGTTGCCAATGCCGTCGCATAGCGTAGTGATGGCGTGATGTCGCGGCGAACGTTCGCCAATCGCCACCCGTATTATCGGCAGCGCCGGCTAGGCATAAAGGCTGATATTGCCATTCGACCTGAGGTCGACCTGACGGAGAACGGACTCGTCGCCGGTATCGATGGGCGCGGCGGTCAGCAGCGCGCCGCCGGGAACCGAAGCGCCTCGCCGCCGATCATCGCCGGAAGACTGATCCTGAAACTGGTTTTGCTGAAATAACCCCTGATCACCTACCATCGCTTCACCCAGGGCGATGCCGCTATCGGCCAACGCCTGGCGAAGCTGGGGGATCGCCGCCTCGACCGCCGCTCGGACCGGCGCATGGGCCGAGAGGATCTGGAGCTGGGCCTGTTGATCCTGAACCGTCAACGTGACACTCAGCGGCCCCAGATCCTGGGGATGAAGTCTCAGCGACATCTGTTGATCACCGCGCTGATGCATCTGCAGCACCTGCTGGCCGAAAGAGGCCGGCCACTGGGGCGACTGAACGGCAGTGGTGATGGCGGCCGGCGCTGCCGATGCCGCCGGAGTGGAAGCGCCGGTGGCATTCGAGAGCGAGGCGGTCAGGCTGGCCAGCGAACCGGGATCGGGACGATCGCCGGGTGACGCGCCCGAATTCAGATTGCCGAAGTCGCGATTGCTCGCCAACGTCGCATCGAGCCTGTCACCCGCGGTCAAATCGCCCTGCGGCATGGGCTGACCCGATGACGTGCCAGTGCTCGGCGAGAGATTACCCGGAACGAGATTGCCCGGCACGAGGTTGCCCAGTGATCCCGGCTTGCCGTCGAGATCCGACGAGGCGTCCCCGGTTGCGGCCTGGGAACCGGCGTTGACGCGAGTCGATGCGCCCGGCTGCTGGCTCGCCGCAGCCAGTACCTTCTGGGCGATGCTCGCGAGCTCGCCGGCATGGCCTGTGGGCGCCCCCAACCCGGTCCGCTGGAGCGCGGCCTGGGTTGCGGTCGATCCGCCAGCGGTATTGCCGACGCCGTTCGGCATCGATCCCGCCGATGTCATGTTCAGGGGCAGGGCGGCGAAGAGCGCGGCAAGCCCCTGGGTGTCGGGCGCTGCCGAATCATCGTCGGCCGCCGCGGTATCGGATGCTGTGTTACCACTCTCTTTGCCGCCTGCCAGCTTTTCGAGCGCGGCGTGAAGCCCGGCCATGTCGCCCGTCTCGAGCGACTGCAGAATCTGCTGCGCATCCGTGGAGGCCGGGTCGGATCCCTGAGAGCCGCCCTGCGCCTGCCGTGATTCCCGCGTCGTTCGCGAAGCCGCCACGTCCGCCGAAGAGGGCGTTGTCGTCTTCTCTTCAGAGGGCGTCTGGCCTGAGGACGTCAGGTCATTGGACGCCTGGCTCGTGTCCGGCTGCGAACTCGCGCCCGATGTGGATGTTGTCGAGGAACGCGGCGCTGGATTCTCGCTGCTGGCGCCGGAACGTTGCGGCTTTCCGGCATTCGCCGTGCGCTGCATGACATCGGCGAACGGCGCGTTGGCCGAGTTCGAGGATGCACTGCTCCGGGCGTCGGTGTTTCGCGCCGAAGAGGAGGACGTCGCAGCGGTAAGAGAGGAGAGTTCCATGAACGATGGCGCCAGAGTGATTATCGTTAAGTTTTTTGATGCAGAGTGGCACCGGACACGAGAACCGGGACCCGTCTTGCGAACAGCCGGCTACCGGTGCGCGCCATCTTGTTGACGACGACGCAACTGCGCTGCCATCTCGTCGCTGTGGCGCTGCTCATGGCGTGACAGCTGGTGGGCCGCTTCGCTCTGCCGTCGGCTATGCAGCGTTTCGTAGGCGTTGAGCTTGCGATGCTCGCCCTGCCAGTGCTGTTTGCCGTTCTCGACACGCGATTGCTGCTCGCCGAGCCGGCGCTGCTGCTGCTCGATCGCGTTATCCAGCGAGCCGATGAACTGCTGATAGTCGCGCCACTGGCTGGAAGAGACGCCTTGCGTCAGGCTGTCGTGCAGCTTGCGCTGATACTCGTCGCGATAGCGCTGAAGCTGAGCCAGCTGATCCTGGGCCTCCTGCTGCTGGCGCTGCAGGTGGCCAAGAGTCTCGACGGCCTTGTCGCTGCTGCGCTGGGCAAGATCTCGAAGCATCTGCATGGCGGGTCTGTTGGCCAAGACGTCACCTCCTGTTCATACCGTGAGTGCGGTGAAGCCCGATACCGTTGGGATCTTTCACCGGTTGCCATTGTGACCGCCCGGGCGGCGTGGCAAACGCTCGAGAAACGCTAGAAAAGGCGACTATTCCATCAGCCGGACAGGCGAGGAGAGGTGAGCGAATCCGGTAAGTCAGTCGGCAATGGGGATGAGTCGGTCCAGGTCGGCATGGGTGGGCGCCAGCTCCGCGATCTCGTTCATACCCTGCTGCAGGAACGACTCGAGCCGCGGATACAGGGCGACCGCGCGGTCAAGCTGCGGATCCTGACCGCTGATATAGGCGCCGACGTTGATCAGATCGCGGTTGCGCTGGTAGCGGGAGATCATCTGCTTGAATCCCTGCGCCTGGCGCAAGCGCTTGGCTTCGACCACCGCCGGCATCGCTCGGCTGATCGAGGCTTCGATATCGATGGCCGGGTAGTGGCCGCTTTCTGCCAGTTGGCGGGAAAGCACGATATGGCCATCGAGAATGGCGCGTGCGGAGTCGGCGATCGGATCCTGCTGGTCGTCGCCTTCGGTCAGCACGGTGTAGAACGCGGTAATCGATCCCCCGCCGCGCTTGCCGTTGCCGGCGCGTTCGACCAGACCGGGCAGCTTGGCGAAGACGGAGGGCGGATAGCCCTTGGTCGCCGGCGGCTCGCCGATGGCCAGGGCGATCTCGCGCGCGGCCATGGCGTAGCGGGTCAGTGAGTCCATGATCAGCAGGACATTGCGGCCCTGATCGCGAAAATCCTCGGCCAGGCGGGTCGCGTAGGCTGCGCCCTGCATGCGTTGCAGCGGCGAGGTGTCGGCCGGGGCGGCAACGACCACGGCGCGTGCCAGGCCATCTTCGCCGAGGATGTTCTCGATGAAGTCCTGAACTTCGCGGCCACGCTCGCCGATCAGGCCGACGACGATCACGTCGGCATCGGTGAAGCGGGCCATCATTCCCAGCAGCACGCTCTTGCCGACCCCGGAGCCGGCGAACAAGCCCATGCGTTGACCGCGGCCGACGGTCAGCAGGCCATTGATGGCGCGAATGCCGACATCGATGGCGGTATCGATGGGCGCGCGAGACAGTGGGTTGATCGGTGGCGTCTCGAGCGGAGCGTGCGGGGCCTGTTCCAGCGGGCCGTGGTCATCCAGCGGGCGGCCGTTGCCGTCGACGATACGACCCAGCAGGCCATCCCCCAGCGGAAATCGACGTGCGCTGGCGATATCCAGGCGATTGCCGCTTAGCGCCAGTACACGGGCACCGGGCAAGAGACCGCTGGTGTCGGCCAACGGCATCAGGAAGAGCTTGTCGCCGGAGAAGCCCACCACTTCGGCCTCGGCGAAGCGTTCGTCGTCGCCACTGCCATTGCCGGCCGAGAGTTCGATCAGGCAGGCACTGCCCAGCGGGAGGCTGATGCCGACCGCTTCCAGAACCAGACCGGTAGCGCGGGTGACGCGACCCTCGTAGCGATAGTGGGAGAGTGATTCCACCCGATGGCTGATCTTGGCCAGGGCTTGACGCCAGCGTTGATGGTGAGGGGAGTCCCCTGAGTCTGCCTGGGTGGAGGCCGGGTCACTCATCATCGGCCTCATCCTCGGCGTCCGGCTCCGTCGGGGGCTCGGGGCTTTCGCTGACCGACGGTGCCTTGCGTTGGCGGCGCTGACCCAGAATCGCCTTCCAATGGGTGCTCAGGCTGGCGTCGAGGCCGCCGCCGGCACTGGTGGCACGGCAGCCGCCGCGTTCGAGCGCCGGATCGGGATGGCACTCCCAGCCGCTGGCCGCGAGCGTTTCCCCCATCGCCGCCGTCACCAGTTCGAGATCCGCCGGATGCAGCCATAGGCGCGGTTTGCCGTTCAACGTGGTGTCGGCATCGAGCAGCTCGCGCACCACGCTGAGAATCTGGTCGGGGTTGGCGGCGAGAGATTCCCCTGCCAGCTGGCGCCCGGTAATGAGGGCCAGCTCGATCAGTTGGTCGGCGACTTCGGTATCCAGTGACGTCAAGGCATGACGAAAGTTGTCGGCAAGCTCGGCGAGGGGATTCAGAGTCATTTCCAGACGTTTCTGGAACTCCAGCTCGGCGGCGGCGTTGGCCGCTTCCAGGCCTTCCTGATACCCCGCCTGGTAGCCCTGTTCGTGGCCCTCGCGGTGGCCGCTCTCGAAGCCTTCGCGCTCGGCCTTTTCGCTGGCTACCTGACGCGCCCTGGCGTCTGCCTCCTGCTGCCGGCGTTGACGTTGCGCCTCGGCATCGAAGACGGGGTGTCCGGTGTCCGACGTGTGTTCGTGGCCGAGATCTTCCATCTGCCAGCGATGCCACTCACCGGTGGTCTCGAGAGCCGGCGGGTTGCGTCGATCAGACGTAGCCATCGTCGCCACCGCTCAAGGCGATCTCGCCGGAATCGGCAAGACGGCGCACCGTACCCAGAATCGCTTTCTGTTCGTTTTCGACCTGCGACAGCCGAATCGGCCCGCGGTTTTCCATATCCTCGCGCATCAGCTGGGCCGCGCGCTGGGACATGTTGCGCGTGAACTTGTCGATCAGTGCCTCCTCGGCCCCTCGCAGCGCAATGACCAGAGAGTTGGTCTCGACCTCGCGCAGGATCATCTGGATGCCGCGATCGTCGATGTCCAGCAGGTTCTCGAACAGGAACATTTCGTCGATGATGCGCTGGGCGAGGTCCTCGCTGTGCGCGCGGACGACGTCGATGACCTGCTCTTCCTGAGCGGTGTTCATCAGGTTGAGAATCTCGGCCGCGGTTCTGACGCCGCCCATCTTGCTGCGCTTCAGGTTGGTGCCGTCGAGCATCGAGGTGAGCACTTCGGTGAGTTCCTGCAGCGCCGCCGGCTGCACGCCGCTGAACGTGGCGATACGCAACATGACGTCGTCGCGCAATTTTTCGTCGAACAGCTCGAGTATGTCCGCCGCCTGGGAGCGCTCCAGGTGGACCATGATCGTGGCGATGATCTGGGGGTGCTCGTCGCGGATCAACTCTGCGACCATCGACGCTTCCATCAGGTTCAGCGAGTCGATGCCCGAGGACGCATTGTTGGTCTCGAGAATATCCTCGATCAGGCTGCTGGCGCGTTCGCTACCCAGGGCCTTGGTCAGGACCGCGCGAATATGGTCGTTGGAGTGCAGGTTGATGGCGGTGAACTGCTCGGCCTCGTCATGGAAGTCCCGCAGCACCGCTGCCATTTCCTCATGGGAGACCTGTCCGAGCTTGGCCATCTCCTGGCTGATGTCCTGTACTTCGCGGGTGGAGAGGTACTTGAACACCTCCGCGGCGCTGTCCTCATCCAGCGACAGCAACAGGATGGCGCCACGTCGGGCGCCGGTCATTTCCAGCGTCATGATTTTTCCATCCAGCTTCTGACGACCATGGCGACCAGGCGCGGATCTTCTTGTGCCATTTCACGAACGTCCTTGAGGTCCTGCTCGTAATTCGAGGCGCTGCGCCGGTTACGCTCGCGGCTTTTCGCGGCGCTGCCGCCGCCAGCATCGCTGACGGTCTGATAGTTCGCGGCGCCGGCCGCGGCCGCTGCACCGGAGGGGGGAGCTGCGGGCGCTGCCGCGGGTGCCGGGATGGGCTCCGGGGTCTGACGCCGGATCAATGGTTTCAGCACCTTGAACCACAGGAACAGGGCGGCCAGGGCCACGAGCAGATACTTGAGCGCGCTCTTGGCCAGGTCCCAGACTGCCGGCCTCTGCCACCAAGGCTGAGCGACGAAATCCGAAGTCTTGATCTGGAACGGACTGTTGACCACTTCGAGAGCATCGCCGCGCGTCTCGGAGAACCCCATCGCCTGACGCACCAGTCCCCGAATCTGATCCATCTCGGTATCGCTCAGGGCGATCTGAGTCGGGTTGCCCTCGTCGTCCACGCCGTCTTTGTAGTTGACGACGACCGCGACCGAGAGACGATCGATGCCGCCGCTATGCTGTTTGACGTGATCGACGGTTCGATCGACTTCATAGTTGATGGTGCTGTCGCGACGGCCCTGGCCGGTATCGGTGCCGTTGTCGTCCGTCTGGGCCGTATCGTCGGTAGTGGCGTCATCCGCCTGATCGGCGTCGTCGTCTGCGTTCTGGGCCTGCGTGGCCGGATCGTTGATCGGCGAGGTGGCCACCCCCGGCGGCTGATTGCTCAGCGCGCCGGGAACGCCCATGGCGAGATCGCTATTGCTCTGGAACGACACGCTGTTCTGCTTGCTGCGCACTGCGGCGTCGTGGGGAGACTGATTGGGGCCGTAGCGCTCCGAGGTCTGTTCCCGCTGAGAAAAATCGATCTGCGCGGTGACCTGGGCCCGCACGTTTCTCGCACCGACGATAGGTGCCAGGATCGCCTCGATGCGATCGGCGTATTGATTCTCGAGATTGCCGACATAATCGAGCTGGCTGCCGTCGAGCTGATTGGCGTCATGGCTCGGCCGGCTCAGCAGGTCGCCGTTCTGATCGATCACGGTGACATCATCGACGGCCAGCTGAGCGACGCTGCTGGAGACCATGTGGACGATCGCGTTGACCTGGCCTTCGCCGAGTACGCGACCCGGTTGCAGGTCGAGCACCACCGAGGCGGTGGCGGGCTGACTCTCGCGGACGAAGACCGACGGCTTGGCCATGGCCAGATGCACTCGGGCGCGGGCGACGCTGCCCAGCGTACCGATGGTGCGCGCCAGTTCGCCTTCGAGAGCACGCTGATAGTTGATCTGTTCCGCAAACTGGCTGATACCGAAAGCCTGATCGTCCATCAGCTCGAAGCCGACGCCGCTGGCCTCGGGCAGACCCTGTTCGGCCAGCTTCAGACGAATCGGACGGACCTGATCGGCAGGGACCAGCAGCGCCTGGCCGCCCTCGCTGAATTCGTAGGGCACGCCCATGGCATCGAGCTGGTTGATGATCCGGCCGCCATCGGCGTCTGTCAGTGTCGAATAGAGAACGCGATATTCCGGGCTGCGAGCCCACAGCAGCAGCGCGATCACGATCGCCACGGCAGCGGCGCCGGCGATGATCAGCGGGATGCGCGGATTCGTCTGCAGCTTGCTCAACCAGTCGCGGCCGCCAGCGGTCGTCCCCGAATCGGCTTGCCGATTCGAAGCCCGGGCGGAGGCGTTGCCTGAACCTTGGGTGTCGTTGGGCGACGCGGCCGTGCTCATGTCGGGCTCCGATCAAGGCACGCGGTACGATCCAACGACCTGAGGTGTTCCATCGAGAGGGCGCGACCCATCGGGGCGCGATCCGTCAACCTGGTACGACTAGACAACATAGCAGTAGTCTGCTCCCTGCAACGCGTCTGCTCATCCGTGACTCGACCCGCTCGGAGCGTCCGTCCGATGCGGCCAAGACCGGGGCGTAAATTTGATGGCAGCCATTATGTGTCGCTCTGTTAACCGTGAAGGTAGGAAAAGCCGGTGTTTTCACACGCATTTACCGCGATAGTGATTGGCTGGCTATTGATAGGCTGCGAGCGTCGAATCCATCGGCAGCTTTTTTGAGCGCGTTCGCTATCGATAAAGAGCCGCTGCTGCAGTGAGTCGCTACTGCAAAGAGCCGCTGCCTAGAACCGCGGCTGCGATTAGCTGTCGTGCGGATAGAGAATCGTCTTGTAGTCAAACCGTCACACAGGGAAAACTCCATGAGTGCTCCAGCCATCCAGGCGGCGCTTCAGCAGATGCAGGCGTTGTCGGCCCAGGCAAGCGGTCAGAGCGCGAGTCCGTTGGCTCCGACCGCCGAGACCGGCGGTAGCTTCGCTGGTGAGCTTCAGGCATCGCTCGGTCGAATCAACCAGATGCAGCAGACCGCCAATCAACAGGCGATGTCGTTCCAGGCCGGCGATCCGAACGTGGCGTTGAACGACGTGATGATCGACATGCAGAAGGCGAGCGTGGGCTTCGATATGGGCGTGCAGGTGCGTAACCGCCTCGTGACCGCCTACAAGGAAATAATGGGGCTGCAGGTCTAAAACCGCGTTCCGCTCCTGCCGGCGCTTCGACGCGGTCTGCCGTCTTAACTGACGGCAGGCCTTTGCCGTCGTTCAGGCGGGGTGCTGGCGATGCCGTCGCCAGGTGTCCACCGAGTAGAAGCCGAGCCCGATCCAGATCAGTACGAAGGTGATCAACTGGGAGGCGGAAATCGGCTCACCGAACACCCACAGCGCCAGCAGGAATTGCAGTGTGGGGTTGAGATACATCAGAAAGCCGACGGTGGAGAGCGTCAATCGCCGCGCGGCGCCGGCAAAGGCGAGCAGCGGCAGGGTGGTGATGACCCCGCTGACGATCATCAGTGCGGTGGTCCCGGCACCGTCTCCGAAGTGGGACTGGCCATGCCAGCTCAGCCACACCAATGCCACCAGGCTCAACGGCAGCAGCAGACTCGTTTCGACCAGCAGGGCCGAGAGCGCATCCAGCGCCACGCGTTTGCGCAGCAGGCCGTAGGTGCCGAACGTCATCGCGAGCACCAGGCTGATCCAGGGCAATCGCCCCAGCATCACCAGCTGCAGCACGACGGCTGCCAGCGCCAGACCGATCGCCAGCATCTGCCAGCGGCTCAGCCGTTCACGCAGCACCAGCATTCCCAGCGCCACGTTGACCAGCGGTGTCATGAAGTAGCCCAGACTCGCCTGGAGCACGTGGTGTGTTTCCACCGCATAGATATAAAGCCCCCAGTTCAGCGCAATGAGCAGCGCGCAACCCAGACTCCAGGCCAGTCCGCGAGCCAGTTCCCGGGAGCTTCGAAAGCTCCGGCGCAGTGCCGGCCAGCGACCCATCAGCGTGACCACGACAAGCAAAAAGGCACAGGACCACAGAATTCGCTGCACCAGGACTTCGAATGCCGGTACGCCGTCGAACAGCGAGAAGAATAGCGGGAAGCATCCCCACATGGCGTAGGCGGCAACGCCGAACATGACGCCGCGACGCGCCTCGCTTGGGATTGGCGACGATGCGGCAGAAGCCGTATCGGTCGTCGGTACTCGAGAAGTCTCCGTAGAAGAACCAGCCATGTTCGACGCTCCGTGTCGTGAATCCGTAATCTATCATGACCCGTACCTCTCGGCCGCCGCGCCTGATGACGCTGGCCCGAAGTTTGCCCGCGGGCGGTGTGCAATACGATTCGAACGAGGAATTCCATGACTGAACTACGCGTGAGTCTGGTGCAGAGCGAGCTGCACTGGGAGGATCCGGCAGCCAATCGTCGCCTGCTGGATAGCCGTATGGGAACGCTGGACGGCAGCCAGACCGATGTCATCGTGCTGCCGGAGATGTTTGCCACCGGATTCACCATGAATGCCGAACTCATGGCCGAGCCCGCCGATTCGAGCCCGACGCTCGAGTGGATGCGCCGCCAGGCACGTGAGCGGGATTGCATCGTGACTGGGAGTCTGGCGATCGCTGAAGGCGGTAACTGCTACAACCGGCTGATGTGGATGACGCCGGAAGGGCGGGCAACGGTTTACGACAAGCGCCACCTGTTCCGGATGGGCGACGAGCCGAGACACTACGCCGCCGGCTCGCGACGTCAGATCGTCGAGGTCAAGGGCATGCGTGTCATGCTGTCGGTCTGCTACGACCTGCGGTTCCCGGTCTGGCTCCGTCAGCAGCCGACTGCCGAGCAGCCATTCGAATACGATGTGTTGCTGTGCGTTGCCAACTGGCCGGCCCCACGTCGACACGCCTGGCGGACGCTACTAAAGGCCCGTGCGATCGAGAATCTGAGCTATGTCGTCGGGGTCAATCGTGTCGGCGAAGATGGCAATGGCTTGCCCTACGCCGGAGATTCGATGGTCGTGGACTTCAAGGGCGAGCCGCTGGCCGATCATCCGGTAGACGAGGGATTCGTCGAGACGGTAACGCTGTCGGGATCGGCACTGTCATCGTTTCGCGATAAATTCCCCGCCTGGAGAGACGCAGATGGCTTTGCGTTGGCCGATTCCGATGACGACCTGCATGAGTAAGGATGGGCCATGATCCGAACCTTTCGCCTCGATCAGAACGATTTCAGAGAGCTCAGTGAAGGCCCCATCGACGCACGTTTGTGGGAAGCCAACTGGATCGATGCCTATGATCTCGACGACGAAGACCGCGCGGCACTGAAACCCTTTCTCGCGGACGAGTTGCCCGCCAATACCGATATCGAGGAGATCGAATCCTCGGCGCGCTTCTTTACCGATACCGATGGGCTGCACGTTCACTCACTGTTTCTGGCACGCAACGAAGGCAAGCATCAGACCAATACGGTGGTTTTCATCCTGCAACCCCAGCGCCTGCTGTCGCTGCGCGAGGACGATCTCGCCGATTTTCGACTGTTCCGGCTGAGAGCGCGGCGCGGTCAGGTCAAAGCGGCCTCGCCGCAATCGCTGATCGTCACGCTGTTCGAACAGAAGGTAGAAAACCTGGCCGACGGCATCGAGGACATGCACCGCGACCTCGAACAGGTCAGCCACATGGTACTGGAGATCGAGGATGCCGATCTGGAGGAGGCGATCGACCAGTTGGCCAAGGTCGAGGATATCGTCGGCAAGATACGCCTGTGTCTGATGGACACGCAGCGCTCGCTCTATTTCCTCATCCGGCATCTGCGTTATTATGGCGAGCTGCAGGAGCAGGCCAAGGAGGCGCTGCAGGACGTCGAGGTGCTGATGTCCCACAGCACCTTCCTGTCCGACAAGGTCAACTTCCTGATGGATACCACCCAGGGTTTCATCAACATCGAGCAGAACCAGATCATCAAGAGCTTCTCCATCGCCTCGGTCGTGTTCCTGCCGCCGACGATGATCGCCAGTATCTACGGGATGAACTTCGACGTGATGCCGGAACTTACCTGGAGCTTCGGCTATCCGATGGCGATCGGCTTGATGGCGTTGTCGGGCATTTCACCTTATCTCTATTTCAAATACCGCGGATGGCTGTGAGCCTGCCGCGAGCCAGGGGTTTTCAAATTCATGCGGTTGGATCGATTTCTTAGCGAAGCCACGGAGCTCACGCGCAGCCAGGCCAAGCGTGCGCTGCGTCAGTTCGAAGTCAGCGTCGACGGCGAAGTCACGCGAGATGCCTCATATCAGGTATCCGACGATCAGGTGGTGCGATGGCAGGGCGACACCCTGGAGCGGGTCGGTTGGCGCTATCTGATGTTGCACAAGCCGGTCGGCGTCGAGTGTTCGTTGCGACCGACGCATCATCCTTCCGTGCTGAGTCTGATCGATATCCCGCAGATCGAGCGGGTGCATCCGGTGGGGCGGCTGGATCTCGACACCTCGGGCCTGCTGCTGATCAGCGACGATGGCAAGTGGACGCACCGCGTGACGTCGCCGAACCGCGCCTGCGTGAAGCGCTATCGGGCGACGTTGGGTGAACCGCTGGCAGCGGGCGAGGCAGAGCGTATTGCGGAGCGGTTTGCCGAGGGCGTCGAGTTGAACGGTGACGACCGGCCGACCCGACCGGCAACCTTCGAGGCCGTCAGCGACACCGAAGTGCTGATCGGTGTCACCGAGGGGCGTTACCACCTGGTCCGGCGCATGCTGACCGCGGTGGGGCATACGGTCGAGGCACTGCATCGCGAAGCGATCGGCCCGCTGGAGCTCGATCCCGATCTCGAGCCGGGGGAGTGCCGGTATCTGCGGCCGGAGGAAATTGCCGCGTTCTAGGGACGATTGCCGGACTTCGGGCCAACGATGTTGCCGTTGGTCACTTCTCCATCTGTTACAAGGTCAAAGTTTATACCGTTATCTTTTTTCAAAACTTAACGATAACGCAACTTCTTAAAAGCAGTCATCAGGCCAGTGACGAAGCGTCGATCAACGCTCGGGTATAAGCCGAGCGGGGCGCTTCGAGCAGTGTTTCGCACTGGCCCTGTTCGACGACCTTGCCCTCTTTCAGTACCAGTATCCGATGGGCCATCGCGCGTACCACAGCGAGATCGTGGCTGATGAATAGGTAGCTGAGGCCATGCCTGGCCTGGACGCTGCGTAGCAGTTCGATCAGCTGCTTCTGTACCGTGCGATCCAGCGCCGATGTCGGTTCATCGAGTACCAGTAGCCGGGGTTTGAGAATCAAGGCGCGAGCGATGGCGATACGCTGGCGCTGGCCGCCCGAAAACTCGTGCGGGTAGCGGTGGCCGCAATCCGGCGGCAAGTCGACTTCCCGTAGCGCTTCGGCGATCCGTTCGGTCACGATCGACGCGTCGAGTTCGGGGTGATGAAAGCGCAGCCCTTCGCTGATGATATCGGCGACCGGCATGCGCGGGGACAGCGAGCCGTAGGGGTCCTGAAATACGATCTGGAAGCCGCGTCGCTGGCGCCGGAGCGCGTTACCGCTCAATGAATCCAGGCGCAGGCCGTCAAAATGGATCTCGCCGCTGGCCGGCAGCAGGCGAATCAGGGCAGCCGCCAGGGTGCTCTTGCCGGAACCGGATTCACCCACCACGCCGAGTGTTTCTCCCTCACGCAGTTGAAGCGACAGCGGCTCGACCGCGACGAAAGCGGGCGGCCCGGGGCGCAGAAACGGCTTGGGCCGGGCAAAGGTGACGCCCACATCGTTGGCGCTCAGCAGCGTCGCGGCATTCTCTGGCACGGGCAGCGGCCGGCCGGCGGGTATCGCGTCGATCAGCTGACGCGTGTAGGCGTTCTGCGGTGTGTCGAAAACATCGGTTGTCGGCCCGGCTTCAACGCATTCACCGTGGCGCATGACCACCACGCGACCGGCATGACGCCGCACCAGGTTGAGATCGTGGCTGATCAACAGTAGACCCATACCGTAACGATCACGCAGATCGTCCAGAAGCGCCAGAATCTCCTGCTGAACCGTCACGTCCAGCGCGGTGGTGGGTTCATCGGCGATCAGTAGCTGCGGATCGTTGGCGATCGCCATGGCGATCATCACCCTCTGGCGCTGCCCGCCGGAAAGCTGGTGGGGCCATGCCGCCATCAGCTCATCGACCCGGGGCAGCTTGACCTGCGTCAGCAGTTCGCGGATGCGGCCCTTGGCGGCCTGACCTCGCAGCCCCTGGTGCAGTCGCAGGGTTTCTCCCAACTGCTTGCCAACGCTGTGCAGCGGATTCAACGACGTCATCGGTTCCTGAAAGACGAAGCCGATCCGGCCGCCGCGTAGCGCGTTCCACTGGCGCGGCGAGAATTCGCCGAGATCGCGGCCGTCGAAACGCCGTTCGCCCTCGATATCGGCCCCTGCGGGCAGCAATCCCAACGCCCCCAGCGCGCTGACCGACTTGCCCGAGCCGGATTCGCCGACCACGGCCACCGTCTCGCCGCGATCGACGTGAAGATCCAGCGAGTCGACCGCGACGTGGCTTCCGAAGCGGACGGTGAGACGACGAAGTTCGAAGAGTCGGTGGTCGCTCATGGCAGACTTTCCTGACGCGGTCGGTTTGCCGGGGCTTGGGGCCCGGCGGCAGGGGGATTCGGAATCCGGGTCGCTGTGAGGATATGGCGCGGATCGAAAGCGTCGCGAAGCCCTTCGCCGATGAACACCAGCAGCGATAGCATCAGGCTCAAGGTGATGAAGGCGGTAACGCCGAGCCACGGCGCTTGAAGATTGTTCTTGCCCTGGGCGACCAATTCACCCAGAGAGGGCGAGCCCGGCGGCAGCCCGAACCCCAGAAAGTCCAGCGCCGTCAGGGTGGTGATGGCGCCGGTGAAGAGAAACGGAATGAACGTTAGCGTGGCGACCATGGCGTTGGGCAGCACGTGACGACGCATGATCAACCGCGAAGGCAAGCCCATGGCGCGAGCGGCTCTGACGTACTCCAGATTGCGGGCACGCAAAAATTCCGCGCGCACGATATCCACCAGACCCAGCCACGAAAACAGCAGCATGATGCCCAGCAGCCACCAGATGTTGGGCTCGACCAGGCTGGCGAGAATGATCAGCAGGAATAGCACCGGCAACCCGGACCAGATCTCGATCACGCGTTGGCCGATCAGGTCGACCTTGCCGCCGAAATAACCCTGAACGCCGCCGATCACGACACCCAGAAAAATCGAGCCGATGGTGAGCGCCAGAGCGAAGGCCACCGACAGTCGAAAGCCGTAGAGGACGCGGGCAAACACGTCACGGCCTTGGTCATCGGTCCCCAGCCAGTGGCGGCTGCCGGGCGGCGAGGGCACCGGCCCGCGCACGTCGCGATCGAGGGTCTGATACGAAAATGGCACCGGTGGCCACAGCATCCAGCCGTTGCTGGCGATCTGCTCGAAAACCACGGGATCGCGATAGTCCGCCGTCGTTGGCAGGAAGCCGTCGAACTCGGTTTCCGGATAATCCACCAACAGCGGCACGTACCAGTGGCCGTCGTACTGCATCACGATCGGTTTGTCGTTGGCGATGAGCTCGGCGCCCAGGCTGACGATGAACAGCACCCCGAAAATCCACAGCGACCAGACCGCGCGGCGGTTGCCACGGAAGACCTGCAGGCGTCTCTGGGTGATCGGCGACAGATGCCGGCGGCTCGATGTCATTAGGACTCCCGGGTGCCGAAATCGATGCGAGGGTCGACCCAGACGTAGGTCAGATCCGAGACCAGCTTGAGCACCAGCCCGATCAACGTGTAGAGATAGAGCGTGCCGAAGATCAGCGGATAGTCGCGCTGCATGACCGCCTCGAATCCGAGCAGGCCCAGGCCGTTGAGGGAGAAGATCACCTCGATCAGCAGCGAGCCGGTGAACAGGATGCCGATCAGCGCCGCCGGCATTCCGGCGATGATGATCAGCATGGCATTACGGAAGACGTGGCCGTACAGTACGCGGCGCTCCGAGGCGCCCTTGGCTCTTGCCGTCAGCACGTACTGCTTGTGGATTTCGTCGAGGAAACTGTTCTTGGTGAGCATGGTCAACGTGGCGAAACTACCGATGGCCGAGGCGAGGACCGGCAGCGTGATATGCCAGAAATAGTCCTGGATCTTGCCGAGCAGCGACAGCTCGCTGAAGTTGGACGACGTCAGCCCGCGCAGCGGGAACCAGTTCCAGTAGCTGCCGCCGGCGAACACCACGATCAGCAGGATGGCGAACAGGAACCCGGGAATCGCGTAGCCGACCACCACCGCGCCCGACGACCAGACGTCGAAAGCGCTGCCGTGGCGCAGCGCCTTGCGAATGCCCAGCGGAATCGAAATGAGATAGACCAGCAGCGTGGTCCAAAGCCCCAGCGAGATCGACACCGGCAGTCGATCCAATATCAGATCGATCACCGGCTGGCCGCGAAACAGACTGTCGCCGAGATCGAACGTCGCGTAGTCCTTGAGCATCAGCCCGAAGCGTTCCCAGGCCGGCTTGTCGAAGCCGTATTCCTGGGTCAACTGCTGTCGCAGCTGTTCGTCGACGCCATGGAGTCGCTGCGCGCTGCCGCTGCTGTTGCCACCACCATTGCTACCGTCACCGCCGCCGCTTTCGAGACCGGTGCTGGCGTTGCTGTTCAACCCTTCGAAACGCGCCATCATCTGATCGATGGGCCCGCCCGGGGCGGCCTGGACGATGATGAAGTTGAGCAGCAGAATTCCCAGCAGAGTCGGGATCATCAGCAGCAGGCGGCGAACGATATAGCTGGCCATGATCGACAATCACTCCTGGCCGCGCTGACGCGCGGTGACGGCTCGAGCGCGGTCGGGGTCGACCCACCACACCGTGAAATCGGGAGTGTAGCGCGGGAAAGGCTTGGGGTAGTCGAACTTGTCCCAGACCGCGACGCGAGTGCCGTCGAAGTTCCACTGCGGGACCACGTAGAAACCCCATCGAAGAACGCGATCGAGCGCCCGCGAGGCGATGTCCAGTTCGTCGCGGCTGTCGGCCTGAATCAACCGATCGACCAGCGCGTCCACCACCGGGTCATGCACGCCCGCCAGGTTGCGGCTCTGTGGCACATCGGCATAGTCGCTGGTCCAGAAGTCCCGCTGCTCGTTGCCAGGGTTGGCCGACTGCGGGAAGCTGCCGACGATCATGTCGAACTGGAATCCGCGCAGGCGATCGAGATACTGGTTGACGTCGACCACGCGAATCTTGCTCTGGATGCCGAGCCGTTCGAGATTGCGCACGAACGGCTGGGTAATCCGCTCCCACTGACTGTCGTAGAGCAGAAATTCCAGCGTGAACGGCTGGCCGGTGGCGAGGTTGACGAGTTTGCCGTCGCGCACGTCGTAACCGGCTTCGCGGAGCAGATCGAGCGCCTCGCGCAGCCGTGGCCGCAGTGCCTCCGGCTGGGGGACCGGAAGCGGCTGGTCGAATACCGCGTCGGGCAGTTGGTCTCGATAGGGCGCGAGCAGTTTCAGCTCGGCATCGTCCGGCAAGGCCTTGGCGGCCATCTCCGAGTTCTGGAAGTAGCTATTAGTACGTTGATAGGCGCCGTAGAAGAGGTGCTGGTTGATCCAGTCGAAGTCGAACACCAGGCCGAGCGCGCGGCGAACCTTGGGATCCGAAAGCTTGTCGCGTCGCGTGTTGAAGACGTAGCCCTGCATTCCCGCCGGCTGGCCATCTGGAACGATGACTCGCTGGATCGCTCCGTCCTCGACAGCCGGGGTATCGTAGGCGGTCGCCCAGTTCTTGGCGCTGCTCTCGATGCGCATGTCCAGTGCGCCGGCAAGAAAGGCCTCGAGCGCCACGGACTGATCGCGGAAGTAGTCGTAGATCAGCCGATCAATATTGTAACGCCCGCGATTGAGCGGCAGGTCGCGGCCCCAGTAGTCGTCGACCCGACGATAGACGATGCGCCGACCAGGATCGATTTCAGCGATCTCGTAGGGGCCGGATCCCATCAGCTTGCCGAGCGTCGGTTTGGTGAAGTCCCGGTCCTGCCAGTAGTGCTCGGGTAATACCGGAAGCTGACCCAGGATCAGCGGCAGCTCCCGCGACTGATTGTTCGAGAACTCGAAGCGCACAGTGCGCTCGCCAAGCGCCGAGGCCGATTCGACGCTGGCGTAGTAGGCCCGATAGAACGGCGAACCCTTGTCGCGCAGCAGTCGAAAACTGAACACGACGTCCTCGGCGGTTACCGGCTTCCCGTCGTGAAAGCGCGCTTCGGGCCGGATATCGATTTCCATCCAGTGGCGGTCGGGATCGAGACGAATACCGCCGGCCAGCAATCCGTACATGGTGAACGGCTCGTCGGCGCTGGATTCCATCAGCGTGTCGTAGATCTGGTTGAGGCCGTCGGCTGGCGTGCCCTGGATGATGAACGGGTTGGTGGAGTCGAAACTGCCGTTGGCGGCCCGGCGCAGCGTGCCGCCCTTGGGCGCGGCGGGGTTGGCGTAGGGCAGATGGTCGAAGTCCGCGGGCAAGCCCGGGTCGTCGTAGAGGGCGATGGCGTGAACGGTCGGCACGTCGCCGGTTTTTTCCACGGCGCTTTGTTCGGCGGTGGTTTTTTCCTCGGCGCTTTTTCCTTCAGCGCTCTTTACTTCAGAGTCATGCTGCTGGGCGAGCGCGGCTGCTGGCAACACGATGGCCAGCGCCAGCGCGACCGTCGCCAGTAACCCTCGGAATCCAGCCATCGTCGACATCCTTTTCTCACGTGTCGCAGATCTTGTACGGGTGCCAGCAAGGGCATCAGGCGCTATGGCACCGGGCATGCCGACATCCAGGCGCGGCGACGCTTCGACACGTTGTACCGGCAACGGCCGTGATTTCAAAGCGCTATTTCCCGACGCCGTCGGCGCTTGACCTCCAAGCGCTATCGACGAGCATTGCTGTTTTGCGCCATTGCCGTGGCCGGAACCGTCAGGGTCTGTCCGACACGGATGGTGCTGCCCTCGAGGCCGTTTTCACGACGGATTTCGGCAACGCTGGCACCGAAGCGCGCGGCAATGGCGGAGAGGGTGTCGCCGCGTCTGACGAGGTAGCGGTCGAGTACCGTTCGTTCGGCGGCGGGTAGCGTTGCCAGGTTGGCGAGAAACCGCTGCTTGACCCCGACGGGCACGAGGATCGTGGCATCGTCGCGAGGGCGCGTGGATGCCCGCTTGAATCCCGGGTTGAGCTGGCGAAGCGTCTGGGGATCGACCCCGGCGAGATCGGCCGCCATCGACAGTGTCAGCGGGCCGTCGGTGGGGACCTGGGCAAACTGGACGCTATCGGGTATTTCCGGTAACACCACACCGTACTGTTCCGGCTCCGCGATCACTTCGGACAGCGCCAGCAGGCGCGGAATGTAAGCCATGGTTTCGGCGGGCAGGCGCAGGTGCCAGTAATCGATCGGGTCGCCGCGATTGGCGGCGGCCTCTCTGGCCGCATTCACCGTGCCGGCGCCAGCGTTGTAAGCCGCCAGTGCCAGCAACAGGTCGCCATCGTACCAGCGGTCGGCCTGCTGCCGGATATAGCTCATCGCGGCGCCAGTGGCGGCCACGACATCGTGTCGACCGTCGTACCAGGCGGTGCGCGATAGGCCCATGGCGTCGCCGGTGGCGGGCATGAATTGCCAGAGACCGGCGGCACCGCCGGGGTTGGTGGCGGTAGGGTCGTAGCCGCTCTCGATGAACGGCAGCAGGGCGATCTCGCCGGGCAGATCACGCGACCGCAGTTGCAGGGTAACCCAGCGCAGCCAGGGGCGGGCCTGGGCCGCCACGCGCTCGACGTGCTGTGGGTGTTCCCGATACCACTCCAGCCACTCGGCGACTCGGGGGTTGGCCGTCTCGTGAGATAGACGAAACGCCTCGCGCAGGCGAAGCCAGGCGTCCGGCAAACGATGCTTCTGCAGTTTCAGCGATGACCAGAAGGTGCGCTGGGGCGCACTGGCCTGGGCATCGGCGCCGCTGCCCGCGATGGCAGTCACGGGCAGCGCGGAGAGTAGCAGGCTGCCTGCCAGGCCAACGAAAACCTGGCAGCGCCTCGATCGGGAAATCATGTGTTCGACAATCCTTGATGACGCTGTCGCAAAACCGGATAAGGCGAACAGCGAGTAACCTCGTCTTTCATCGCAATGCTAAAAATGATCTTTCCACGCCCGCAGGGTGGCAAAAGCCTCCATACCGTTATCGGCAGCACCGCGCTGACGTAAAGTCTCGAGCAGCCCAGGCTCGTCGATGCGCAGGAACGGGTTGATCTGTCGCTCACGGACCAGCGTGGTCGGTAACGTCGGGCGGTCCAGCTCACGGGCTGTGCGACACTCGTCCCGGTAGGCATCACGGGCCGCATTGTCGGGTTCGGCCGCTGCAGCGAAGGCGAGGTTGGCAAGCGTGTATTCATGGGCGGCAAACACCAGCGTGTCTTCCGGCAGGGTCTGGATCTTGGCCAGTGATTCGTACATCTGCTCGGGCGAGCCCTCGAACAGGCGCCCGCAGCCACCGGAGAACAGCGTATCGCCGGCGAACAGCAGACCCGGTGTCCCGGGAGCGTAGAAGGCGATATGATCCAGCGTGTGGCCGGGTACGGCAAACACCTCGAAGCGTCGCCCGAGGACGCGGCATTCGTCGCCTTCGCCGACGCGATGGTCGATACCGGCAATGGCGTCGTTGGCGGGACCGTAGACCTTGGGAGAGTAACGCTCGATCAGCTCGGCAAGCCCGGCGGTGTGATCCTGGTGATGGTGAGTGATCAGGATGGTGTCCAGGGCCAGGTTTTCCTGCTCGAGCCAGGCGATAACCGGAGCGGCGTCGCCGGGATCGACGACGATGACGCTATCCTGGTTGTCCTGGCGCAGTACCCAGATATAGTTGTCCTGCAACGCGGGAATCGGTTTCACGGTCAACATATGGCATCCTTCTGCGGCGGCTTCGTCCAGGGAGTTCCACGTTCGGGTTTCGGCGTCGACGGCGAATATCGCTCGATCCGCGCGACCCATCGCTCAGATCCAGGCATTGCCCGGAGGTTCCCCAGGCCGTCTGGAAAAGACCTTACTAAAATGACCTTTTTAGTACAGGAACCGTCGTCGAACCCGACGAGCCACCGTTTAAAAAGCGATAACCTTGGGGAGTAAAGTCGGTCGTGTCAATCTCGCCCACCGATCCGGGTTTGCAGGCAATCGTCCGCGAAGGGCGTCGATTCTGGGAATCGGCGCCCGGCCTCTCGCTGTGGCGGGCGGAGCGTGCATGCCTGGGGCCGCACTGCGAGCATCATCGGGGGATCGTCAGCCTGCAACTGGGCATGGCGCCGTTGATGAGCGACATGTGCCCGATCCGCCATGCGCTGGACTGGGCCCCGACGCCCGACCTCGTTCGTGGTGCCAACAGCCTCGTCTGCCTTCCCGATCGTCTTCCGCTCGCCGATGACAGCCTCGATCTGGTGGTGCTGCACCATCTGCTCGAAGCCGTCGAGCATCCGCATCACGTCCTGCAGGAAGCCGCACGCGTTACCCGCGCCGACGGGCGTCTGCTGGTGTTCGGCTGGCACCCGTTCGGTCCCAATGGTCTGCGTCCGCGGCAGCGGCCCGCGCCGTGGCAGCAGCAGTGGCGTACTCCCGGCCGCCTGCGCGACTGGCTGGCGTTTGTCGACTTCGAGATCGAGCGGGTAGACTACTGCGGCTTCCGACTGCCCGGTCGCGCCAGCGGAAGTGAGCGGCTCGAGACGTTGGGCCGGCGCTACAATCTGCCGCTGGCCTCGGCTTACCTGATGGTGGCCCGGCGTCGCAGCATTCCGGTCCAGCCGATCAAGGTGCGGGAGCGAGTGCTCGGTGGCAACAAGTCCGGTGCCTGGCTAGGGCTCGCCAAGGAGACGGCGCACGCCCGCGGTCGGCGTGACGAAGAGTCTCGCCGCGGCGCTGGCCCCGCGCCCTTGCCCAGTCGGGTCGAGCTCGAGGCCGCCGACAGCGATCAGCGAACGGCGACGTCAAGTGACAGCTTCAATGGCGTCGTCGATGCCAATGCTAGTGCTAGTGCTAGTGCCAGTGCTGTGACCCGCACTCGCACCTCCCAGACGACCGCCTGACATCAAAGTCCGACTTCACAGAGAGTTTACGTCTTGCCTGCTCCAAAACCCGATTCGACGATGCCCGCCGTGACGATCTATACCGACGGCGGTTGCCGTGGCAATCCTGGCCCCGGTGGCTGGGGTGCGTTGCTGGTTTCCGGCCACCATGAGAAGCCCTTGAAAGGGGGGGAGGCCGAAACCACCAACAACCGCATGGAGCTGATGGCGGCGATCCAGGCGTTACGGGCGCTGGATCGGTCCTGCCGGGTTGCGCTCTGGACCGACTCCCAGTATGTCCGCAAAGGCATCACGGAGTGGATCCATGGCTGGCAGAAGCGGGGCTGGAAAACCGCGGCCAAGCAGCCGGTGAAAAACGCCGAACTGTGGCGGGAACTGCTCGCCGAGACCCAGCGCCATGCCATCGAGTGGCATTGGGTGAAGGGCCACAGTGGCCATCAGGGCAACGAGGCCGCCGACCGCCTGGTCAACGAGGCGATCGATGAAGTCGTCGCGGCGCGGCGGTCTTCAGTCCGTTGAGCGTGCCTCGACAGAAATTTCTCCCGTACAACGAGTGACGGCGGCCAGGCACTGAGTCTACGGGCACTAGGTTTACAGGCACTGGGTCTACAGGCACTGGGTCTACAGGCACTGAGCCTCCGGACATTCAAGCCTCCGGACACAAGCGAGGATAACGGTATGCGTCAAATCGTCATGGACACGGAAACCACCGGTATCGATCCGCGGGAAGGCCATCGCATCATCGAAATCGGCGGCATCGAGCTGGTCAATCGCCGGTTCACCGGACGGACCTATCACCAGTACGTCAACCCGCAACGGGATATCGAAGCGGAAGCCGTCGAGATTCACGGCATTACCAGCGAAAGGGTCGCCAACGAGCCCGTCTTCGCGCAGATCGCCGACGACCTGTGGGAGTTCATGCGCGGCGCGCAGCTGGTGATCCACAATGCCCCGTTCGACGTCGGCTTCTTCGATCATGAGTTCAAGTTGCTGAACGCGGCCCGCGGGGAGCCGGTGCTGGGGCCGGTGGCCGAGCACTGCAGCATTCTGGACACGTTGAAGATGGCGCGGCAGATGCACCCGGGGCAGCGCAACAGCCTCGACGCGCTGTGCAAGCGCTACGACATCGACAACGGCCAGCGTGTGCTACACGGCGCGCTGCTGGACTCCGAAATCCTGGCCGAAGTCTATCTCGCCATGACCGGGGGCCAGACCGCGCTGTCGCTGGCCGGCAACGACACCAGCGAGAATCGGGAGTCCGGCGGCGCCAGCGGCAGGCGTCAGGTCGAGCGCAACGGCTCGACGCTGGCCGTGGTCCAGCCGAGCGCAGCCGAGTGGGAAGCGCATCAGCAGCGCCTTGAGCAGATTCGCCAGGCAGCGGGTCAGTGCCACTGGGATGCCTTGACTCTGCCGGAGACCCCACGCTGATGTTACAACGCGAGATGCCGCCGGCGGATGCCAAGGGCGGCTGGCTGCTGCGCATGAGCGACAACGGCGTGGCGTCGGATGCCGGCAACATGCTGATTCGCTGCGAACGCTGGCCGGAACGGTCGCTGCCGCTGGGTTACTGGCTGGGTGAGCCCGTGGCCGTGGTGGTCGAGGAGGGGCGCGACGATTGGCCGGCGTTCCGCGATTGGCTTGCGCAGGTGCCGGCCGCGCAGAGCGAGCTGTTGGCAACGGCGCTCCAGGTCACGTGCTGGGAGCGGGATCATCGCTTCTGTGGACGTTGCGGCCATGCCACACGGCGGCTCGTTCACGAGTTCGCGATGCAGTGCGATAATTGCGGTCTACGCGGCTATCCGCGTATCTCGCCATGCATCATCACGCTGGTGACCCACGGCAAGGACATGCTGCTGGCGCGCAGCCCTCGATTCCCGCCCCAGCGCTACTCGACGCTGGCCGGCTTCATCGAGCCGGGCGAGGCGGTGGAGGCTGCGGTCAGGCGAGAAGTGATGGAAGAGGTGGGTGTCGATGTCGGTCGCGTCAGCTTCTTCAAGAGTCAGTCGTGGCCGTTCCCGCACTCGCTGATGATGGGATTCTTCGCCGAAGCCGCCAGTCGGTGCATCCGCATCGACGGGGAAGAGATCGTCGATGCGGCCTGGTTTCGCCCGCAGAAGCTGCCGCAGCTTCCGCCGGTCTACTCGATCTCGCGCCAGTTGATCGACACTCACTGCGAATCGGTGGCGGTGCGCTGATCGGGCCGACTCAGGCCTTGGATTTGCCGAACAGCTTGGGTAGCCGGCTGGCAAGGCCGATGTCGCCCTTGACCTTGACCTTGCCCGTCAGCAACGCCTGCATGGTATTGAGTTCTTTCCTCACCAGCGCCAGCAAGGTCTGCGTGTCGCTGATGATGGTGACGCTAGGGTCCGGATGACGGCCGGGTTGGATATCGAGCACGCCGTGATCGATCGACATGTGGTAGTCGTCGACATCGTCGAGATCGAATTGATAGATGGCCGACACCGACTCGGCAGCCTCGGCGTCGAAGCGCGCGCGAAGCTTGGCAATCAGTTGCTGGTCTTCCATGAGGGTCTCTCCGGTCACAAAACGCTAAGCAAATCATTGCCCATATTTTCATGCAAGTCTCGTGCAAGCGCATGCTGGCCTCAACCAGGCGCCAGACGATCGTCGGGGCGAAAACGAGTTTGGCGTGGACGGCTCGGATAGAACGAAGGCCTGGAAACGGGTATTTCTCAGTGCAAGGAGCGTGAAGTGATCGAATGGCTGGCCGACTATGGCCTTTTTCTGGCGAAGACCGCCACTCTGGTGATCGCCCTCGGGGTGATCCTGACATTGATCGCCCACGGGCGACGAAAAGGGCAGAGCGGCGATGGGGCGACGTTGAAGGTCGTCGAGCTCGATGAGCGCTTTCAGCGTCGGCGCCGACAGCTGCGTCTGGCGGCTGAGCCCAAGGCGAGCCGGCGCCAGCTCGCCAAGCGGCTCAAGAAATCCGGCAAGCAGGCTGACAAGCAGTCCGCCAAGGAACTCGCGGATGCCAATACCGAGCGAGTCTGGGTGCTGGATTTCAATGGTGACCTCAAGGCGTCCGGCACACCCGCGCTGGCCGAGCTGGTATCGCTGCTGCTCGAGGAGATTCGGTCAGGCGACGAGGTCGTGCTGCGGCTGCAGTCGGGCGGCGGGCTGGTCCACAGTTATGGATTGGCGGCGGCCCAGCTCGATCGTCTTCGCGACGCCGGGGCCCGACTGACGGTATGCGTCGACAAGGTCGCGGCCAGCGGCGGCTACATGATGGCATGCTGCGCCAACCAGCTGATCGCGGCGCCCTTTGCCGTGATCGGGTCGATCGGTGTCGTGGCCCAGATACCCAATGTCCATCGTCTGCTCAAGAAGCACGATGTCGACGTGGAACTGCTGACGGCCGGGCGCTACAAGCGCACGCTGACCGTACTGGGCGAAAACAGCGAAGAAGGGCGAGCCAAGTTTCTCGAGGATCTGGCCTCGACTCATGATCTGTTCAAGCATTATGTCGGGGAGCGACGCCCCGGGCTGGATGTCGAGTCCGTCGCGACCGGCGAGATCTGGTATGGCAGCCAGGCGCTGGCCGCCGGCCTGATCGATGCCGTGGGCACCAGCGACGCCTATCTACTGGAGAAGCAGCGCCAGCGAGCTCGGGTATTGAAGGTATCGCTGGAGACCCGCACCGGCCTGATAGGCAGGTTGGGCAAAGGCGTGGACAGCCGTCTGGAAAAAGGCGTCGATGGCGTGCTTCAGCGCGTCGACGATCTGCGCTGGCAGCGCCGCTAGTATCGCTTCGCTATGGATGTCAGCCGATGTCCAGCTCGCCGAGCGTCTGAATCAGGCGCTCGGCAGCATTGCCTTGGAGCGAGTAGTAGATCACCTGCGAGCTGCGACGGGTCGATACCAGACGCTCCTGGCGCAGCACCGCCAGATGTTGTGACAGCGCTGATTGACTCAGCGTCATCTCCTGGTTGATCTGGGTAACCGAACGCTCGCCACGCATCAACAGGCACAAGATGCGCAACCGGCTTTCGTTGGCGATAGCCTTGAGCGTGGCCGTGGCAGGGCCGATCTGGTGATCGCCGAGCGGGGTAACTGTGGTCGTCATAAAAAATTCCGCATTCGCGTTGGCGGGTTGCCAACACTGAACCGGCGGTTCAGTCTCGCGTCATATTAGCTTAATGTAACTTAGTGTTACAATAGTTTTTTAACCCGTGACAATCGGTAGTTTTTCTGGCCGTTGATCTTCCCAATCTCTATAATATGTGCCCGCTATTCGCGGGCGACGCCATCACGGCGTCACAACCACGTCATCCAGAGGGTTCCCTTACCCCTCGGCCACGCTCCGGTAGACACACGCTTCATGGGTCAGAAGCGCCGGCAAACGAAAAAGGTTCTCCATGTTGACACTCGACAGTCGCCAACTCCGGCTCGCCCTGTTCTGGCTGGTCAGTTTTCACGTGCTGGTGATCACCGCCAGTAACTATCTGGTTCAGCTACCCTTTACGCTCTGGGGTTTACATACCACCTGGGGTGCTTTCAGTTTCCCCTTCATCTTTCTGGCGACCGATCTGACGGTCAGGCTATTCGGCAAGTCATCGGCGCGGCGCATCATCGCCAGCGTGATGTTGCCAGCGTTGCTGGTTTCCTATGGCGTATCGGTGCTGTTCCAGCAGGGCCGCTTCCAGGGCTTCGAGGCGTTGGCGCAGTGGAATCTGTTTGTCGGCCGGATTGCGCTGGCCAGTTTCATGGCCTATGTGCTTGGTCAGCTGCTCGACATTCACGTCTTCGATCGGATGCGCCGGCTTCGCGCCTGGTGGGTCGCGCCGACGTTCTCCACCATCCTGGGGAATCTGGCGGATACCTTCGCGTTCTTTGCGATCGCTTTCTGGCAGGGGCCGGACCCCTTCATGCGGCAGCACTGGGTCGAAATCGCCTGGTTCGACTACGCCGTCAAACTAACGATCAGCCTGGTTTTCTTCCTGCCGTTGTATGGCGTGCTGCTGGCCTATCTGGGGCGGCGTCTGCTGACGCAGCGCGACCAGTTGAACCTGCCGGGCATATCGCGCCAGCGAAGTTGAGGGTGTCGTGACGCGACGGATCGGCGTTGCGGCGCAGGCTTTGTTATTCTGCTCCAACGGTATAAGGCAGATTATCAGGAGAGACGACGTTGCAACTTCATTGTATCGATACCGGTGAGCCGGAGAACGCCCGGACCGCGCTTCCGCTAGTCGTGCTGCACGGCCTGTTCGGCAGCGCCGACAACTGGCGTTCCCATATCAAACAGTGGCAGAGCGAGCGTCGCGTGATCGCGGTCGATCTACGCAATCATGGTCGCTCGCCGCATGTCGACGGCATGCGCTATGCGTCGATGGCGGCCGATGTGATCGCGCTGCTGGATACGCTCGAGATCGACAGGATCGACCTGTTGGGCCATTCGATGGGCGGCAAGGTCGCGATGACGCTGGCACGCCTGCATCCGGCGCGGGTGGCTCACCTGGTCGTCGCCGATATCGCCCCGGTGGTCTATGCCCATGGTCACGACGACATTTTCACCGCCATGCGTCGGGTCGAGGCGGCCGAGCCGGCCTCCCGTCGCGATGCCGGCAGGCTGATGGAAGAGGCGATCGACAGCGCGCCCACGCGGCAGTTTCTGGCCACCAATCTGGTGAGCGACGACGACGGCGTGATGCGCTGGCGCGTAGGGCTCGACGAAATCAGTGCCGGCTATGAAGATATCGTCGCCGCCCCCGATGGGGACTCACCCTTCGAAGGGCCGACACTGTTGATCCGTGGTGGCGCGTCACCCTACGTGCGAGACGAGTATCGCGATGCGGTCGAGGCCGTTTTGCCCAACGCGGAGTGGCAGACGCTGGACGGTGCCGGCCACTGGCTGCACGCCGAACAGCCGGAAGCGTTTCGCGAAGCGGTGAATCGCTTCATCGACGCTCCGTAGCTCGTCATATCAGCCGATCTCGCGCCGTATCAGTCGATTTCGCCATCGATGGGGATGGCCTCAATCGTCGGGCTCGGCGCGGCAATGAAGCGATTGAGAATGCGGTAGGTATCGATGTCGAAGCCGCGAGTGTCGGGCAGCACGTCGAGTTCCTCGAGCCGTCCGACACTGCCTTGATAGTGCCAGTGATCGACGATATGTAGCCCGGTCTCGCCATGGCGATTGGTTTCGCGGAAGGCGACCCGGCCGGGCCAGGGCCAGTTTTCGATGCGCAGCCGCTCCATGGCATCGCGCGCTCGCGAGGCGTGGTCGTCAAGAGTCTCTTCACCGCAGCAGGCGCCACGGCAGCGCCCGATCTGATAGCCGAAGCAGCGCCCGCTGCCCGCTTCGAGCCCCAGTATCCGCAGACAGAGCGATTCATCGGTAGCGATGCCGCGTAATGTCATCTGCGCATCGCGACGGTTGCGGAACAGGCCATAGAACTGCGTTCGTGCCGTGACCACCCATTGGCCGTCGGTCAACGTCGGCCGGGCATCGCCCTCGGGCCAGTTCCAGCTCACCATGCGGACGCGCTTGCGCAACTGGCGGTTGTAGAGCGGCACCCAGCGCTTGATCAAATCGGCCTCGAGCAGTTGCGCGCCGAGATCGCCGCTGGTCCGGAGCCAGGCAATGCGCTGGGTCTGGACGATCATCTGGGCGTGCCGACGGCTGGCCGGCTGCTGGACGTGACTGCGGATCCGGCTACGGATATCGACACTCTTGCCGACATAGAGCGGTAGATCGTTGAGGCCGAAGAAGACGTAGACACCCGGCCGGGCGGGAAGCGCGGCCAGGCCATCGAGTGAGACGCTGGGGAGCGTCTCGACCGGGTCCTGCTGCGGGTCGTAGCGCCAGGGTTCGGGGCGCGAGGAATCGGGGCGCGAGGAATCGCCGCCGGTTGAATTCGAACTCATGTCATCCACCGGAATGCGTGTCACTGGGACGCGTTGAGATCCACCGCGAGACGAGAGACCGGACTCTGCGCCTTGATCTGGCCCCGTTCGAGCAGGAAGGCTTCGAAGTCGCGATAGCGCTTGGTATCGAGCGCCGAGGGGCGTAGCGCGAAGCGCGGCAGGGTGGCTTTCCACGCCGCGGCGTTCAGCGGCGTATCCAGCGACGGATCATAGCCGATGAAGCTCTGCCAGGCGTCGTCAGGATGGTTGATGATCCAGGAGGTCGCCTCGCCGATGGCATCCATGAAGCGTCGATCGGCATCGCGATGCTGATCGAGCGTGTCGCGATTGGCGACGAAGATCAGCTCGTCGTAGTCGGGGATCCCCTGCTCCTCGATATAGAACGCCTTGCCTTCGACGCCTTCCTGTTTCATCTGCGCCAGCTCGAAATTGCGGAACGCGCCGGTCACTGCATCCACTTTCTCGCTGATCAGGGCAGGTGTCAGCGAGAAGTTGACGTTGACCATCTCGACATCCTTCAGGCTCAGGCCGTTGTGCTCGAGCATCGCCGCAAGCAGCACTTCCTCGACGCCGCCCACCGAGTAGCCGATCTTCTTGCCCGCAAGCTGGGAGATATCATCGATTCCGCTGTCCGCGCGCACCAGCAGTGCGTTCAACGGCGTCGCGATCAGCGTGCCCACCCGGACGACGGGTAGCCCCTGGTCGACCTGCAGATGCAGCTGAGGTTGATAGCTGACCGCAAGGTCGATACGCCCGGCGGCGACCAGCTTGGGCGGAACGCTGGGGTCGGCGGGAGACTGGATATCGACGTCCAGCCCGCGCTTCTCGAACAGTCCGCGCTGCTTGGCGATGATGATCGGGGCGTGGACCGGATTGACGTACCAATCGAGCATCACGCTCAAGGGGATCATCTGCGGTGGCGCCAGGTCGTCGTCGTTGTCCTGCGCCAGTGCCGGCGAGGCTGATGTCAGACCGAACAATGCCAGGCCGACCAGAGTCAGACCGAACAGTCCCAGGTTCATGGCCAGCCTGCGGTACCACGGCGTCGAGCGTGAAGTCATCATTCCGGATTCCCTCGTTGGGTCGAATGGATGGTCTTAGGTGTTCGTCTCAGGTCATGCGTTCAGCCGATGGCCTGAAGGCAAGGCGCGGTTGTCGGCGCCAGACGTCATATCGGCTTCAGTCATCGGTCGTTATCCGGTCCTGCTGCCACGGCATCGCCAGTCTCAAGGCGGCGTCGACGCCGAAGTAGAGCAGCAAGGCGAACGCGACCAGCACGACCAGGGCGGCAAACATCAGGTCGATCTGCAGCCGGGCATTGGCGTTCAGCATCAGGTAGCCAAGCCCCTGACTCGAGCCCACCCATTCCCCGATCACGGCGCCGATCGGCGCGGCGCTGGCTGCCATGCGCAGTCCGGAGGCGAGCGATGGCAATGCGGCCGGCAGCTGGACCTTCAACAGCCGCTGACGTCTGCTCAACCCGAATGTCCGGGCCAGATCCAGCCACCCCTGGGGCGTCTGGCGCAGGCCATCGTAGCCGGTCGAGGCCACCGGAAAGTAGATGATGACCATGGCCATCAGGATCTTGGGGCCGATGCCATAGCCGAGCCACAGCATCAGAATCGGCGCCAGCGCGAACAGCGGAATGGCCTGACTGATCAGCAGTAATGGCAGCAGCGTTCGGCGTAGCGCCCGGAATCGAGCCAGCGCCAATGCGGTGGCCAGCCCCAGCAGGATGCCGCCGATCAGTCCGGCCACGATCTCGATGGCGGTGATGCCGGCGTGATGGGCCAGCAGTCCGCGCTGCTCGATCAGGGCGCGGCCGACGGCCAGCGGCGAGGGCAGAATATAGCGGGGCACGCCGGTCAGCGTCAGAATGAGCTGCCACACCGCGACGAGGACGACGAGCGCCAGCAGCGGGCGCATCCAGCGACCCCAGCCGAGACGGTCAGTCATGATCGGGCTCCCGCAGCTGGGTTACCATTTCGGCCTGACGACGTTGCAGTTCGCTGTCATCGAGTGGGCGAGGGCGAGAGCCGTCGGGTACTTTAATCGATACCAGCCGAGCCGGCTCTCCCTTGAGGACCAGAATCCGATCGGCCAACCGCAACGCCTCCAGTGGATCGTGAGTGACCATGATCACGGTGCGATTGGCCAGCAGCCGACTGGCGAGTTCGTGGAGTTCCAGCCGCGTGATGGCATCCACGGCGGAGAAGGGCTCGTCCATCAGCACCACGCTCGCGTTCTCGAACAGGGTGCGGGCGAGGGCGACACGTTGACGTTGCCCGCCGGAAAGTTCGTCGGGCCACTGATCGGCCTTGTCGGCAAGACCGACTTGGTCCAGCAACTGCGAGGCGCGCTGGCGATCAGCGGGGGTGGGACGCCCTCGCCAATGGGCGCTGAGCATCACGTTGCCTGCCACGCGCTGCCAGGGCACGAGCAGATCCTGTTGCGCCATCCAGGCCAGCCGACCCGTCAGCGGCGAGCCGTCGCTGGTCTCGAGATCGATATGATGGTTGTCAGGCAGTTTCAGGCTGGCGATCATGCGCAGTAGCGAGCTCTTGCCGCTGCCGCTACGGCCGAGTAGACAGGTCCAGCTGCTTGCCTCAAAACAGGCCTGAAGGTCGTGAAACAGCGGGCGATCACCGAAGGTCAGCGAAGCCTGCCGGACGAGAAGTCCGGGTGGTGGCATGACAACTCCCGTTGAGGGGAACCGGAAGAAGACATGCGAGAACTGCTGGCATTTCCTCCGCCGGTACTAGCCGGTTCAGGTTCCAGGGTTGTGCATGGCTGTTTACAATCGCGTTCTCGATGGCTCGATCGCGCCTGCAGCCAATTTCACTCTCAGCCCGCGTGACGGGCACCCCTATCCAGTGCCCCGAATTGTACGCCGACCAGCGCCGCCTGCCCACCGGCAATGGTGGCGCTCCTGCAAGGATGATGTTCATTGACGGCTTTCGACGACTCGCCCCACGCCTCCCCCGAACTGACGCGACGGGTATCGGTAATGACCGGCAAGTCACTGGCGCCGTTGGCGCTGCGCTGGCCAGACAGCGCCAACTGGCTGTGGCGTAGTGAGGAGCTGTCGCCACAACTGTTCAAGCTGGCGAGAAGGTCGCCGACGACTGACCCGTTCTGGCGAGGTCTTCAGCGGCTGTTCGGGTTTGACCGCTGGCAGTCTGCGGAAGCCTTGACCCAACTACCGGGCATGCTGCCGCCGCGACTCCCGCTGGCTCCGCTGCCGATGACCTATCTGGGGCGATTGCAGGGCGCACCGCTCTGGAGCCTGCCCTGGCGGCGGGCGGAACCGCCGCCAATGGGCGTGGCGCTGGCGCAACATCTCGGCCATCAGCTGGGAATCCTGCATCATGAGGCGCTGCCGGGGTTCGGCCATCCCGCGGGCGACGTGGCGCCGCTGTCGCGTTGGCCGGAACGGGCCCGGCGCTTCCTCGAACATCATCCCCAGCGTGACTGGGTGGGTGGGGCGCCGATCTTTCCGGTGCCCACACGGGCTGTCTGGTCGCTACCCGACCTGCGTAGCGATCAGTTCCTGGCGGGGGCGACGGACTGGCTCTGGAGTGACTGGGAAGCCCTGGTGTGGGCGCCGCTGGAATTCGATCTGTGTCTGCTCGAACTGATTCTCGCCACCACGGGCCAGCGTGACGCTTTCGTCACCGCGTATCGTCGCTATCAGCCCCTGCCCGCGCTCGGCGCGTATCGTGCCGGCATGCGGGTATTGGCGCTGGCGTTATCGCTGCATGGCGAAGACGGAAAAAACTGGGTATACGCACACCCTCACTGGCTAAAAGATTAAATTCACAGCACTTTTCAGCGCCGCAAGCTTTCGCGGACGTGGCATACTGTGGCTTGAATCTTGCCCTTTCAACCTGACCAACGGGCTCAGTCTTGGACTCGATCAATAGCCTTTTCCTCGTCTGCGGGGCACTGATAGCCCTCAGCATCCTGGCCAGTCGCGTCTCGTCGCGAATCGGCGTACCGCTGCTCGTCATCTTTCTGGGTCTCGGCATGCTCGCCGGGGAGGAGGGTGTGCTCGGCCTGCAGTTCGACGATTATTCCCAGGCGTTTCTGATCGGCCATCTCGCGTTGGCGATGATCCTGCTCGATGGCGGCCTTCGCACACGGTTCAGGACGTTTCGCGTGGGCCTCAAGCCCGCGCTCTCGCTGGCGACCATCGGTGTCTTCCTGACCAGCGGCATTGTCGGCCTGCTGGCGATGTGGTTGCTCGATCTAAGTCTGGTCGAGGGTCTTCTGGTGGGCGCGATCGTCGGCTCGACCGATGCCGCGGCGGTGTTCTCGATGCTCAAGGGCCAGGGCGTCAATCTCAACGAGCGGGTAGGGGCGACGCTCGAAATCGAGTCCGGTACCAACGATCCGATGGCGATCTTCCTGACCATCACGCTGGCCGAGCTGTTGACGGGGGCCGTCGGTGGAATCTGGGATACGCTGATGCACTTCATTCTCCAGTTCGGCTTGGGTCTCGCGGTCGGACTGGGTGGAGGTTGGGTGTCGGCCAAACTGCTGCGCTGGCTGGACCTGGCGCCGGGTCTCTATTCTCTGCTGGCCCTGGCCCTGGGATTCTGCATTTTCGGCGCGACCAGTGCCGCCGGTGGCAGCGGATTCCTGGCCATCTACCTCACGGGCCTGATGATCGGCAACCAGCCGGGCCGCCATCTCAACCATATTCTGCCGGTGCATGACGGGCTGGCGTGGCTCAGCCAGATCGGTCTGTTCCTGGTGCTGGGGTTGCTGGTGACGCCGTCCGAGATGATCGACTACGCCATCCCCAGCGCGATTCTGGCAGTGGCGTTGATCGTGCTGGCGCGTCCCGTCGCGGTGATGGTCTCGCTGCTGCCGTTCTTCAATTTTCGTTGGCGCGAACTCTTTTTCATCTCCTGGGTCGGGCTTCGAGGCGCGGTACCCATCGTGCTGGCAATCTTCCCCGTCATCAGCGGTGTCGAAAACGCTTCGCTCTATTTCAACGTGGCGTTCTTCGTCGTGTTGATTTCGCTTCTGCTTCAGGGGTCGACGCTGGCACGCGTCGCGGTCTGGATGCGCGTCGTGCTGCCGGAGAGCACCACGCCGGATCGGCGAGGGCAGTTGGGCGTATTGCCCGAAAACGACTATGAGATGTTCATCTACAAGGTCGAGAACGAATCGCTCGATGACGTGCCGATTCGCCTATTGCGTCTACCGTCAGGCACGTTGATCTCCGCGATTTTCCGCCAGCACGCGATGCTGCACCCCAAGGGGAGTACGCGCCTTCGTCTGCGCGACGTCATCTGTCTGATCGGGCGAACCGGTGATCTGCCTTCGCTCAACCGCCTGTTCAATGGCGAAGCCAAACTCAAGCGGGAGCGTGCTTTCTTTGGCACGTTCACACTGGATGGCGAGGCGCTGATGCAGGAAGTGGCCAATGCCTACGGCTTGACCTTGAGCCCTGGCGAGCAGGAGATGACGCTTGGGGAGTTCGTGGCGCTTCGGGTCGGGGGCCATCCCGTGGTCGGGGATGACGTCGATTGGCACGGATTTCACTGGGTCGTCAACGAAATGGAAGGCAATCGCGTGACCCGGGTCGGCCTGCGTCTCTATCACTGAGCCAACAGTGAAGACAGCGAAGAGGTGCTGGGCTCAATTTAGCGGCAGCCCAAGAAAGAGACCGAGGCGTACTACTCGACTTCAGCCTCGTCGGTGGGATTATCCAGTCGCTTGCCGGTCTCGCGGGATGTCATCCGGTTCATGCTGTCGGCACGTTTCTGAGCCTGGGAGACATCGGCAAAATGGCCGAGGCTGCCACCGGTATCGCCATCATAGACCTCGTAGCAAACCTCGGCCGGATTACCCGGTTTGTGAGTCTTTCTGATCTCGACGAACGGTTCTGACATGATGGAATCCTCCTGAAAAGGGGTCGGCTATCAGGTTAGCCGAGTGGCCCGTGTTGTACAGCGGCGCGGCGGTTGTCGCCAAGGCGATGATTCGCCGACGGTACCGTCACTTTATGTCACTTGATGAACAGCTCCATGAATGACGAATGACCGCTCAATCTGGATCCAGATCCCACTGCAAACCGAATTGAAGGCCGTTGATGGCCTCGTCGATGAGACCGTCGTTGCGGCCGCCATTGCTATCGTCCGCTTGCTCTCTTGCCACCTGCGTCTGAGGATCCGGCCACCCACGCCTGGCCATGCATAGCTGATACTCGGGCTCACCCCCGATCTGGTGGGTCTGGCGCTCACAGGTACTGCTGTCCTGCAGGAAATTCGTGGCCGTCAGCCGCGGCTTAGCCGACACACAGCCTGCCAGAAGAAGGGGAGCGATGAGGAAAATTAACGCGCGGTACATTGGCTACATCACTGAAGACTAGGTTCAGGTTAGCACCGTTCAGGCCTGTATCCGCATCGTCATCCCAAAAAAGCCTAACCCCAGCCGCCATTTACAATGCGTGACGGGAGCCGATGTCGCACATACAGCAGGGTGTGCGCCTGGTCGCGCAGGTAGTCGAACGGATGATTCACGAAGCGAGGCCTGAAGTCGGCGAGCACCAGTTGAGCAGCACGTCATGACGAGTGATGTGAATGACATGAACTCTGTCGTTGTCATCGAACTGCTCGACGAGCCGTTCCCAGACATTCACCGGCTCACCCTTGCCTCGACTGATCGTCACCTGATGGCGGCGATTGGCGTGGGCCACCGAGATAAGCTTTTCCACACGGCGTCTGAGCCTGGCTTCAGGCGTTGGAAAGGAAATGACCATCGAACGCTCCGTGATTACTGTTTATCCATACAGTATCGATCAGGATGGAGACGAAAACAATCGCGACGCCGAAATCAAGTGGCAGGGCGCGGCGATTGGTCCGCCTTGCCGATAATCAGCGCGAGAATGGCGTCGCTCGGGAAAGATTACTGCGGGTGGCTCTCCATATAAGACTGGATCGCGGACATGGTGGTCTGCATATCGTCGCAGAAAGCCTGTGAGGGCTCGAAGTCAGCGCCGCTTGCCAGCTTCTTCATCTCTTCGTCGTGATTGGAAACCTGACCATTCTCCCGCAAGCCTCGCGCCATGCTGGTCAGATCCTGCTGGGTTTGCTGCGGATTATCGCTGCTGGAAATGTAGTCATCGATCTGCTGCGTCTGCTCACTGACATGCTTCATCAAGCTATCCGACGTGCACTCGAAGTCGACCGCGAGCGCCTGAGTCGAGGTGAATACAGCGCCGATAGCGACGGCGAAAGCAATATTTTTTATATAATTCAAAGCGGTAACCATCTTTAAGGCATTGGCTGCCCACTATGACAGCTTTGGCTTCTGCACTCTAGAGGTGGGTTGAAGAGGGTTAGCGAGTCGCCGAGCGGGGATCAGCAGTCTTCCGTGATCGGGAAGAACGCGGCGACTGCCATTGAGGTGTCGGGTTTTCCTTGCAAGGCCAGCTTGCAAGGCGCGAAAGATACTGGCGAATACGCGTGAGTCGAGGGTCGGGAGGAAGAAGAGGGCGGTTTGACAGGCTAAAAAACGACAAAGCCCCGCAGCACATAGGCTTACGAGGCTTTCAGAATGTAGGGTGGCGGAGGGACAGGCCGCCTAATTGTAATCTACCCTCGTATCATTCCATATAAATAACCATTCAATATCAGCCGGTTATAGCTAGCTGTTGTCTAGGGTTGTCTATTCCAATATCATCCAATCTTACGCCAATGGTGGGAAGGGATGGTGGGAAGATGCCTCAAGTCGCAAAGCCAATGTCAGCAAAGAAAGTCGATGCTCTCAAAGCTGGAGCCCATGCAGTGGGAGGTGCTGCTGGGCTTTACATTGTGGTGGCGCAGTCTGGTGGCCGCTCATGGCTGCTACGTGCCAGCGTCAACGGTAAACGTCGCGAGTTCGGACTAGGCAGCTATCCAGCCATTACCCTTGCAGAAGCACGAACGAAGGCGTTAGAGGCGCGTGAGCGTATCTCGCAGGGCATCGACCCTATCCAGCACCGGCGAGCGACGCAGGCCGAGCAGGAAGGGCGGAAGACGTTCGGCGAGGTTGCCGAGATAGTCATTCAGCAAAAGCAAGATGAGGCGCGCAACGCCAAGCACGCGGCGCAATGGAGATCCACGCTCGAAACCTACTGCAAGCCAATATGGTCGATCGATGTCGATGCGATCACTATCCACGACGTTCTAACAGTGCTGAAGCCAATTTGGGTGAGCCGAACGGAAACGGCTACGCGTGTGCGTCAGAGGATTGAGGCGGTTCTCGCCACTGCTATCGTGCATGGCTGGCGACAGGGAGATAACGTTGCGGGCTGGGACAGATACCTAAAACATGCGGGCCTGGGGAGCCCGGCAACGCTAAAGAAAAAGCGCTGGGAAGCGTTGGGCAAGAAAGGCGGCCATCACGCGGCGCTTGATTGGCAGGACGCCCAGGAATTCATGGCTAAGCTAAGAGAGGAGAGCACGCTAACCGCTCGGCTAGTGGAATTCATCATGCTTACGGCTGCTCGATCAGGCGAAGCTAGGTTCGCGACGTGGGACGAGGTAGACCTAGAATCCCGCGTATGGACCATACCAGCCGAGAGAATGAAGGCGGGCCGCGAGCATAGGGTGCCGCTGTCAGACGCCGCTGTGAGGCTCCTTGAGGGGATGCCGCGCATGTACGAGTCGGACATCGTATTTCCCGGCAATCGTGGTCGCCGCACGAGTGAGAACACGCCCGCGCAGGTTATCAAGCGCCTCGGGTACGGCGTCACGGTTCACGGCTTCCGGTCGACTTTCCGAGATTGGGCGGCGGAGTGCACTAACACCCCGAACCATGTTGCCGAGATGGCATTGGCGCACACCATTAAGAACGCTGCGGAGGCCGCTTACCGGCGTGGCGATCTACTGGAAAAAAGAAGGGCGTTGATGGAGGAATGGGCGGGGTTCTTGGAAGGAAAAAGCCCCGACACAGTGGCCGGGGCTTAGGGGTTTAGCGGATCAGTTCGAGAGTGACTGGCAGGCCGTGGGTAATTCTCATGTCGTACCGCTTGGCTAGGCTGTATACCGCGCCAGAAACCGCCAGACTGGTTCTATGCGGGAGCGCTGAACGGATGTCAGGCATCGCCATAGGCCCTTTGTGCGAGGCGACAAGCTCATAGACTAGTTCGCGCAGGGGGCGAGACGGGAAGGCGACAATATCCCTACCAGCGGCCCGTAACTCGATCTCGCCGAGCGCCTCAAGCCTGTTAACTGCGTTGTGTGCGATCTTGCTGCTACCCAGTTCACGGCGGCTACGGGAAGTCAGATCAGCCACCAATAGCCCGCCGGGGGCGTTGGCGATTTCGTATCTTGCGACTTGCATGAATGTTTGAAAAAGGGCGTTCATTTTTTACTGCTCCGAGTCTTGCAGAGCGCTCCGGGATTTGGTATCGTTTCCCGGTGGTGCTGTAACACCACGCTCTGCGGTATTGAGAAAGATGATTAAGAGGCTGCCTTCGGGTGGCCTTTTCTTTTGCTGCGTTTTGCGATGATGATGTGTATTGCTGCGTGGAGCGATTGCCCTAGGACCAGTCCTAAGGCGAATAAGACATCTGTCGTCATTGGAATTCGGCCTCTATGAGTCCGTCCAGTATCTCAAGCTGATGCCAGCCGAACCGCTGACCGTACCACGGTGCACTAACCTGTTGATACATAATGAATTTCCCGTTATAAGTTGGCTCTAGGGGCTTGATTGCCATTCTTACTGCTCTCGTCTTTCTGATCGGCGGGTCAGTCACCCCCGCCACCAGCCAGCCGTCTTCCAACTCAACCAGTCTCAGCGGGATAATGGGGCTGGCTATCCAGCCCTCGCCTGTCGCTAGTGCCGCAGCCAGCTCGTTACGTGCCTCTGCTAGGGTGGTCATTCGTCGTCGTCCTTCTTCTTGAATGGAATAACCCGCAGCGTCGAGCCTTCCGGCGTGTCTGGTAGCGCCTCTCGGGGCGTGCAGCGATCATGGCTGAGCGCTTTTAGCTCAAGCACCGCATCAACGCCGACATACTCAACGCCTGCATACTCTTTGATGTCGCTACACAGCCCATCAAAACCCATAGATGCTGCGTCTAACGGTTTTACGCTGCGCTGTCCGTCGTCGGCCTCTACCAGGGCAAAGGCGGCAACGGGCGTATAAATAAAGCCGTCCCCGTCCTGATACCTGGCAACCCAGCCTTCGGCGGGGAGAATCTGCAAGATAGTGGTCATGGTTGGTTCCTTTGGTTGGTTGATTAGTACGTGTGCAGCGTTTCAGCTTTTGCGCCTGGCTTGGTATGAATAACGGCTTCCTGAATGGCTCGCTCCACGACACCAGTAAGGGAGCTTTCACCCATCTTGAATAGTCCGTTAACACCGGCCATGTCCCGCAACTTGCGGCGCGTCAATGGCTTGGAATTCGCGTCTGCCTCTCGAATAACCTCGCGCAATTTGTCGACGGTCGATTGATAACGCTCGTCAGCCTTGCGGTCCGCTGCGTTGGTCTGGCTTGGCGTATCCGTGACCTTCAGCACGCCACCAATGCCGCGATCTAGCCATACCTCGTCAACGTCCGTTCGGTAGTTGCTTTTCACCACTCGGAAAATGACTTTCTTGGCCGCATCGTCCTTAGCGATTCCGTAGTTCTTGGCGTTTTCCGGCTTTAGCTTGGCGAGGGTCGCCACGAAGCGCAGAGCATCCGAGAATGCGGAACCGCCGCGCATATCGTCCACGCTTTCGCCCGTGGAGCCTTTGCGGCTGTGGTGTGCAACCAACACGGTAACGCCGGTCTCTTTGCGGATCTGTTCCAGCACTTCGGCAAAGCGAGTGTTGTCGTCGTTGCTGTTCTCTTCACCAGAACGAAAGCGGCTGACGGGATCGATAATAATCAATCGGAGGTTATCGATTGCATTTGCGATCTGGACAATCCGGCTAATCTTTTCCTGAACCCGCTCACCATCCTTAATAAGACGCCAGTCTTCCCCGACGACGCTGTAAGGAAGGAAGTTTTGCCCGACCAGCTCTTTGTCCAGATGATGCCCGCACCACGGGGACTCATCGATAATGGCATGTAGGCGGCGGCTAATTTCGTCGTTGTCGTCCTCAGCCCCAAACATAAGGACAGCGCCGGGACGGTCCACCTTGTGACCCATAAACGGTGTGCCGGTAGCAACGCTGGCTGCTAGCTGCATGAGCCAGAAGGATTTACCCGTTGAGCCAGGAGCAACGACAGCAGCCGCGATGGGTTCAGGGATCAGACCCTCGATGACGAACTTCTGAGGAGGCGGGCGTCTTGCCAGCAGGTTGCTTGCGCGGATCTTGTCGAGAAACTCCGATACCTTGCGCTCGGCGTCGGTCGCGACTTGCTCGATGCCAGAAACATCGTTACCAGCCTCGATCCAATCGCTAACATCGCCTTTCTCTGGCAACCCGGGAAGCTCTACGACGCGCACAGAGGCGGCAATCTCGCCCAACCCATCCCGCACGGCAGAGGCATGTTTACGGCCAGCCTCGTCGTTATCTGGCAGAATGATGACCTTGCGCCCCTTGAACCACTGATTAAGCGCTGGCTTCCAGTTGTTGGACCCGCCACTATTACAGCTTGCCAGCAAGCCACGCTCTGCCAAGTTATCGGCGTCCTTCTCGCCTTCGACGATATAAACCGTTTCCTCTGGGCGAGATAGTAGCTCTGGCAGGCGGTAGGGGAGCGGAATAACATCCTTCACCGACCAGCTCCAGTCACCACCGTTGGGGCGACGCTGACGGAACGATTTCGGTTCCATGCGGCAAACTTGGTAACGTAGCTCGCCGTTTTCGTCGGCGTAGTCGTAGGTCTGGACGATGCGGGGCTGTGACTTCTGGGCCGGTGTAGCTGCTTGCTGGTCGCTTGGGGCGTAGCCTTTATCGACAAGCCACTGATGCGCCTCTTTGCACCCATGAAGGCCCTTTTGCGAGACGATGAAGTCGAGCACGCCGCCGCCTTCGCTTTCCTCGTGAGAACGCCATACGCCGCGCTCTACGTCGATAGAAAGGCTGCCGTGGTTGCCCCAGCGCCATTCTGGCCCGCTCCGGGTCTTGGGTTCGCCCAGCAGATCCAGAGCAACGGGCTTCATCAAGGCCGCGTAGTTGGTCTGATCTGTAATCATCGGGCAGCCTCCGAGGCTTCCAAATCCCCGAGCCGCCAGCGGGTGCAGCAGGTACTGATCTTGATAGGGGCTGGAATCCTACCGTCTCTAGCCCAATTCCAGACTGTAGGCACGCTTACGCCGTAGCGAGTAGCCACCTGTTTCACTGAGAGGAATTTCTGGTTTTCCATCGTGTACGTCCTATTTAGGGCGCACATAGTCAGAGGACACCTTGCAGAGCACGTTGAAAGTGCTATCATAGGTGTGCGGCATAGGTCTGGAGGGACCATTCCGCCGCTCTGCTATGAGCGTTAAGTTGAAAGTATTCAGGCTTCGGCCGATGGCCCCGTTGACGGTTGCACCCGTCGCGGGGCTTTTTCATGTCTGGCTGTTCACCCTTAGATAAGATTATACACCATCGATTTCTTGACTCTTACGCATAGATGTGATCCTTTTCTGTGAATTGCCTGTGTGTAAAATACGCAGCCCAGTAACCATGCGGTCTACAGCCCGTTTACATATTTGCGACATTAGAATTTTCTGATTTTCATAATTGCGACATCCTAGGAATGGTGCCTCTCCCGCTGTAAGTGGTCACTAACCTAAATTCCGTCGTTTCCCGCCGTCTTGTGCCTTTCGCCGGGGCAAAGCACTAGATATGCCCAGGCTCATCCGCGCCTAATGCTCGACCCTATATACGGATAAAGATATGAGCGCGCCTTCTGGCGCTCCTATAAGTGGAGTGGTGTGAAAACCACTATCTCTTATAGGGAAAAACCACACCAGTCCAGCCCTAGTGCCACGGGGCTTCCAGCGGTGTACTGGTGTGAATACACCAATGCACCACCAAACCCGGCGAACCGCTCAACCGCGCGGGCTCCAGTGGTGTGATTTAGTTTGTGGTGTGAATACACCAGTACACCAGTACACCAGTAGCAAGCTAACCATCCAAAGAAGGCCCATAACACGGGCTTGGCAGCCCTACTTAGTGTGCGGCCGGTGTTTATTCCTCAGTGGTGTAGTGGTGCACCACACCAGTCACACCACACCACACCACGACCAGCCTGTTACCCGTCTAAATGCCAGCAGTTAACAACCCAGCCCCAAGCCGTACTACCCTCTCGAATCTGTCAACCTCGCCACGATTGAAGGTTAACAAGTCATTCGAATTTCACCGTTGGCGTCGGGATGGCGGGAAGGGTGTCTCTATCTAATTGATTAATAAGGGAACGCGGCGGAGAGCTTCTCCGACACACTAAGTGCCTATCACGTGCATGGTAAAATAGCAAGCATATACCGCACAGATAGGCACCATTTATGCCCAAACAACCAGAATTCCCCGTCAGCTACTCCAGCGATTGGTTAGAAAAACTCGACGGCAGAACGATTCTCGCCCGAGCCGTACACCAGCGATACGCAGCCCTAACCGACGACCTGGGTGGCGTGGATGCCCTGAGCTACCAACGCCGCAGCTTGGCTAAGCGAGCCATTTACATCGAAGCCGTGATTGAGCGCCATGAGGCTGCATTGTCACGCGGCGAGGACGTTGACATGGGGCGACTCACACAAGCCACGAACAGCCTGATCGGTCTGCTGAAGGCGCTCGGTCTGGAGCGCAAGGCTAGGGACGTGAGCCTGACTGATTACATCAAGGCTCGCTCATGATCACCATCCGCGATGCCATGACTGACCCGGCGCTATTCGGCAATCAGTTCGGTGGTGCCTCGTTCGACGCTTGGAGAGCCCTGCTGGCTGGATTCTACGGCTTGAGCCTGAACGATGACGAGCTGACGCATTGGTCCGAGCTAACGGGGCGTACAGAGGCACCCAAGGCCGCTCATGATGAGCTGTGGATAGCAGCAGGTAGGCGAGGCGGGAAGTCGCAGGCTACGGCCTTGCTGGCGATCTATGAAAGCGTGTTTCAAGACTACAGCGGCAAGCTCTCTCCCGGTGAGGTGGCGCATGTAATCGTCGTGGCTCCAGATCGTGGGCAAGCCAAAAGCATCATGCGTTATGTGTCGGGGATGCTCCACGGCAACCCGATGATGGAATCATTGATAGTTCGCGAAGATCGCGAATCAATCGAGCTATCAAACCGCACCACCATCGAGATCGGCACGGCGTCATTCAGGACGACACGAGGCAAAACGGCTGCCTGCGTAATAATTGATGAGATCGCGTTCCTCCGCAGCGAAGACTCCGCTAACCCTGACAAAGAGATCATCGCCGCATTGCGCCCAGCACTCGCCACGCTCGGTGGGAAGCTAATCGCGATCAGCAGTCCCTATAGCCGACGCGGCGAACTCTGGGAGTCCTACCGCCGCCATTACGGCAAGAACGACGATCCTATCCTTGTTGTTCAGGCAGCTAGCCGGACCCTTAATCCGTCCCTGCCTCAGTCTGTCATTGATAGGGCAATGGCTCGTGACGAAGCATCCGCGAAGGCGGAGTATTTGGGCCAGTTCAGGGTCGATGTCGAAGGCTATATCACCCGCGAGGTGGTCGAGGGATGCACGGTGCCTAACAGGGTCGAACTGCCGCCTGTACGCGGCGTGCGCTACACGTGCTTTGTTGACCCTTCTGGCGGCTCCTCTGACGCCTTCACAGCCTGTGTGGCGCACCTGGAGGACGAGACTGTCGTGGTCGATGCAATCCGCAGTCGCAAGCCTCCTTTTAGCCCCGAAGCTGTCATTGCCGACTATGCCGAGCTGGCTAAGTCGTACGGCTGTAGCAGCGTTACCGGGGATCGCTATGCGGGGGAGTTTCCCCGGGAGCTTTTCCGTAAGCACGGCGTCCAATACGAGCTTTCAGACCGTCCACGTAGCGACCTTTATAGGGATCTGCTGCCGCTAATGAATTCCGGGCGCGTTGAATTGCCTGAGTCTGACCAATTACTTAAGGAGCTTGTTGGGCTAGAGAGGCGCGTTAGCCGCAGCGGAAAGGATTCAATCGATCACGGCCCAGGCGGGCATGACGATATGGCTAACTCGGTGGCGGGTGCAGTGGTAAATGCGGCGGGTAAAAGTAAGTCTCAGAGCTGCATTATTCTCAGAGGTCGATTCCGTGGATAAAAAAAAGCCGCCCCGATGAAGGAGCGGCAATATGACCAACCATGAAAGACAAAACAGGAACACACAACCAATCTTAACATATCACGCAAGGGAACATTCATGATTAGTCTACAACGGCGGACGGTGTGCCATGTCCGAGGTATTTGAAAATATGGCGACTCGCATTTCTAGCGGTATTCAAATTCTGTTCGTAGCACTTCTGGCATGGGCTGGAATAACGCTGGTCAATCTCAATAGCCAGATTGCCGTGGTGAATAGCCTTCTTGAAACACAAGGCCAGATAATCACCGAGATGCGCTCTGACATGCGATCTACTTATGCTCGCAATGACCGAGTTAGCCAACTTGAGTCCCGCGTTACAACGCTGGAAGGCAAAATTCGGTGATTCTGAAAATGGTAGAATAGTTGTTGTGGGGCGGCGGCAATCGCACACTTCCAAAGCTCCATAGCCAACCAAATCAAAAGGGAACACACAATGTCTGATTTCATCGTTAATGGCCCATCCGGGCAGTTTCTACATGCCAATGCATCTCAAAGTAAAGCCGAGCAGTTGAGCGAGATCAATCGCCTTCGTCGCCAACTCGACGAGGCCGAACAGAAGATCATCGGGCAGGGTGCCTATAATTCAGGCACCCTGTATGAAGCCCCCGACGTTGACGAGCTGGCGAGCGATCGGCACGAAGCGACAAACGCCAGTGCTGGCGACGATTACCAAGCGCCGGACATCTGAGGAGGCCGATATGGATATGCTGAACAAGGTAACCCGAGCCGTAGACAGCGGTGCTTTAACCGCGCAAGAGCTTGACGCCCTTTACAAAGAATTCAACGCCTACCGCGAATCGGTTAACGCTGAGCTAATGCACGGCGTAAAGGCCGACACGTTTACTGAAGAGCTGTCTCGTAGGAAGCAACTCGAATTCGAGCAGGCGAACTTTGATCGTGTCGGTCGGATGCTGCATAACGCACTTGTCGAGCGTAAGCGGGCCGATGTTTATGACGCATTGCCGGAGCGCGTCGAGGCTATTACTGCGTTGGTTGATGAACTTGATCAACTAGAGATGAAGATGACAGGTTTGGAGGCGGAATTGTCAGTCGCTTCTAAGTCATGGATCCGCGACCGGATTAACTTCCGTATTTCCATGGATCGCGATCTATCCGAGCGTGTGGCGGCCCGTTCTAGAGTCACTGACGCGGGATTAAGGCGCGGTTTAGTCGACCAGCTGAGCGACGTGCCACGCAAATAAGCAAGCACTAAAGAGAGAGCCCGGCCAAGTGCCGGGCTTTCTTGTTTTGGTAGAATAGAAGGTGGGAACACATATTAATTATCGAGTAATAAACCATGGATCTAGGATCATTAGCGTATAACATCACGGCGGATACTACGTCGCTTAATCGCGCCGAAAGCCGTATGGATGACTTCACCGAATCGGCGCAACGTGCAGAACGTGAAGTCGGTTCTTTTGGGCGCAGTACGAAGAAGTCGGGCGCAACCGCAGCCACCGCAACCAATCAGATGCAGCGGGGCTTTCGCAACGTCGAGGGCGCTATTCAACAGGCCAATCGGCAATTAAGCGTGCTTGATACCATTGCCCGTGGTGTCGCGGCTGGCATCGCGACCATTGGCCTTGCACAGCTAGGTCGTGACGCTTATTCAGCAATTGCCGGATCTCAGCAGCTCCAGGCGTCATTGAAGACCGTCACAGGGTCGGCAGAAGCCGCTAGTGCCGCATGGGCGCAGTTACTCAACTTTGCCAAAGAAACGCCCTATGGGCTAGACCAGAGCGTAAACGCGTTCATCCGCATGAAGTCGCTTGGCCTTGATCCTACAGAGGCGGCGTTGCGGTCGTTCGGCAATACTGCATCGGCGATGGGCAAAGACCTCATCCAGTACGTTGACGCCGTCGCTGACGCCACGACTGGTGAGCTGGACCGGTTAAAGGAGTTCGGGATAACCGGCAGTCAAAGCGCCAATCAAATCGCCTTTACCTTTCAAGGTGTTACGACGACTGTCGCCAAGAATTCAAAAGCTATCACCGGCTACCTAGAGAACATCGGTAACACGACGTTTGCTGGTGCCATGGGCGATCAGATGGCAACGCTCAACGGCCAGATGTCGAACCTTGAAGATGCCACTTTTCGGATGTGGCTGGCTGTGGGCGACCGTGGCGCTACTGACGCATTTGCTGGCGCTATCGGCCAAGCGCAGCAGGCTGTTGAGGGCCTGATTGGCGCGATCAACAACGGCGCGTTCGACTGGCTGTTCGATGCCATCGGCGACATCAACAAGCAAGGCGACGAGTTCATCGATTGGGTCCAGCAGATCCATAGCGACTACACCAGCGCCATGAATGCCATAGGCGCCGCCAACCTTCGCGCGCAAGCCTCGTGGATCGACATGAAGGCTACCGCCGTACAAGCCTTCCAAGGCATCGTAGGCGGCGCGGCTGATGTCATTAACGCTGGCCTGATTCCGTTGCAGAAGGCGCTTAACGGGCTAGACCAAACCTTTGCCAACCTGCTTAAAAATATAGGCGGCGCGCTGGGGCCAGCTGGCAAAGAGTTCCTTGCGTGGGGCGAGAGCATTGAGGCTGGGCTGATCGAGCCTATCGGTATTTCGGTTAAGGCCATGAATGATTATGTCGTGGCGGCGGCTTTCCAGTCTGGAGAGCTACGCAATCAAGCTAATGCGCTTGAGCAGGCAAGCACGCAGGCGAAGGTGCTAAGCGATGCCACCGATACCGTTACGCGAACCACGACGAACAGCACACAGGCGACCACGGAGGCCGCCAAGGCGCTGAATAAGACGGTCAATGCATATCGTCAGCTTCTGGAACAGTACAACCCGCTACTGGCCTCGCAGCGCGAATACGGCGATAACGTCAAGACGATCACCGCGCAAGAACAGTCCTACTGGCGAGCCCTCAAGAATGGCTCGATAACGCTAGGGCAGTACAACGCGGCAATGGCACAGGCTGCCGTGTTACGCCGCAAGCTGGGCACCACGTCTGAAGGCTTCCAGAGCGTCTACGGCTTTGGCTCGAATGCCAAAGGGGGAGCTCGGGAGGGAAGCGAGTGGGATACCTGGCTTGAGTCTGCGCGAACTGCCTTTAGCGACTTCGACAATTTGAACAAGCAGGCAGCAGAGAGCTTTACGTCGGGCTTCGGTAATGCCATTGAGGGCATGGTGTTTGATTTTGACAACCTTGGAAGCGCTGCTAGCAACGTCTTCGAGAGTATCGGGCGGACAGCGATAAATACAATGGCGCAAATGGCAGCTCAGAGCGCAATTCAAGCCGCTTTCACTGCATCTTCATGGGCGCCAGCCGCTGCTGCAACATCCATATCCACATTTGGCGGAGCTGTGGCAGCAGGCATGGGCGCGCTCGCCGGTGTCGCAAGCCAAGCTGTTGGCTTGTTCGGATTCGCAAACGGAGGATATGTCAGCGGTCCAGGCACTTCTCGCAGCGACTCCATACCGGCCGCACTGTCTAATGGTGAATTCGTTGTTAATGCTGCTGCCACTAGGCAGCACCGACCAATGCTTGAAGCTATGAACAGCAACCGCATGATGTCGTCTGGAACAAGCGGGCGAGCAGCCAACGACGAAGGGAACGGGGGCGATGTATCCGTTCCGGTGACCATCTATAACAGTACCGACTCGCGCGTTACTGCTAAGGACGACGGAAACGGTGGCCTCACCGTTGAGGTGATGAAAGCCGAGTTCGCCAAGGACATGCGGACCAATGGCCAGATGTACCAGGCTCTAGAGCAAAACACGAACGTGCAGAGAAAGGGCAGATAGCCTTTGCCATGAGATGGCGGGAAGAAAGGTAAGAAACAAAAAAGGCCCTGTAAAAACAGGGCCTTATCGTGTGCGGTGGCGGAGGGACAGGGATTCGAACCCTGGGTAGGCTATTAACCTACGCCGGTTTTCAAGACCGGTGCATTCAACCGCTCTGCCATCCCTCCGGCTTACGGCGTGGAATACTACCAGCTGATCCGAATACGTCAACAGGTTCTTTAGCTTTCAACAACTTATTTCGCCTCGAGCCGGTCGCATAACGCTTGTCAGGGGAACTTTGCAAGGGCATTGTGGTCCATGGGTGAGTTTCAACAGAACTGAGGGGACTACAATGGATTTTCGAACGTCGCACGACATCACAGATCGTCGATCGAGCGCGGTCAGCACCAATAAGGTGTTGCGTAACACCTACATGTTGCTGGCCATGACGCTGCTATTCTCTGCCGTGACCGCCGGCGCCGCCATGGCGATGGGTGTCACGCAGCTCAACATTCTCGTATTCTTCATCGGGGCTTACGGCCTGATGTTCCTAGTTCACAAGACCGCCAATTCCGGCGCGGGCATCGCAGCGATCTTTGCCTTCACCGGGTTCATGGGTTTCACACTGGGGCCAATCATTGACCTCTACCTGTCGATTCCCAACGGGGCGCAGCTGGTGATGACGGCGCTAGGCATGACGGCCGCGACGTTCCTGGGGCTGTCGGCCGTTGCGCTGATCACGCGCAAGGACTTCAGCTTCCTGGGCAACTTCATGATGGCAGGCGCCATCGTGCTGGTACTGGCCATGGTCGCGGCAATGGTCTTCAATATCCCCGGCCTGGCTCTGGCGGTATCAGCCGGTTTCGTGCTGTTCTCGTCAGCGGCGATCCTGTACCAGACCAGCGAGATCGTGAATCGCGCGGGTGAGACGAACTATATTCTGGCGACCGTCACGCTCTACGTGTCGATCTACAATCTGTTCCTCAGCCTGCTGTCGATTCTGGGCGTCATGTCTCGCGACTAGCGATCATGGTGTGACATCGGCTATCTCGGGGCCCCACTACGGTGGGGCTCCGTCGTTTGATACCATGTCATCGGTTCGACCCTCTATGACCGATCGGATGAACGGGAGCCGCGGTGTCATGCTGAATTACGCGTTGCTGGTCCATGGCGCGCCCTATAGCCACCAGGCGGCGCTATCGGCGTTGCGTTTTGCGGATACCGTCGTCACGAGCGGGCATCGGCTGGCAAGCGTGTTTTTCTACCACGACGGTGTGCACAATGCCTCGGCGTTGATGTCGCCGCCGCAGGACGAAGTCCATTTGGCCGAGGGCTGGCAGCGGCTGCACCAGGATTATGGTACCCAGCTGCTGGTCTGCATTGCAGCCGGTCTGCGGCGTGGCCTGTTGAGTGCCGACGAAGCCAACCGTCATGGTCTGGCCTCGCATAATGTCGAAGCTCCGTTCGAACTGACCGGCATTGGCCAACTGGTCGATGCCATGCTCAACAACGATCGACTGATCACGTTTGCCCCATGACGAGTGTTCACGTTTCCGACATCGAGCCGCAGGACGTACTGATCGTGCTGCGTCATCCGCCCCACGGCAGCCATTGGCTACGCGAAGGGATCGACGTGGCGCTGGTCGCGGCGGCGTTCGGCCAGCGTGTGGGTCTGCTGTTCCAGGGCGATGGCGTCTATGCGCTGCTGGAAGGTCAGCAGAGCGGCGCGCTGGGCCAGAAGGGCACCCATCCACAGCTGGCGATGTTGGAGATGTACGATATCGAGTCGCTATGGGTCAGCGCAGCGGCGCTCTCGGAACGCGGCCTGTCGGTAGACGAGTTGATGTTGCCGGTGAAGCCCTTGGGCGCCGAAGCGGTGGCCGAACTGATGCAGGTCCAACCCCATACACTGATTTTCTGAGTCCGGAACGCATCCCATGCTGCTGCATCTGCTTAACCGATCTCCGCAGTCGACGGCCGTCTATCGAGACCTGGGCGAGGCTTTCGGCGTGAATGATCAGCTACTCTTGATCGAAGATGCCTGCTATGCAGCGCTGCCAGCTTCCAGCGGCGTGCTCGAGGCCTTCGGGGGGCGGATTTCGGTACTCGAGGAAGATCTGGTATCTCGCGGCCTGGCGGGGCGAGTGAGCCCGGAGATTACCGTGGTGGATATGAAAGGGTTCCTGGCCTTGACGGAAACCCATGAACGCTGCGTGAGCTGGTTCTGATGGCAAAGACAAAGGCAAGAACGTTGATGGTGGAAGGCCAGCCCGTCGCACTGGATCCGGAAGGCTATCTGGTATCGCTGGATGATTGGTCGCCTCACGTCGCCGAGGCATTGGCGGCGGAAGACGGTCGTGAGCTGACCCCCGCTCACTGGGAAGTGATCGAGGTATTGCGTGATTTTTACCAGCGCTTCGAGGCGGCACCAGCCATGCGCCCGCTGGTCAAGGCGGTGAAGCAGTCGCTGGGCGCGGAGAAGGGCAGTTCGATCTATCTGATGCAACTCTTCCCCGAAAGCCCGGCCAAGGTCGGCGCCCGGTTGGCCGGTCTGCCCAAGCCGACCAACTGTCTCTAGTTCATGATCTTCCTGGAATTTCGGACATGAATTTTCTCGCCCACGCTTGGCTCTCCCGCCACGGCAGCGATGACTTTCTCTACGGCAATCTGATCGCCGATGGTGTCAAAGGTGCGCATCTCGAATCCTGGCCGACGGCAGTGGCTGCCGGCATCCGCCACCACCGCCGGGTCGATGCCGGCATCGATCATCACGCCGAAGTTCTGCAGTTGTTGCAGATGGCGCCGAGAGCGCAGCGGCGTTATACCGGTATCGCGCTGGATCTGGTGTGGGATCACTTCCTGGCTAGTCGTCACCCGGATGCAACGCTGGTCGAACGCTGCTACCGGGTACTGGGCGAGCGCGAGGCACCCGCGCGTTTGGCCGGGATGGTGCCGGTGATGATCGAGGGTGACTGGTTGCAGCGCTACGCGGACTTCGACTTCACCTGCCGCGCCATCGCCGGTATCGGTCAGCGCCTGCGTGGCCCCAATCAGCTCGCGGCGCTAACGCCCTGGTTGCGTGACGAGTACGCCAATCTCGAAGCCGCCTTCGTCACGCTATGGCCGGAGATGCAGCACCGCTTCAGCGAATGACGGGATACCGACACCGCCTGCGGTCCGCAGGCATCGTCATCTGGCTCTCGTCATCCAGGCTCCGTCACCGGAGCCATAGACAGTCGACGCGGTCGCCGGGGCGGATATGGCTATCGGCCGGAATCACCGCGAACGCATTGGTAGCGGCGCAGGATGTCAGTACCGCCGAGCTCTGTTCGGGATAGACGCTTGCGACGATACGTTCGCCGTAGAATTCGAGATTGGCGCGCATGTAATGGCGGCGCCCCTGGGTACGGGCTTCGAACTGCGCTTCGGCGCTAACCACCGGAAGCGACTCCCTGTCACGACAGCCCTGGAGCCGCCCAAGCAGCGGCCGGAGATAGAGCCAGGCGCCGACGTAACTCGATACCGGATTGCCGGGCAGGCCCACTAGCCGCGCCTTGCCGATCGTTCCCAGCGCCAGCGGCTTGCCCGGGCGCATCGCCAGACGCCACAGCGAGAGTTCGCCGAGCTGCTCGAGAGCCGGTTTGACGTGATCCTCCTCGCCGACGCTGACGCCGCCCGTGGTCACGATGATATCGGCCTGGGCCGCGGCTTCCCGCAGTCGCGCCAGCGTGGTGTCGAAATCGTCCGCCACCTTGACCTGGCTGACCAGATCACCGCCGAAGTGGCGGATCAGCGTGGCCAGCATCGGGCCATTGCTGTTGTAGATCTGGCCGCGGGCCAGCGCCTGCCCCGGCTCGACGATCTCGTCCCCGGTCAGCAGCAGCGCCACTTTCGGGCGTCGAACCACATTCACCGTCGACAACCCTTGCCCCGCCAGCAATCCCAACGCCGCGGCGCCGAGGCGAGTGCCTGCCGCGAGAAGCGGAGCGCCGGCGCTGACGTCGAGCCCTCGTAGACGCACGTTCTGGCCGGGCTGGGTAGCCGGAATCATCGCCACGTCGCCGTCCAGCTCGACGTTCTCCTGAATCGCCACGCAGTCAGCGCCGGGCGGAATTTCGCTACCCGTGAAAATGCGGGCACAGGTGCCGGGGGCGAGCGGCTGCGCGGGGTGGCCGGCAGGAATGCGTTGGGAGATCGGCAGATGCCGGCCGCTGTCTTCGCTGGCCAGCGCGTAGCCATCCATGGCGCTGTTGTCGGCCGGCGGCACGTCGATGGTGGCCAGCACGTCTTCCGCCAGCACGCGATCATCGGCATCGAAACAGTCGATGATTTCGCCTTCGAGACGCTCGACGCCATGGAGCAGCGCTTCCAGCGCCTGCTCGACGCTCTGGAGTCCATCCGTGGGTCCTTTGGCGCTCGATTGTCCGGTCGTGGATCGCTCAGCCATGAAGTTGCGTGCCTCGCTCGGGGATGACCAGGTTGGCGAAGTTGCACGGCCGGTGCCGGCTATCCAGCTGCTCTTCGAGGATACGATCCCAGCCGGTGCGGCAGGCGCCGGTCGAACCCGGCAGGCAGAAGATCACGGTGGCGTTGGCAAGCCCGCCCAGACAGCGGCTCTGGATGGTGGAGCTGCCGATCTCCTCGAACGAGAGCTGGCGAAAGAGTTCGCCAAAGCCCTCGATGTGCTTGTCGAGCAACGGCGCAACCGCTTCCGGGGTGGAATCGCGGCCGGTGAAACCGGTGCCGCCGGTGGTCAGTACCACCTGCACGCCAGCATCGGCGATCCAGGCCGCCACCACCGCGCGGATCTGGTAGATATCGTCCGGCACGATGCGCTTCTCGACCAGACGATGGCCGGCGCCTTCCAGGCGTTCGACGAGTGTCTGGCCGGAACGGTCACTGCTTTCGTCACGCGTGTCCGAGATCGTCAGCACCGCGATCGACAGCGGGATCATGGCCGATTCGCTCATGATTCCCCCTTGCCGTCTTCAGTTGCCGCCTTGCGCGCTTGACGGGCTTCCAGTGCGGCGAGCTGCTCGTCGCTGGCCGGCGCCTGATAGTGCGCCTTCCATTCGGAGTAGGGCATGCCGTAGACATACTCGCGCGCCGTTTCGTAATCCAGTTCGGTACCGCGCGTCTCGGCCGCAGTGACCAGCCACTTGGAGAGACAGTTGCGACAGAAATCGGCCAGGATCATCAGGTCGATGTTCTGGACGTCCTTGTTGTCATCCAGATGGCGAAGCAGGCGCCGGAAGGCGGCGGCTTCGAGTTCGGTACGGGTCTGTTCATCGAGGTGATGCATGACGGGCTCCTGTGGTCTCGGAGGTGAAAGGTTCGATACCCGCGTCGATGCCGAGCGTTCGAGGCTATCGCGTGATATGGGAATAGTCGACGAATCGTGAGGATAGCCGATGAATCGCTAGTCGCCGTCGCCGGGAGTGCAGACCGAGAGCACCACGGCATCGGCATCGCTGGTGGAGACCAGGGCATGGCCCATGTCGCTGTCGAAATAGAGCGAATCTCCGGCGGTCATCGCCAGCGGCTCGTAGAATTCGGAATAGATCAGAATCTCTCCCTCGAGAATCATCAGAAATTCCTCGCCATCATGGCGAACCCACTCCTGAAACTCGTCGAAACGACGCGCGCGCACGATCGTCTTGAACGGGATCATCCGCTTCTGCGCCAGCTGGTACGACAGCAGCTCGTGTTCATAGGTCGGCGTGGGATGCTGCTTGCCATCACCGCGGGGCGTGAGATCGCGACGTCCGCTGGATTGGCGCTTGGGCTTGGTGGGCTTGAGCAGTTGGGGCAGATCGATGCCCAACCCGGCAATCAGTTTCTGGACGGCGGTGAAGGTCGGCGAAATCTGATTGTTTTCGATCTTGGACAGCGTCGAACGCGCCAGGCCGGTACGGGTGCTGACATCGCCCAGCGTCCACTGATTCGAAAGCCGTATCTCCTTGAGCCGCTCACCCAGACGCAGGGGTTCGACGAAGGCTTTGCGACCGGCGGCAATACGCAGCGCGGCATCCTGATCGTTACTGGCGGCCATGAAACTCTCTGTCAGGAGCGTGAAAAGTCGTTGACGGCATGAGGGCGAAGAATATCACAGCCAGTCGCTCGGGCTCTGCGCCGAAACCGACCTGACGGCGTGTCAGGGCGAATACGGTTGCCCCAGCAGCGCGGTCAGGTGGGCTTCGACGCTCACAGGCAAGGTCTTCAAGTGATAACCGCCTTCCAGCACCGAGACCAGCCTGCCGCCGGCATGTCTTCGCGCGATATCCATGGCCAGTGTGGTGACCCAGTAGAAATCCTCGTGATCGAGTGCCAATTGCCCCAGCGGATCGTCACGATGGGCATCGAAGCCGCTGGAGAGCAGCACCAGCTGAGGGCGATGTCGTTCCAGCGCCGGTAGCCATTCGCGTTCGACCGCGTTTCTGAAACCGAGGCTACCGGTGCCGGCCGCCAACGGCGTATTGACGATGTTGGGCCAGTCTCCCGTCAGATAGCGCCAGGGGTAGAAGGCTTCCTGATAGCTGCTGCAGATCAGGATCGCCGGATCGTCGTGAAAGATGTCCAGCGTGCCGTTGCCCTGATGGACATCGAAATCGAGGATGGCGATACGCTCGATGCCGTGAACGGCACGAGCGTGGGCCGCCGCCACCGCGACATTGTTGTAGAAGCAGAAACCCATCGCCAGCGACCGTTCGGCGTGATGGCCGGGGGGGCGCACGGCACAGAAGACATTGTCGGCGCGATTGCCGCAGACCAGATCGACGCCTCGCACGGCAGCGCCGGCGCCCAGCGCCGCGGCGTCCAGCGAATGCGGGCCCATCCGCGTGTCGCTATCGAGCTGATGGAGGCCGCTTTGCGGTCGCTGTGCGTCCAGCGCACTGAGGTAGTCTGGCGCATGTACGCGTTCTAGCTGGAGCCGCGTTGCCGGGCCGGGCTCGGACTGCATGGTCTGCTGGAGCAGGCCGCTCAGCATCAGCTTGGCGCGGATGGCCTCGAGCCGCATTGGCGACTCCGGATGATGAGAGCCCATGTCATGCAGCGCGATATCGGGATGCGTGAGATACGAAGTGATCATTGAGACTCGCCGGCCGGTTCGAGGTGGCTTCATTCTGAGCCAGAGCAGCGGCTGCGTCACACCGTCACGTGTCGACTTTGGTCTATGAGCTGAACCTCAACGGTCTGACCGTGTAGGGTTGAAACCCTCATAGCCGATGTCGAGAGGTCCACCGTGGCCACGCAGTTCTTGCGCCGATTCTTTGCTCCCCGCTCGCTGGTAGTGGTCGGAGCCTCCCCCAAACCCGAATCCATCGGGGGGATGGTGCTGCAGAATTTGCTCCAGGCGGGATTTCCCGGCCCGCTGTGGGTGGTCAATCCGCGGGGCTACAAGGAGGTGCATGGCGTGACCTGCTTTCGACGCATCGCCGATCTCCCCGAGACGCCGGATCTGGCCGTGGTCTGTTCACCGCTGGAAAGCGTGCCCGAGGTGCTGGAGCGATTGGGTGACAGGCAGGTCCGCGCGGCGCTGATCGTCTCGGGCGGGGTGTCGCTCGACCCCGATTCGAAAGCCGGCGCGGCACTGCGCCGACGCCTGCAGAGAGCGACGCTGCGTTCCGGCATGCGCGTACTCGGCCCTGAGTGTCTGGGTGTCGCCGTTCCGTCCGTGAAGCTCAATGCGACCTATGCCAGTCAGCCGATCAGCGATGGCACCGTCGCCTATCTGGGTCAGTCGGGCATGCTGGGCAATGCGATGATCGATTGGGCCGCCGGGCGCGAAGTCGGCTTTTCACATCTGGTGACGCTGGGCGACAGCCTCGACGTTCAACTGCCGGATGTCATCGACTACCTCAATCAATCCGGACGTTGCCGAGCTCTGCTGCTGCATCTGGAAGACGTCCGCAACGCGCGCCACTTCATGACGGCACTGCGCGAGTCCTCACGCAACCGGCTGGTGCTGGCGATCAAGAGCGGGCGCACTGCCGAGGCAACACTGAGCCCGGTCCCGGCGACGGCCGGGATCGACCGACGTGACGCCATCGTCGATGCCGCGCTGGCCCGTGCCGGGGTCGTGCGCGTCGACGATTCCGACGAACTGTTCGATGCGCTGGAAACGCTGTCGCGGTTCAAGCCGCCGAAGGGCGACCGTCTGGCGATCGTCTCCAATGGCGTCGGTCCGGCGCTGCTGGCGATCGACAAGCTGATCGACGGCGGCGGTCTGCTGGCCGAACTCAGCGAGGCATCCGCCCAGGCACTGATCACGCAGAAGCTGGACGTCAGCCGCCCGGGGCGCAATCCGGTCGATCTGGGCGGCAGCGCCACGCCGGAAGACTATCTGAGTGCGCTGGAGATCGTGACGCGCGATCCTAATGTCGACGCGGTGCTGGTCCTGCACGCGCCGACACGACTGGCGCCGTCCCTGGCGACCGCCAATGCGCTGGTCGAGGCGCGCCAACGCTTCCGGCATCGCCTGCTGGTGAGCTGGATGGGGTTGAAGGAGGCGCTGGATGCCCGTGCGGCCTGCAACCGCGCCGGCATTCCCAGCTACGTGTCACCGGAGAAGGCCGTCAGAGCCTTCCTGCACCTGGTGCGCTATCGCCAGGTACAGAACCTGTTGCAGGAAACCCCGCCATCGCTGCCATTCGACTCCAGCGCCGAGATGCGCCAGCGCTGTCACGCGCTCATCGACGATGCCCTGGCACGCCAGCGGGATCTGTTGACCCACCAGGAAACTGGCGACGTTCTGGGGGCTTATGGTATCGAGTGTGCCCCCAGCGAGTACGTGTTCGATCTGGAGCAGGCGGAGCGGGCCACCGAACGGCTGCAGGGGCCGTGGGCGGTCAAGGTCGTCCATCGTGACAACTGCGAGCCGTTTCGCTATGGCGGGGAATCGCGTCGGCAGGCTGCCTCGCTGATTCAGGATCTGGAGCAGCCCGGCAGCGTGGTGGATGCCGTCGTCCGTCTGGAGGCGCGTGTCAGCGAAGCGCTGCCGGATAGCCCCATCTACAGCTACTGTCTCCAGACCATGCAGCGCGGCAAGGGTTCGCTGCAGTTGTGCGCCGGCATCACGCGAGATGCAGAGTTCGGCCCGGTCATCGTCTTCGGCACCGGGGGATACAAGATCGATGTCATGGCGGATCGCCAGACGGCGCTGCCGCCGCTCAACATGCGGCTGGCGGAAGAGCTCATCGACCGTACGCGGGCAGGCCGGTTGATTCGCGAGCACAGCGACGATCCCCAGGAAGCGATCACCTGGGTCTCCCGCCTGCTGGTCAAACTGTCTCAGATGGCCTCCGATCTGCCGCGTCTCAAAGGGCTCGAGATCAATCCGCTGTTGCTCAATCACGAGGGCCTGCTGGCGGTCGATTTCGCGCTGGATCTGGGGGCGGCATCGATACAGGCGATCATGCCGTACCCGGAACAGCTAAGAGAAACGGTGATGCTGGCGGGAATGGACGTCGAAATTCGTCCGATTCGAGGTGAGGACGCGCCGCTGATTACCCGTTTTCATACCTTCCTGTCCGAGCAGAGCATTCGTTACCGCTACTTCCACCACAAGGCGGTGCTGTCGACCCGGGATCTGGCCCAGCTGAGCCAGATCAATTACGACCGCCAGATGGCGTTCATCGCGGTGCGGCGTCGTGAAGCGGTCGACCAAACAGAGGCCCCGGGTACCAAGGCGGCCGACAATGCGCCGGCCGGCGAGGAGATGCTTGGCGTCGTGCGGGTCTGGAACGATCCCGACAACATACGCACCGAGTTCTCGATCATCGTCAGGGACGATCTTCATGGCGCTGGCCTCGGGCGCCGCCTGATGCAGAAGATGATCGACTACAGCCGACAGGTAGGGACCCTGGCGATGGTGGGGACGATCCTGAGCGACAATCTGCCGATGCGGCGTCTGCTGGCCGGACTGGGATTCGAGCTGCGCACCAATGTCGAGGAGGGCGTGCTCGAAGCCACGCTGCGGCTGAACGATCCCCAGAGCGAATGGCAGCGTCACCGGCTGGAGACGGCGCTGGATTGAACGTGAGCGGGGGAGAAGAAGGGGTGATGGAAGTTGAACGCTCATTCAATTATAGGATATTGTCGTTTGAAGGGTTATCGATAAAACCGTATGATGCGAAACCTAATAACACTAACAGATACCGTTCGACACGCGTCTTAACGACGTCGTAGAGGACTTCTTCTGCTTTGCCAACCTAGGCCTGACATGACCGACACACAGCAAACCAAGATTCAAGTGCGAAACTTGAGCAAGGTGTTCGGCGACGACACCAAGAAAGCGCTCAAGCTGCGTGACGAGGGTCTCAATCGTGCCCAGATCCTCGAAAAAACCGGGCAGACGCTCGGTCTCTCCAACATCAACTTCGACGTCCGCGAAGGTGAACTTCTGGTCATCATGGGGCTTTCCGGTTCCGGAAAGTCGACATTGATCCGTTGCTTGAACCGGCTGATCGAACCGACCGAAGGCGACATCATCATCGGCGGGGAGAACATCCCCCAGCTCAGCGACAAAGCCCTGCTGCACTGCCGTCGTCGGCATTTCTCGATGGTGTTCCAGAACTTCGCGCTGTTCCCGCACCGCACGGTGCAGATGAACGCCGAATACGGACTCGAGATTCGCGGAATCGCCAAGGCCGAACGGGCCGAGAAAGCCAGGAACTCGCTCAAGCAGGTCGGACTCGACGGCTGGGAGCATGCTTACCCCAGCCAGCTTTCCGGCGGCATGCAGCAGCGTGTCGGGCTGGCCCGAGCGCTGGCCAACGACTCCAGCGTGCTGTTGATGGACGAGGCCTTCTCCGCGCTCGACCCGCTGATCCGGCGGGACATGCAGCAGGAGCTGATCGAGCTGCAGCACCGCATGAAGAAGACCACGATTTTCATCACCCACGATCTCGACGAAGCGCTCAATATCGGCGACCGCATCATTCTGCTGCGGGATGGCGAAATCGTGCAGATCGGCACGCCGGAAGAGGTGCTGACCAACCCCGCCGATGACTATGTGGCGCGTTTCACCGAAGGCGTCGATCGGTCCCGCGTCGTCACGGCCCGTCGGGTGATGCGCCCGGTTCGTGCCACGGCCCGTCATGATGACGGCCCGCGTACGGTGCTGCGCAAGATGAGCGAGAACTCGCTGGATTCGATCTACGTCACCGATCGCGAGCGCAAGTTGCTGGGGATTCTGGAGGCGGAAAGCGTCGAGGAAGCCGCCAAGGCCGGTAAGGATACGATTCGTGATCTGGTGGTGACGGATTTCCCTCACGTGGGCCCGGAAGAACCGCTGGCTACGCTGTATCCGATGTTCAAGGGCAAGAGTTTTCCCGTGGCGGTCATCGATGACGAGCAGCGGCTGCTCGGCGTGGTGGTCAAGGGTGCCGTACTCGAACAACTGGCGCAGACGGGAGAACACTGATGGATTTCGATATTCCAAGAATTCCGCTGGGCGACTGGATCGAGAGCGGACTCGACTTTCTGACCACCGAGTTTTCCGGCGTGACCCGGGCGATTTCCCGGGGGACGCAGGCCGGCATCAATTTGCTCAACGACGGTTTGATGTGGTTGCCTGAATGGGCGCTGATCTTGCTGGTCGCGCTGCTGTGCTGGAAAGTCGGCGGTCGTCGTCTGGCGATCGGCGCCTTGCTGGGCTTGGGCCTGATCTGGAATCTGGGTCTCTGGGATCCGATGATCCAGACGCTGACGCTGGTGGTCATCGCCACTTTGATCGCCATCGTGATCGCGCTGCCGCTGGGAATTCTGGCAGCGATATCCGATCGCTTCTATAGGGTGATCATGCCCATTCTCGATTTCATGCAGACGATGCCGGCGTTCGTCTACCTGATCCCGGCCATTCCGTTTTTCGGCATCGGCTCGGTATCCGGCATCTTCGCCACGGTGATCTTCTCGATGCCGCCAGCGATCCGCTTTACCACTCTCGGGATTCGGCAGGTGCCGAAAGACCTGATCGAGGCGGCGGATGCCTATGGCTCCACGCGTAGCCAGAAGCTGGTCAAGGTTCAGTTGCCACTGTCGCTGCCGACACTGATGGGCGGTATCAACCAGACCATCATGCTGGCGCTATCGATGGTCGTGATCGCGGCGATGATCGGCGCCAATGGCCTGGGTAGCGAAGTATGGCGCGCTATCCAGCGCTTGCGCCCCGGCGAGGGTTTCGAAGCCGGTATCGCGGTCGTGATCATGGCGATGTTGCTGGACCGCCTGACGCAGTCTCTCAGCGGTAAAAAGAAAACGAAATAAGCATAAAGCAGCGTCAGATTCTCGAAGGCCAGAGTCCCGAAAGCCAGAGTCCCGAAAGCCAGAGTTCCGAAAGCCAGGGCCCCGAAAGCCAGGGTCCAGAAAGCCAGAGTTCGAAGTGTTAGAGATTGAAGAGCAGGAGTCCGATGCTGCCAGCGTTTCGCCGGCAGCATCGGTAGCGGTACGCAAACCACAAGAAGGGGAAAGTCGATGACACGTAACGTAATGTCGCAAGCCGTTCGCTATGGCGCCTTGATGATGGCCGCCGGCATCAGCATGACCGCCGGTGTCGCCCAGGCCCAGGACGACAAGGGAACCATCAAGCTGGCCTACGTCGAATGGGCATCCGAAGTCGCTTCCACCAACGTGATCCGCGCCGTACTCGAAGAACAGGGGTACGACGTCGAAATGAACTCTCTGGGTGCCGCCGTGATGTGGCAGGCCGTGGGAACCGGCGATGCCGACGCCATCGTGGCTGCCTGGCTGCCGACCACGCACGGCGACTATCTCAAGAAAGTTCAGGATGATGTCGAAGATCTCGGCCCCAACCTGGAAGGGACCAAGCTTGGGCTGGTCGTACCGGAATACACCGATATCGACTCGATCGATCAGCTGAACGATCACGCCGATGAATTCGACGGCAAGATTGTGGGGATCGATCCGGGCGCGGGCCTGATGTCACAGACCGAAGATGCTATCGACGAGTACGGCATCGACAAGCTGCAGCTGCAGTCGAGCAGCGGTGCCGCCATGACTTCGGCGCTGGCCGATGCGGTCAAGAATCACGAGGACATCGTGGTGACCGGCTGGACGCCGCACTGGATGTTCGCGCGCTGGGATCTCAAGTATCTCGACGATCCGAAGAAGGCCTATGGCGATGCCGAGCACATCAGCACCGTCGTGCACAAGGGCCTGAAGGACGAGATGCCGCAAGCCTATGCGATTCTCGACAATTTCAACTGGACGCCGGATCAGATGGGCGAAGTCATGCTCATGAACCAGAAAGACGGTTCGGATCCTTACGAGAACGCCAAGAAGTGGGTCGACGAGCATCCCGATGTCGTCGCCGAATGGACTGACGGTACTGCCGACTAACGCAGCCCCGCGTCAATGCCAAAAGAACGCCCGGTCATGATGGCCGGGCGTTTTGCGTTCTGGGCTTGGAAATCTCAGTTCGAGAAACCATAGCCTCGGAGATCACTGCCCCAGAGATCTCAGTTCCGGAAGCCACGGGCTCGGAAATCTCAGTCTGAGAAGCCACAGACTGGCACGTCGAGCAGGTTTCCCGAAGGCCGTCACGGCGCCAGACGGGTGCGATGCCATTCGGTGGCCTGGCTGTCTCGACGGGTGTAGCGCACGCGATCATGCAGCCGGCTGCGCTGCCCCTGCCAGAACTCGATCGTCTGCGGCACGAGCAGATATCCGCCCCAGTGCGGCGGCCGTTCGACAGGCTGGTCGGTGTAGACCTGCTCGAAGCGTGCCAGGCGTTCTTGCATCCAGTCCCGGTTGGGAATCTCGACGCTTTGCTGCGAAACCCAGGCGGCCAGCTGGCTCTTGCGAGGGCGGCTAGAGAAATAGTCGTCGGACTGCTGAACATCTACCTTTTCGACGCTACCCTCGACACGGACCTGCCGCTGCAAAGCGGGCCACCAGAATACGACCGCGGCATTGGGCACGTGGGCGAGCTCATTGCCTTTCTGGCTCTGATAATTGGTATAGAAGCGGAAACCCTGCGGGTCGAAACCTTTCAGTAACACCACACGGGCGTGGGGATGCCCCTCGCTGTCGACCGTTGCCAGGGTCATGGCGTTGGCGTCCAACCCTTCACTTTCGATGGCCTGGTTCAGCCAATCCTCGAACAGGGGAAGTGGCGTGTCGGGAGTATTTTCCGGCGCCAGGGCTTCGCCTTCGTAATCCCGTCGCATACCGGCGAGGTCGCTCATCAGTGATTCTCCATGCGTACGCTATGAATGGTGACCATTGTAGCCTGACCGAGCACGGTGATGATGCCCCCGGCTCTTAGTCATTAGGCTCATCCCCTGATTTGGTCTCTGGTAGCGGTTCTGGCAACGGTCTCTGGCTCCGCTCATCACCTTGGCCCGGCGTATCACTGTTCCGGGTCGACGTGGCATTAGCCAAGGGCCGCGTGAAGCGCCAGCACTAGCCCGCAACAGCACCAGCCGAGAACGGCATAGGGTAGATTCCAGCGCAGCATGTCGCGCACGGCAATCTGGTAGCGCACGCAGATGGCCAGGTTGCTGCCGGACAGTGGGCTGCTACCGGTTCCCAGCGCCCAGCACATCAGAAACAGCATGCCGAGCAGGGTGGGATCGGGATGCAGCGGGGCGATCAGCGGCGCCAGCGTGGCGATGCCGATCAGCGGATGAATGCCGGTAAAGGAGATCACCACGATCACGCCCAGCGCAAACCAGGCCTGCCAGTGGCCGAAATGATCGATCGGTAGATCGAGCCCGTCAGGCAGGCTGGCCAACAGGGCGGCTAGCCCCGTCGAGATGACGCCGGCACCCAGAAACAGGGCGAACTGGGGTGCCAGCCGCTGGAGTCCATGGGTGAACTGGTGGCGCATCCGGTCACGTCGATGATCGCGTGGCATCAGCAGAAACGAGAACACTGGCGCGACGATGGCGATGATCAGCGGAATGGAGAGATCGGGTCGCCACAGATGCAATGCGATGACCACGACGGCCAGTATACAAGGCATCAGCAGCGCACTTTTCCCGATCGGGTAGCCGACGAAAGGGGCGTTCAATCGCCGGATGTCGATCCAGTTGAGCGCGAGCAGCAGAGCCGCCGCCAACAGCCCCCACGGGAGCAGGCTCAGATAGTCGAGCCCCGGGGCGTAGGTCAGGGCGACGCCCATGGCGACGAAGAAAGGGGACCAGGCGGCAGCGGCGGTGAAACCACGCCCGACGATGAGCGCCTGCGAGCGGGTCAGCTTGCCGTCGCGCTGCATCCGCTCGCCAAACAGGAAGACCACCGACAGATTGATCGCGGCGCCGAATAGATGTGCGCCCAGCATCGTGCCGAGCATGCTGCCCGAGCGCTGATCGTCGCTATCGGTCGGCGGTGTCGCCATGGTCAGAAAACTGACGCCGGCGAACATCATCAGCAGTGACTGGTTGATGGTCAGGGCATGCAGCAGGGGATAAGGGGTCCCGCGGATCAGCGCTACCGCCCATAGCAGCAGGCCGGCGCCGAACAGGGTGCCGGCCTGGCGACGCGAGGTTCGTGGCAGCTTGCGGAACAGCCTAAGCGTGGCAAGCCAGGCCAGTATTGCCGCCGGCCAGATTGGCCAGCCCAACAAATTGCTGGCCACGCTGAGTACCAGCATGGCCAGAATCAGTACGCTGGATGGTCTCACGAGGTGGGACGATCGATCCGGCCGCGCAAGCGAACGTACCGATAGGCCATGATCGCCAGGCCGGCGGCGGCCAGAATCTCGGCGCCGACCAGCACCGAGCCCCCGCCCTTGGCAATGATCATGATCCCCTGAACGACGTAAAGCACGCCCAGCGCCGTCAGCCAGATATGGCCACGACGCCGCTGCATCAGCAGCGTCGGCAGGAACAATACCAGCGGCAGAATTCGAACCAGTATCGCGGCCGCCTGGGCGTGCTGCTGCAGGTAGTGCCAGATGCCACTGACCACCAGCAGGGCCAGCAACGCCGCGTAGGCCATCCATACCCCCCGGCGAGCGGCGTTCAGGGCGGTGGCGTCAGCGGTCGGGGACGATGACAAAGTCATGAACGCGCATCCCGCATCGACTCGAGCGCCAGCGAGAGTTCGGCCAGGCGGCGCCCCTGGGCCATGGCCAGCGCGCGCTCATCGGCATCGACTTCACGGTCCGCATTGGGTCCCGCCAGATGACTGGTGCCGTAGGGCGTTCCGCCGCTCTGAGTGCTCAGCAGGGCGGTCTCGCTATAGGGAACGCCGGCGTAGACCATGCCGTGATGCAGCAACGGAATGAGCATGGTCAACAGGGTGCTTTCCTGGCCACCGTGCAGGCTGGCCGTCGATGTGAAAGCGGTAGCCGGCCGGTCGACCAGTACACCATTCATCCACAGGCCACTGGTGGTATCGAGAAAATACTTGAGCGGTGCCGCCATGTTGCCGAATCGCGTCGGGCTGCCCAGTGCGAGGCCCGCACAGTGGCGTAGATCGTCTTCGTCGACATAAATGGCGCCTTCGTCTGGCACTTCCGGGGCGGTCGCTTCGCAGACCGGAGAAACCGGTGGGACGGTCCGGAGTCGGGCCTCGATGCCCGAGACGCTCTCGATGCCTGCAGCCAGCTGCTCCGCCAGGGTTTTCGTCGCGCCCTGACGTGAATAGTAGAGAACGAGAACGTAAGGGACGGCAGAGCCGCGGTTGGCGGTACGATCAGTCATGAAATTCCCTCGGGCGCACGGGTGGTGTCGGTACTGAAACGTTAGATCAGCTGGAGAACGGCCTGGGGTGGGCGCCCGACCACGGCATACTCGCCATCATCGGCGATCGGCCGCTGCATCAGGCGCGGATGCTCGACGATGGCATCGATGATCTGTGCGCGTGTCGGCTCGTCGATGCCCCGCATCTGCCACTCCGTCTCTTCACGGCGAAGTATCTGATCGGCATCGTCGCCCAGACGCAGTGCCAGCCCCTCCAGCTCTTCGCGGGAAAGCGGATCGTTCAGATAGCGGCGTTCGATGACTTCGACGCCGCGGGACTCCAGCAGGGCAAGCGCTTCGCGGGACTTCGAGCAACGCGAATTGTGGTACAGCGTCAGCGTAGGCATCGGTAAGGCATAACCTTGTTCTGTCAGCACGAGATCTATTCGCGCGGGCTTGTCAGCACGGCATCTGTCGTCACGGCATCTATCAGCGCGGGCCATTTCAACAAGGGCCATCTCAATACCGGCCATGCTAGCGCGAGGTTATCGGACCCGCATTGTAGCGGTTATGGCGACACAGCCTCAATCACGGCTGCGCCGCGGCGGCGCGGGCCTGTTCCGGGATGCGCCGATAGACCCAGGCGATGGTGCCGTCTTCGAGCTTGACGCTCTCCCGGGTATAGCGAATTCCCAGTCGTTCGTAACGATCCAGGGCTTTCAGGGCATCGGGACTGACCGTCAGCACTTCCCCCGGCACCTCGGCGTCCGCCTGCGGCAGGATGTCGAGATCCTGCCGGCGGTATCCCTTCAACGTGGCATCGCGCGTGTCAGCCGGCGTTCCCATGATGACCCAGCGCAACCAGTCATAGCGCAGAGTGCCGTAGACGAAAACGTCCTGCTCCGGCACCCGGTCGTCGATGACCGCGGTTTCCGCGGGCTGGTAGCCGTAGGGGCTCATGAAGGTATACCAGAAATATCCGGCGCCAATGGCGATCGCCGTGATCAGCAGGACGAAAAACCCGATGAGAAGACGTCTTGTCATGAAAGACCCTGATCTATGTGGAGAAGCTAAGGGGGACGTGTCGAAAGACGTTTCGAGAGACGTTTCAAGAGACGTTTCAAGAGACGTTTCAAGAAGCACTGCTGCCAGCATACACAATGTGCAGACGGCGCAGCGCTGGAGAAGAAACGACACGCCGTTGATCGAGCTCCCGAACCCCGTGCTAGCATTTGAAGTCGAAGCACCAATGAGGTATCGATGAAGGAACGCCATCATGAGTCACGCGACCAACGACCACCAGGCATTCCGTGATGCTTTGGGTAACGATGTGCAGCCTCTCAGAAAGGGCCGCGACAAGGCCGCGCTCGCCCGGGCTCAAGCGTCGCCGTCGGAGGCCCAGCTGGCGCGTCGTGCCAGTGCGCAGCAGGCCGGTGACGACCAGCGAGACTTCCTGTCCGACGGGTTCGTCGACCTGTTAGGCGCTCACGATCCGATCGAGTTCCGCCGCGACGGCATCCAGATTGGGGTGCTCGAAAGGCTGCGTCACGGTGGCTATGCCGCCGAAGCGCGTCTGCATCTTCTGCGCATGCCGGTGATCGAATGCCGTCGTGCGGTGTTCGGCTTCCTCCGCGACACCTACGAGCACGATCTGCGCAGCGTTCTCATCGTGCACGGACGTTCGCGGGATGACGATGGCCGGTCCAACGTGGTGCGTTCCTATCTCAACCACTGGTTGAAACAGTTCGAACAGGTTCAGGCGTTCAGTTCGGCGCCGGCCCATCAAGGCGGTCTGGGCGCGACCTTCGTGATGCTGCGCAAGTCCGAACGGGCGCGGGCCAACAATCGTGAGCGCCAACAGAAACGCCGTGGTTGAAGCAGTGAGCAGGACCGATTCGGCTAAAACGCAATGACCCCGGCCAGGGCCGGGGTCATTGGGAGATATGGGTAACACCTTCTCTGCTCTATCGTTCTTTCAGGCGTCGAGCAAAGAGCGGTTCGCTCAGATCCACGGCCGGCTGATAGCTGACGGTGAAAGCCTTGAGCGCCTTCAGGGCCGGTTCGAGTTCCTGGTCCTCACGCAGTGCCAGCGCATCGAAGCCGCAGCGGCTCATGTAATAGAGCTGATCGATCAGGACGTCACCGATGGCGCGCACTTCGCCGGCGTATCCGAAACGTTCCCGCAGCAGTCGCGCCAGCGTATAGCCTCGGCCATCGGTAAAGGCGGGGAAGTCGATCGCGATCAGGGCCGTCCGTTCCAGCTCGGCGACCAGTTCCGGTGTCAACTCGGTGTCGCTTGACAGCCACGGGGCCAGGTCGTCCTGATTCGCATGCTGCTGCCACAAGGCGAGCGGCACGATAGCGGGGCGGCTCTCGGGCAGGCTTTCCGCGTCGCGGAAGAGCACCCAGGTGTCGGCGGCCGGTTTGCCAAGCTTGATCAGCGCACTCGTGGCAGTGACGGCTTCCTGGGCGTGTTGATGGGCTTCTTGAAGCTCCTGTTCAGGCTGCATAGACACGCTCCTTGAAAGCCTGATGGCCGACACGGCGGTAGGTATCGAGGAAGCGCTCTTCATCCAGACGCTTCTCGACGTAGACCTGCAGTACCTTGTCGATGACGTCGGGAACGTCTTCACGGTAGAAGGAAGGGCCCAGGATCTTGCCCAGCGAGACATCGTCGTCGGCGTTGCCGCCCAGCGATATCTGGTAGTACTCCTCGCCTTTCTTGTCGACACCGAGAATGCCGATGTTGCCGACATGGTGATGACCGCAGGCGTTCATGCAGCCGGAGATATTGAGATCGATCGGGCCGAGGTCGTAGAGAAAATCGAGATCCTCGAAGCGCTCCTGAATCGCCTGGGCGATGGGGATCGACACCGCGTTGGCCAGCGAGCAGAAATCCCCGCCCGGGCAGCAGATGATGTCGTTCAACGTGCCCACGGTGGGGTTGGCCATGCCCAGCGCGTCCAGCTGCTGCCATAGCGCTTCGATCTCGTCGACGGGGACGTCCGACAGCACCAGATTCTGCTCGTGGGTGACGCGCAGTTCACCGAAGCCGAAGGTTTCCGCGAGATCCGCCACGGCATCCATCTGATCGGCGGTAATATCGCCCGGCGCCGCTTCGCGCCGTTTTAACGACAGGGTAACCGCCTTGTAGCCCGGCACCTTGTGATCCATGACGTTGTTGGTCACGAAGCGGGCGAAGGCGCGATTGTCCTGACGCAGCTGGTCGAACGCGACGATCGCGGACTCGGCCACCGGACGACGCGCCGGCTCGGGGAAGTGGGTCTTGGCTTCATCCACCGCGCCGTCGTTCAGCGTCTGCGGACCATCCTTGAGATGGGCCCATTCGGCCTCGACGCGGCGGGCGAATTCTTCGACGCCCAGCGCCTTGACCAGGATCTTGATTCGCGCCTTGAACTTGTTGTCGCGACGACCGAACTGGTTATAGACGCGAACGATGGCTTCGAGATAGGTCAACAGATGCTGCCAGGGCAGGTCGGCACGGACCACCTCGCCGATCATCGGCGTACGCCCCATGCCGCCGCCAGCGAGCACGCGGAAGCGCAGCTCGCCGGCGTCGTTCAGGAACAGTCGCAGGCCGATGTCGTGGACGTGAATCGCGGCGCGGTCATGGGTGGCGCCTGTCACCGCAATCTTGAACTTGCGCGGCAGATAGGCAAATTCAGGGTGCAGCGTGGACCATTGACGAATCAGCTCGCACCAGGGGCGTGGATCGACCACTTCATCCTTGGCGATACCCGCGAACTGGTCGCTGGTGGTGTTGCGAATGCAATTGCCGCTGGTCTGGATCGCGTGCATCTGAACCTTGGCCAGATCCGCCAGGATATCGGGGACGTCTTCCTGCGCCGGCCAGTTGAGCTGCAGATTCTGGCGGGTGGTGAAGTGGCCGTAGCCGCGATCGTAGCGGCGAGTGATCGTCGCCAACGCATGGAGCTGATGGCTGCTCAACATGCCGTAAGGGATAGCGATCCGCAGCATGGGCGCATGGCGCTGAATGTACAGGCCATTCTGCAATCGAACCGGACGAAACTCCTCTTCACCGAGCTTGCCGGCGAGATAGCGGTCCATCTGGTCACGGAACTGCGCAACGCGCTCGTCGACGAGCGTCTGGTCATAGGAATCGTAGCGATACATCGGGCCTGATCCTGCTAGTCATGGATTGCCAATGAGTGCACCTTACCGCGGGCGCTTTATTCTACAAAAGAATAAATACTCATAATTTGTTGCTTTATCGTTATTACGGACTGGCCGTCACGACGCCAGCGCAGAGCTCGAATCCCGTTCGTTGTCACCGGCCTGGGAAGCATCCGGATCGTAGGAGAGCACGGGCGATAGCCACCGCTCCAGCTCTGCCAGCGGCATCGACTTGCGCTGTGCCAGCCCCTCGACCTGATCACGACCGATCTTGCCGGTGGAAAAATATTTCGATTCCGGATGCGCGAAGTACCAGCCCGAAACCGCCGCCGCCGGCCACATGGCAAAACTTTCGGTCAGCGTGATGCCGGTGTTTTCGGTGGCGGCAAGGAGACGGAACAGGGTGGCCTTTTCGGTGTGATCCGGGCATGCCGGATAGCCGGGCGCAGGGCGGATACCCTGATATTTCTCGGCGATCAGGGCGTCATTGTCCAGTGTTTCCTCCGGCACGTAGCCCCAGAACTCCTTGCGCACGCGCGCGTGCAGCCGCTCGGCAAACGCTTCCGCCAGACGGTCCGACAGCGCCTGCACCAGAATCGCGTTGTAGTCGTCGCCGGCCGCTTCGTAACGCTTGGCCAGTTCGTCGGCGCCGTGGCCGGAGGTCACCGCGAATCCGCCGATCCAGTCGAGCTTGTCGCTGGGTTCTCCGTTCTCTCGATAGCGCGGTGCGATGAAGTCGGCCAGGCTGTGGCAGATGCCGTCGCGGCCCTTGGTGCTCTGCTGGCGAATGTGATGAAGGCGCTCGATCACGGTCTCGCGGCTCTCGTCGGCATAGACCTCGATCACGTCGTCGTCGACGCTGTTGGCAGGCCACAGACCGATCACGCCACGGGCCTGGATGTGACGCTCGTCGATCAGCTTGCGCAGCATGACCTGGGCATCGCGGAACAGGTTGCGAGCGGCTTCGCCGACCACCTCGTCTTCGAGAATTCGGGGATACTTGCCCGACAGCTGCCAGGTCATGAAGAACGGCGTCCAGTCGATGACTTCGACCAGTTCCTCGAGGTCGTAGTCGTCGAACACGGTGAGCCCGGGCTGGATCGGCTTGACCGGCTTGAAGTGCTCCCAGTCGATCTTGAAGCGTCGCTCTCTGGCAGCGGCGTAACCGATGTCCGAGGCCTTGGGACGCCGCTTGGCGTTGCGCTCGCGGACCTGATCGTATTCGTGTTGGATATCGGCAAAGTAGCCCGGCTTCTGCGCCGGCGAGAGCAGGCGGCTGGCAACGCCCACGGCGCGGGAGGCGTCGCTGACGTAGATCACCGGCTCGTCATACTGCGGCGCGATCTTGACTGCCGTGTGGGCTTTCGATGTGGTGGCGCCGCCGATCAGCAGCGGCAGCTGGAAACCCTGGCGCTTCATCTCCTTGGCGACGTGGACCATCTCGTCGAGCGACGGCGTGATCAGACCGGACAGGCCGATGATGTCGGCGTTCTCCTCGCGGGCAGTCTTGAGGATTTTCTCGGCGGGCACCATCACTCCGAGATCGACCACGTCGTAGTTGTTGCACTGCAGTACCACGCCGACGATGTTCTTGCCGATGTCATGAACGTCACCCTTGACGGTCGCCATGATGATCTTGCCCTTGGACTGCACCTCGCCGGACTTTTCCGCTTCGATGTAGGGAATCAGATAGGCAACTGCCTGCTTCATGACCCGCGCCGACTTGACCACCTGGGGCAGGAACATCTTGCCGGCGCCGAACAGGTCGCCGACCACGTTCATGCCATCCATCAGCGGGCCTTCGATCACCTCGATCGGGCGTTCGGCCGCGGCTCTGGCTTCTTCCGCGTCCGCCTCGATGTAAGCGGTGATGCCCTTGACCAGGGCGTGTTCGATCCGCTTGTTGACTTCCCAGCTGCGCCACTCGAGATCTTCCTTCTTCCCGGCGCCGCCGCCATCGCCTCCTCCGTTTTGACGATAGCGCTCGGCGACCTCCAGCAGTCGTTCGGTGCCATCGTCACGGCGATTGAGCACCACGTCCTCGACGGCTTCGCGCAGCTCGCTCGGCAGATCATCGTAGACGGCCAGTTGGCCGGCGTTGACGATGCCCATCGACATGCCGGCCTTGATGGCGTGGTAGAGGAACACCGAGTGGATCGCTTCGCGCACGGCGTTGTTGCCACGAAACGAGAACGACACGTTGGAAACGCCGCCGGAGATCATCGCGTGGGGCAAATTCTCGTGAATCCACTGCGTCGCCTCGATGAAATCGACGGCGTAGTTGTTGTGTTCCTCGATCCCGGTGGCGATGGCGAAGATATTGGGATCGAAGATGATGTCTTCGGCGGGGAAACCGATATCGTCGACCAGCAGCCGATAGGCGCGCTGGCAGATTTCGGTCTTGCGCGCGAAGGTATCGGCCTGACCCTGCTCGTCGAACGCCATCACCACGATGGCGGCACCGTGGCGACGGCACTCGTTGGCCTGATGGCGAAACGACGCTTCGCCTTCCTTCAGCGAGATCGAGTTGACGATCGCCTTGCCCTGGATGCACTTGAGGCCGGCCTCGATGATCGACCATTTCGAGGAGTCGACCATGATCGGTACGCGGGCGATATCGGGTTCGCCGGCGATCAGGTTGAGGAAACGCACCATCGCTTCCTCGGACTCCAGCATGCCCTCATCCATGTTGATGTCGATCACCTGGGCGCCGTTCTCGACCTGTTCCAGCGCCACTTCCAGGGCGGTGGTGTAGTCCTCTTCCTGAATCAGGCGCTTGAAGCGCGCCGAGCCGGTCACGTTGGTGCGCTCGCCGACATTGACGAACAGCGAGTCCGCTTCGATGTTGAACGGCTCGAGACCGGAGAGTCGGCAGGCGGCGGGGCGCTCGGGGATGGCTCGCGGCGCCACGCCCTCGACGGCGCGCTTGACGGCTGCAATGTGCTCCGGCGTGGTACCGCAGCAGCCGCCGATGACGTTGATCAGGCCGCTCCGGGCGAATTCACCCACGATCGCCGCCATCTCTTCCGCGGTCTGGTCGTATTCACCGAATTCGTTGGGCAACCCCGCATTGGGGTGGGCGGATACGAAAGTGTCGGCCTTGGCGGCAAGTTCCTGCAGGTAGGGTCTGAGTTCTTCGGCACCCAGCGCACAGTTGAGGCCCACCGAGAGCGGCTGGGCGTGACGCACGGCGTTCCAGAATGCTTCGGTGGTCTGGCCGGACAGCGTGCGTCCGGAGGCGTCGGTGATGGTGCCGGAGATCATCACCGGCAGGCGCTCGCCACGAGACTCGAACAGCGCCTCGAGGGCGTAGATGGCCGCCTTGGCGTTGAGCGTGTCGAAGATCGTCTCGATCAGGATCAGATCGGCGCCGCCGTCGATCAGCGCCGTGGCGGCCTCGATATAGTTGTCGCGCAGTTGGTCGAACGTGACGTTGCGGCGGGCGGGGTCGTTGACGTCCGGCGACAGCGACGCGGTGCGCGAGGTCGGACCCAATACGCCGGCGACATAGCGCGGCACGCCGGTCTCCTCGGCGACAGCGTCGCAGACCTCGCGCGCCAGCCGTGCCGCCTCACGGTTGAGCTCGACGGTCAGCGACTCCATGCCGTAGTCGGACTGGGAGAGCCGGGTGCTGTTGAAGGTGTTGGTTTCGACGATGTCGGCACCGGCCTCGAGATAGGCGCGATGGATCGATTCGACGATATCCGGTCGCGTCAGCGTCAACAGGTCGTTGTTGCCCTTGAGCTCACTGGGCCAGTCGGCGAAGCGCTGACCGCGGAAGTCCGCTTCCTCGAGGCGATGATCCTGCAGCATCGTCCCCATGCCGCCATCGAGAATCACGATGCGCTCGCCCAGCGTCTTGGTCAGCGTCTGACTAGACGAATCCGGCGAAGAAGCGGGGATAATGGCAGTCATGGCGACGACTCTCCAGCAGCAGGGGAACGGATCGCGTCCCGTCCGAGACGCCGAGGGGCCGCATGGTATCAGAAAGGCACGGGTGGCGGGACTCGGGCGATAGACCGCGGCCGGCATCAATAAGCCTGACTAAATCACTCGGGATTGTTTTGATGCCCGCTTTTTCCTACCATAATGGTACATCTCAAGCAGAGTTCGCAGTCCCATGAGCCAACCGATTCAGATCACCGAAAGCGGCCAGGAATATCTGGCCGATCTACTGGCCAAGCAGGGTGTCGACGATATCGCCGTGCGGGTCTTCATCACCCAGCCCGGTACGCCGTACGCCGAGACCTGTCTTGCCTATTGCCGTCCGGGAGAAGAAGAGCCGACCGACGAACGACTCGAGCTGGAAAGATTCAGCGTCTATCTCGACAAGAACAGCGTGCCGTTCCTGGAAGAGGCCGTCGTCGATTTCAACCCGGATCGCATGGGTGGTCAGCTAACCATCAAGGCGCCCAACGCCAAGATGCCGAAGGTCAATGCCGACAGCCCGCTGGAAGACCAGGTCAACTACATCCTCTACAGCGAGATCAATCCGGGGTTGGCGTCGCATGGCGGCGAAATCCGGCTGATCCAGCTGACCGAGGAGCAGATTGCCGTGCTGCAGTTCGGCGGCGGTTGCCAGGGCTGTGCGGCCGTCGATCTGACGCTGAAGGAAGGGGTCGAGAAGACATTGATGGAACGGATTCCCGAGCTGGCCGGCATTCGCGACGTTACCGATCACACCGACACCACCAACGCGTACTATTGAGCAACCAACGCGTGCCTCTGATCAGCCGCCGCGTCCGCTCGACCATCTCACGCGCCACGGGCGCGACTGCTTACCGGTCGCGTCATGGCCTCGCCAGTCATGTGTCAGTCTAGCGGCTGCATTCAGCTTTGGCTGCCGCGGCCGATACGCTGAATTAGCGCCGGGCGTTCCAGCTCGGCAGGGTATCGTTGCGGAGAGATGCGGATGCGTTCGACGACAACAGGGCGGGCGGGCCGTTATTTCGTGGCATGTCTGTTGATGTGCTGGGGAAGTGCTAGCTGGGCTGGCGCGCCGATCGTGATCGGCACCGGCGACGCTTCCGGCGTCTATCTGACGGTCGGCCAAGCCATCTGTCGTCTCTATCAGCAGTCCACCGGTTCGGACTGTGAGGCACTGTCGACCGGGGGCTCGCTCTACAACGCCAACGGCGTGCGGACCCGTGACTTCGATTTCGGCATCGTCCAGTCGGACATCCAGTACGCCGCGCTGCAGGGCACCGCAGAGTTCTACGACAGCGGCCCCAGCCCCGAGCTGAGAGCGCTGTTCTCATTGCACGCAGAGGCTTTCACGGTCGTCGCCACGTCGCCCGGGATCCGCCGGTTCGATGACCTGATGGGCAAGCGAGTCAACGTCGGCAACCCCGGGTCCGGCCATCGTGCCACGCTGGATGCTTTGCTGAAGGTCAAGGGTGAGACGGAACGCGTCTTTACACTGGCTAGCGAGCTGAAGCCGGAAGACATGGCCCGGGTGATGTGCAGCGGCAAGCTGGATGCGTTTTTCTACGTCGTCGGTCATCCCTCGAGAGCGATCGACAACGCGACGCGACGTTGCGGCGCACATCTGGTCGAGGTATCGGGGCCGGACGTTGCCAGGCTGATTGCCGAAACGCCTTACTACAGCGTTACCGTGATCCCCGGCGGTACCTACGCCAATACGCCGGACGACACGACCACTTTCGGCGTTAGGGCGACACTGATGACGCGGGCGGATATGAGTGTAGAGAGCGTCTATCAGCTGGTCAAGAGCGTGTTCGAGCACCTGGATGGCTTTCGTCGCTCGCACCCTTCATTGGCAAGATTGACGCCGAGGGGCATGATCGACAATGGCTTGACCGCGCCCCTTCACCCGGGAGCGCGACGCTATTACGAGGAAGCGGGGCTGTTGCCACCCGACACTCATTGACCGACGACCACTGACCGACGCCCTCTGGAAAGGGCCTCGCCTCAACTCGCCGTGGGCGGCAGAGCGGCGCGAGACAGTCGATCATGGAGTTCTCGGTTGGCCGCGCGTAGGTTCTTGAGCTCGCTCTCGAGGCGCTGGCGCTCCTGCTGGATGGATTTGACCCGATCGTCGCTGACGCGTTTTTCGCTCTCGGCCTGCTCCATGTGTACTTTGTCGGCGCGCAGGGATTCCTGCAGCTGCCCATACTGGCGGCGCTGTTCGGAGAGGTCGTGCTGCAAGCGTTCGCAGCGCTGATCGAGTGACGCCAGACGTTGCTCGTACTGTTTTTCCTGCTTCAGGCGCTCCTGCCGTGCATCCTCCAGCAAGCCCATGAGGCGAGCCTCGGCGGACTCATGACGCTTTTCTTCCTGGGCGAGCTTGGCCTGGTTAGCCTGATGCTGCTTGGCGATCGCGTCGCGGTGCTGCTTCTCGGCCTGTTCCAGGCTGGACTGGTGGCGCTGGCAGGTCTGCTCGAGCTGAAGAATCCGCTTTTGCTGCTGACTTTGGGTAGAGTGCAACGACTGCAGCTCGGCCTGGAGATGGGCAGCTTCGGTGGTCTTGCTCTCGAGGCGTTCCTGAACGCGCAGCATATGGTCATTGAGCGCCTGTAGCCGCTGCTCGGCGTTTTCACTCTGGCGTTGAGCCTGCTGGCCGATTTCGTCGGCTTCACGGATCTGGTCGTCCGCCTCCTGCCGATAGATCGCCAGTTTTTCGTAGGCCGCCTGCTGTGCCTTGTCCCAGATATCCGCCACCCAGGTGTCGAGACCTTCGGGACGCTCGAGGTTGCGCGGAATGGACTGCACCGAGCCGCCGCTCTGGCGGAGACGCCATTCTCGAAGGTGATCGCTGATCGTGGTGTAGCTGCCCGTACCGAGAAGCTCACGGATTTTCTGGACGCTGACCGTTTCGCCACGCTGCTGCAGCGTGTCGATGGCGCGGCAGACGTCGTCGTAACGAATACCATTACGTGCCATGTCGATTTCCCTTGCGTTGCTGATGATGCCGGAGCTTCTGATGGCTCCTGAGAGATAGCATAGGCGATTTACGTAAACTGTATACGTAAAAATGACTATGTAATGGGAGAGGGCGCATCTCTGGGGATTCGATCGTCAAAGCCCTATAATGACGACATTCATCACAGGAGGCGCTATGAGTATCCGCGAGGCCCAGGCCGAATTGCAGGACGAGTTTTCGATGTTCGACAACTGGATGGATCGGTACCAGTACATCATCGATATGGGCCGCCAACTCCCGGAATACCCGGAGGGAGACAAGATCGTGGCTTACAAGATTGAAGGCTGCCAATCCAATGTCTGGCTGCGATCCACGCAAGAGGCGGGGCGGCTGCACTTCCGGGCGACTTCCGATGCCGCCATCGTCAGCGGTCTGATCGCCATTCTGATGCGACTCTACGATGATCGTGAGCCGCAGGAAATTCTCGACGGCGAGCCCGAATTTCTCACCGAGCTGGGACTCGACAAACATCTGTCCCCAACCCGCAGCAATGGCTTGCATGCCATGATCGAGCGAATCTATGCCATCGCGCGTGAAGCGCGAACCGAACAGAAACTTCACTGATCGCGATCGTGGCCAACCCTCATTGGCGCCGATCGGGTGCGTCTTGATCGTCGCCGGCGTGACTGTCCGCGTCGTCATCAATGCCGTTGTCGGACTGGCAATGACAGCCGCCGGGTTCGGGAACGGGATCGACACCGCCGGCATGAAACGGGTGGCATTTCGACAGCCGGCGAATCGCCAGCCAGCCACCACGCCATGGCCCATGTAGACGGATGGCTTCCAGCGCATAACTGGAGCAGGTGGGCCAGAAGCGACAGCGCGGGCCGAGCAGGGGGCTGATTCCGTAGCGGTAGACCTGGATCAGCGCGGTCAGCAGCCAGGTGGCGAGCTTGGCGATCACGGCGGGCCTCAGCGCTTCCCGGCGTAGAGTTGGTCGGGGGAAATCAACGGCTCGCGATCGATCTCGGCAACGGTGGGTGTCAGCCTGAGATAGAAGCAGCTGCGGCGACCGGTGTGGCAGGCCGGTCCGGACTGATCGACCTTGAGCAACACGGTGTCGCCGTCGCAGTCGAACCGCGCCTCGACCAACTGTTGCTGCTGACCCGAGGTTTCCCCTTTGCGCCAGAAGGCCTGGCGTGAGCGAGACCAGTAGCACACTCGTCCCGTACTCAGCGTTTCTTCCAAGGCCGCACGGTTCATCCAGGCCATCATCAACACTTCGCCGCTATCATGCTGCTGCGCAATGGCGGGAATCAGGCCGTCATCGTTCCACTTAGCGGCCGACAGCAAGTCATCCATCGCTACCTGAGCGCCTGTTACCGAGCGTTCGAGATCGTGAAAAAGTCCGGGCATGAGGTTTTCCGTTAGGCGTGTTCGATCGCCGCGCGATCAGACTTTCTCGAGACAGGCATCACAGGCACCCAGCAGCTCGATGGTCTGGCGCTGGATCGTGAATCCGCGTTCGCGGGCCGTGCGGGATAGCATTTCTCCCACGGCTTCCTGATGCAGCTCTTCGACGCGGCCGCAGTGACGACAGATCAGCAGCTGAAATCGATGCACATGCTCTGGGCATGGACAGGCGATATAGGCGTTGAGCGATTCGATGCGATGAACCAGACCTTGCTCGATCAAAAAATCCAGGGCGCGATAGACCGTCGGCGGTCTGGCCGCGGCATGTTCGTCCGAAAGGCGATCGAGCAGATCGTAGGCTTTGAGGCCGCCGGGCGTTCCGGAGATCATTTCCAGCACGCGTCGGCGAATCGGCGTGAATCGAACGCCGCGTTCCTGACACTGTTGGTCTGCCTGCTTGAGGAGTACATCCGAATCGTGCATCGATATTCCCGGGCAAGTATCGAGAGCGGCATATTCTACGCGCTAGCGTCGACGGGAGCCACCGGACGCCGCCAGGGTTTGAGCGAGTGAACGAGAGAGGCGTAACAAGTTGGTGGAGTATCCCGAGCAGATTCGCGCCCAGTATAGTGTATTTAACATAATATATATTATGCGAAGTAAAGGCCTGGCACCTGGGAGCAGCACCGGACACGTCCGCTCCAGGGTTTTCAGCAACCGGTTTCTCACCGTCGCGGATTCGTGCATCTACGCGCGGCCGGAATCCGTACATCTCTCATGCATACATCACCATGGAGTTGCGCTACGCTTAAGCTGAAATGACGGCGATCAGACCGCGACGGTCTGCGACATATCGCCACATTGATGACGAGTTTGGCGTCATCGTCTGATGATAAGCCAATTTTTCGGTACACTACCGACCGCGAAATCCCTACTTCGTTGGCGACGTCCGATGCTCGGTGCGCCACTGCGCGTCTTGTCAGAGTTGTCAGCCCTGGCTAGCAGCGTATGATGCAGGCCGCTAACCGATTGTTGCAGGGCCGAAAAGCTTTCCTCCACTGGGGTCGTGAGATGAGAAAAAGGAACTCCCTCAAGTATTTGAGTGTGATGACGTGGTTAACCGCGCCATTGTTGTTGAGTGGTTGTGGATCCGCCTTGATGGACCCGACCGGCCAGGTCGGCCAGGGTCTTAAATCGCTGATCATTACGGCCTTTGGCTTGATGTTGATCGTGGTCATTCCGGTCATCGTGATGACCATTCTGTTTGCGTGGAAATATCGCGGGACCAACCTCGCGGCCAAGTACACGCCGAACTGGGAACATTCGAACATCATCGAGATATTCGTGTGGGCCATTCCGTGCGTCATCATCTTTTTCCTTGCCATCCTGACATGGCAGACGTCGCACTCTTACGACCCGCACAAGCCGATCGCCAGTGAAGACGAAACCATGACCATCGATGCGATTTCGCTCGACTGGAAATGGCTGTTCGTCTATCCCGACGAAGGCATCGCGACGGTCAATGAGCTGACCATCCCGGTAGATACGCCGATTCATTTCCGCGTGACCTCGGGCACCGTCATGAACTCGTTCATGATTCCGACGCTGGGCAGCCAGATCTACGCCATGGCCGGAATGGACAACGACGTGTATCTGGAAGGCAATGAGACGGGCTCCTTCCGTGGTCGTTCGACCGCGTACAGCGGTGAAGGTTTCTCCGAAATGCTGTTCGACACCAATGTGGCGACGGAATCGGACTATCAGGCGTGGGTCGACAAGGTCAAACAGTCTCCCAAGAGCATGATGTTCCCGGAGAACTATGACCAGATCGCCAAGCCCTCGATTGCCAATCCAGTAGAATACTTTTCGCAGGTCTCGCCGGATTTCTACGGCGATCTGATCAAAAGTTACAAAGCGGGTCATGGGGGTACGGACAACCATGGCGAGCACAACGAAGCACGGGAGTCTTCAATGCCCATGAGTGCGCAGGCAGCGGAGTAACGTCATGTTCGGAAAACTCAGCTTAGATTCGATTCCATTCGAGCAACCAATCATCATGGTGACGGCGGCGGCGATCGCCCTCGGCGGTGCCCTGCTCGTTGGTTTGATTACCTACTATCGCAAGTGGGGTTATTTGTGGCGCGAGTGGATCACTTCCATCGACCACAAGAAGATCGGTGTGATGTACTTCCTCGTTGCGCTCGTCATGTTGGTCCGCGGTTTCGCCGATGCGATCATGATGCGAACGCAGCAAGCCATTGCTGCCGGCGGCGCCGAGGGCTATCTGCCCCCTGAACACTATGATCAGATCTTCACCGCACACGGTGTGATCATGATCTTCTTCGTTGCCATGCCCATGGTCATCGGCTTGATGAACCTGGTGGTCCCTTTGCAGATTGGTGCGCGCGACGTGGCTTTCCCGTTCATGAACAACCTGAGCTTCTGGTTGTTCGCGGTGGGCGTGATTCTGGTCAATATGTCACTGGTCATCGGTGAATTCGCCAAGACGGGCTGGCTGGCTTATGCTCCGCTATCGGAGTTGAAATACAGTCCTGGCGTGGGTGTCGACTACTGGATCTGGGCACTGCAGATATCGGGGATCGGGACGACGCTGACGGGGATCAACTTCTTCGTTACCATCCTGAGGATGCGCACCAAGGGCATGACCCTGTTCCGCATGCCGATCTTCACATGGACCGCGCTGTGCACTAACGTGCTGATCATTCTGTCGTTCCCGATTCTGACCGTGACGATCGCCCTGCTGACCCTGGATCGTTATCTGGGCATGCACTTCTTCACGAACGACATGGGCGGTAACCAGATGATGTACGTCAACCTCATCTGGGCCTGGGGCCATCCGGAAGTCTATATCCTGATTCTGCCGGCATTCGGCGTCTTCTCCGAGGTCATCGCGACGTTCACCAGAAAGCGTCTGTTCGGCTACAAGACCATGGTCTGGGCCACCGTAGTGATCGCATTTCTGTCGTTCACCGTCTGGCTGCACCACTTCTTCACCATGGGCGCGGGTGCTGATGTAAATTCCTTCTTTGGCATTGCAACCATGGTCATCGCCATACCCACGGGCGTGAAGATCTTCAACTGGCTGTTCACCATGTACCGCGGGCGCATCCAGTTCACGACGCCGGTTCTCTGGACCATCGGTTTTATCATCACCTTCACGTTGGGCGGTATGACCGGTGTCATGCTGGCCGTGCCGGGGGCGAACTTCGTCCTACACAACACGCTCTTCGTCATCGCTCACTTCCATAACGTCATCATCGGTGGCGTGGTGTTCGGCATGATGGCGGGTCTCACCTACTGGTTCCCGAAGGCCTTCGGCTTTACGCTGAGCGAAAAATGGGGCAAGCGTTCCTTCTGGTGCTGGCTGATCGGCTTTTACGTCGCCTTCATGCCGCTGTATGCGCTGAGCTTCTTCGGTGCCATGCGCCGGATGCAGTCCTATGAACAGACCGAGTGGCAACCGCTGATGATCGTGGCCTGGTTTGGCGCCGTGATCATCGCCTGCGGCATTGCCTGCATCGTGATCCAGCTTGTCGTCAGTATTCGCGATCGCGAGAAGAACCGTGATCTGACAGGCGATCCGTGGGATGGGCGTACGCTGGAGTGGTCCACCTCCTCTCCGCCCCCGAACTACAACTTCGCTTACCTGCCAGATGTCGCGTCCATCGATAGCTACTGGGAGATGAAGCAGCAGCCGGGTGGCTTCAAGCGCGAGCTGGCGACCAAGTTCGAGGACATTCACATGCCCAGGAACACGGCCGAAGGTCCGATCATGTCGCTGTTCGCCCTGTTCTTCGGTTTCGCGTTGATCTGGCACATCTGGTGGCTGGTAGGCGTGGGCGCCATTGGCATGTTCGTGACGTTCATGTTCCGTATCTTCAATAACGATACCGACTACCACGTCAGCGCTGCCGAGGTCCAAAAGACCGAACGTGAATACCATAAACGGTTGGAGGTGCAGGCTTAATCATGGCAACCGACACAATCAAGCAACATGACGCTCATGCCCACGACGGGCATGAGCACCACGACGCGGGCGCAATGAAGATCTTCGGGTTCTGGATCTACCTGATGAGCGATCTGGTGATCTTCGGGACGCTGTTCGCCACTTTTGGGGTGCTGGCCAACGCCACTGCGGGTGGTCCGACCTCGCAGGAGATCTTCGAGCTACCTTTCGTGCTGGTCGAAACCTTTCTGCTGTTGATCAGTAGTTTCACCTTCGGCCTGGCCGTGCTGGCGCAGAATGCTGGCGACCGCGGCGCCGTCCTCAAGTGGTTGGCGGTAACGTTCCTGCTGGGCTTTGGCTTCGTCGCGATGGAGGTGTACGAATTCCATAACCTCATCGCCGAAGGCTACGGTCCGGACCGTAGCGCCTTCCTGTCAGCCTTCTTCACCCTGGTGGGGACCCATGGTCTGCACGTGACCTTTGGCCTGATCTGGATCGCGATCATGTTTTTCCAGATATCCAAGCGCGGGCTGGACAGCGTGACCAAACCCCGAATGCTGTGCCTGAGCCTGTTCTGGCATTTCCTGGACATTGTCTGGATCTGCGTCTTCTCCTTCGTCTACCTGATAGGAGCGATGTGACATGAACGATAGTCACACTTCTCACGATGGCACCAGCCACGGTAGCCATAAATCTTATACTGTTGGATTGATTCTATCGATTGCGCTAACGCTGGTGGCTTTTGGCGTAGTCATGCTGGGGAAATTCAGTATCCTGGCAACTGCCATTACGGTGATTGTCACGGCGGTAGTTCAGGTCCTGGTGCAGTTAATTCTTTTCATGCATCTCGAATTTAGAACTCAGCAGGGTCGTGAATCTGGTGGATTTTTTGTATTTACGGCGGTGATCATAGGACTGATTGTCGGGGGATCACTATGGATCATGCACCACCTCCGTCTGAATTTGATGTGATAGCCAAGTGACATACAAGGCTTACAGTTCGTTGACCAAGCCCGGTATCATCTTCGGCAATCTCGTCACAGTCATCGGCGGCTATTTCCTGGCCGCCGGTGGCCGTTTCGAACCGTGGTTATTTTTGACGGTGGTACTGGGCACCTCGTTGGTCGTCGCGTCCGGCTGTGTTTTCAATAACATTATCGATCGTGATATCGACGGTCGCATGGCACGTACCCAGTCTCGAGCCATGGTGACCGGCGAGATTTCGATTCCGATCGCCCTGCTGTTCGGGTGTTTGCTGGGTATCGTCGGTTTTGGCCTGCTGGCGTGGATGACGACGCCGTTGGCTACCGGATTCGCGGCATTAGGCTTCGCCATCTATGTGGGTGCCTATAGCCTCTATCTCAAACGCCATTCGGTCTACAGCACGCTGATCGGAAGTTTATCCGGCGCATCGCCACCGGTAATTGGCTACTGTGCGGTGACGGGCACGTTCGATCTGGGTGCCCTGCTATTGCTGATCATTTTCAGCATGTGGCAGATGCCGCACTCCTATGCGATTGCCATCTTTCGCTTCGACGACTACGCCTCGGCATCGATACCGGTACTTCCGGTAAAGTGTGGCATCGCGGTGGCCAAGCGACACATTGTGATCTACACGGTGCTGTTCGTGATCGCTTCGGTCATGCTATCGGTTGCCGGCTATACCGGATGGGCCTATGCCATCGTCGCCGTCGTTATGGGAGGCTATTGGCTCAGCGTTACCCTCAAGGGTTATCGAACCACCAATGATCAAGCCTGGGCTCGCAAGGTCTTCGGTATCTCGATCGTGGTGGTAACCGCATTGAGTGTCATGATGTCATTGGATAGCCGAATGCCGATAGCCGAATCGCTGCTGTCGCTTGCATCAGGATGATCGGATCGAGATTGACGGATTGACCTTCCCCCTGGTTTAAGTCCGCCCACAATGTGAGAAGCCGCCGCTCCAAGCGGGGCCAATTTGTCCATGGAGCGGTTATTTCGAAGCTACAAGAGCGAATGGATGCCCGCGACCGGTTACTTATCGGTGCGGTAGGCTTTACGGGATATCGGCTTCTACCTGATGCTGCGCTACAACCAGCAGCGCCCCTACATGCATGCATGACGTTCCTTGTGCCTCTTTGTTATTTCACGATGGCCATTTCGTGTGATGGCTATCGATCACAAAAGCGTGCCGATGCAGGCCTACCTGATGATAGTGGGGGTGGCGATGCGGTTCCGGCCCCTCCCAGCCCTCATGCGCATGCTGGTGGTGGTCGTCATGGTAATGTAAATGGGTGTGCTCCATAGGAGCATGATCATGCTCAAGCACGATCGGGTCCCATGACGGCCAGACACGGGTCGCGAGTGCCGTCGACACCAGCGCGATCGCCCCCAGCAGGGCGAAGGTCTCGATCAGGCCCACCTCGGCCCCGACCCAGCCGGCCAACGGATAGGCTACCAGCCAGCAGCCATGCGACAGCGAGAACTGCGCGGCGAACAGCGCCGGACGGTCCTCTGGCTGGCACGACTGTTTGAGCAGGCGACCGGTGGGCGTCATGACGAGCGAGGCGCCGGCGCCCAGCAGAAACCACAGCCCCATCAGGCCGACGAACCCGGGAGCGAGCAGGCCGAGGAACAGACTCACCGTCATCAGCGCGCCGCCCGCGAGCATGACCGGGCGCTCACGCACGCGCTCCAGCATTTTCGGCAGCAGCAGGGCCACCAGCATCGAACCGCCCCCGACTGCCGCGAAGGCCATGGCCACTGCCTGCTCGCCCAGGCCCAGGGCAGAGCGGACGTAGACCACGGTATTGACGATCTGCATGGCCCCGGCGGCCGATACCACCATGTTCAGGGCCAGCAGCCCTCGCAGCCGGGGCGTCTTCAGGTAGATTCCCATACCGTGTGAGACCCTACGCCAGACGCTCGGCGCCTCGTCATCCGAGACCTGGGGCGATGGCAGGACCACCGAGACGACCAGGCTGGCCGAGACTAGGAAGGCCAGGCCGTTGAGCAGGAACAGCACATCGAAGCTCATCACCATCAGCAGTGCCGTGGCGGCCATGGGGCTGAGCAGGTTCTCGAGGTCATAGGCGAGCCGCGACAGCGACAGCGCCCGGGTGTACTGCCTCTCGTCCTTGAGGAGATCCGGGATCGTCGCCTGGAAGACCGGGGTGAAGCCTGCCGAGGCGGCATTGAGCAGGAAGATCAGCACATAAATCTGCCAGACCTCGGTGACGAAGGGCAACGCGCAGACCACGGATGCCCGCAGCAGGTCCAGGCTGACCAGCAGAGTGCGGCGTGGCAGACGCGAGGCGTAGGCCCCAACCAACGGCGCGATGCCTACGTAGGCCACCATCTTGATCGCCAAGGCCGTGCCTAGCACGATCCCCGCCTTCCCGGCCGCAAGGTCATGGGCCAGTAGCGCCAGGGCGACCGTCGTCAGCCCGGTGCCGACGAGAGCGGTGACCTGAGCCAGGAATAAATGGCGGTAACTACGGTGACTCAGCACTTGGAGCATGGATCCTCCTTTAAGTGTCGCTGTCTTACAGACGGTATGCTGGATGAACGATTCATATCCCTTCACCTTTCTTGCAACCGATCATACTGCCCCTTAGTATCCATATACTACCACCCCGTATAATTTTCCTCTTCAAAGAGACAGCCAGATGCACACGATCAAAGACAAAGCGAAGCTGCTAACCCGTGTTCGACGCATTCAGGGACAGGCGGCCGCACTTGAAAGGCAGCTTGACCAGGAAGGCGATTGCACTGCAGTGCTGCAACAGATCGCCGCGATTCGCGGGGCGGTGAATGGGTTGATGGCCGCCATCATGGAGGGGCACCTGACTGATCACGTCGTCAGGGAGCCAGAACTGGCGCAGCGGCAACAAGACTTGGACGCGGTACTACAGGTCATCAAGTCCTACCTCAAGTAAGGCAGATAAAAGCCTGGCACACGGAAGACTCAAAATGAATGAGAGTAAAAAAGAAAGACCACCACCACCCGCTCGAAGAAAAGGCTCAAAGGCACTGGCGCCGGTACGACGATCACCAGCGACTAGGATGACTTCTGCTACGGGACGACAGCCGTGGCGAGCCACGGCTTCCTTTGTGAATATATCCAATCGTAATGTGGCAGGTGCAACTGCCTTTCATTAGCGCGGAAAAAACATATCGACCCAATGGCCTGATAGAGAGTGAGAGCGGCTCGCGGGGAATCTCGATGGCCAATATACGAAGGAGGCATCAATGTCAGACCACAATCATAGCCATAGTGGCGGCAAGACCTTGTTGTTTGCACTGGTCTTTACTACGGGTTTTGCAGCTGTCGAAGTATTCGGCGGCCTGATAGCTGATTCGCTTGCCCTGTTGTCGGACGCAGGCCACATGCTTACCGATTCATTGTCGTTAGGGATTGGTGCTTTCGCCGCTTGGCTGGCCAAGAAGCCGGCATCGCGTCAGCATTCCTTTGGACTCAAGCGCGCCGAAATTCTCGGTGCCCTGTTTAACGTGCTGTTTATGTTCGGAGTGATTGTATTTATCGCCTATGAAGCGATCCGCCGCATGGCAGACACCCCCGCTGTTGCCGGTGGCATGGTTTTGGCGATCGGCGGGCTCGGTTTGCTGGTGAATATCGCAGTGGCTTGGGCGCTGATGCGTGGAGAGCAGACTATAAACGTTCGCGGAGCGCTCCTGCACGTAATGGGAGACTTGCTGGGCTCGGTCGCTGCGCTGGTTGCCGGGGCGGTCATTTATCTGGGCGGGCCGCCCATTGCGGACCCGATCCTGTCTCTTTTCGTCAGCCTATTGATTCTGGTATCCGCCATTCGACTACTGCGTGAGGTGACGCAAGTGTTGATGGAAGGCGTGCCAGAAGGAATCGATGCACATGAAGTCGGCTGCGCCCTTGTCCGGGTCGACGGCGTCGTTGCTATCCATGACATGCATATCTGGAGCCTGTCATCAAACAGCCAAGCGCTAGCGGCGCATATTGATGTGGAAGCGATGGGGCGATGGGAAGAGATACTGCCGCAGTTGCAAACTACATTGCGGGGGCGCTTCGGTATTGAGCACACCACCTTACAACCCGAGGATGCCGCTATCCGCCGCGTTTGTGATGCCGAACCTGATTGCGGGGCTGGGGTGATGTGAATTAGGAGACCACAGGCAGCAGAGCCCCTGTAGTGGTCCAATGACACCGGACATCAGCATAGGTGGTAATCTTGCCACCATTAGCGAGGTGTCTGATGAGCAGGAAACGACGATCTTTTACGCCGGAATTCAAGCAGGAAGCAGCCTGTGTGGTG